>DATFPH010000452.1:0-54288 GCA_035264905.1 Thermoanaerobaculia bacterium
CACGGAAGTAGAGAGAGCTGATGAAGGTGAAGACCTCTTCGAGAGGAGCTCCCTCCGGAGAGCGCATCCGCCGCGCCGTCTCCGAGCGCGCCGTCGGGGACAGGAGCAGCTTGGCGCGCTCGCCGTTCAGGCTGGCCGGCGACACAAGGAAGATCTTGCCAGGGTCCGCGCGTTTCTTCACATCCGGGAAAACCCACCCACGCCGTCGCGCATTCCCGAATTTTTTATTCCGCCTTCCAGCTCCCGGCGGCCACCGAGGCAGTGGGCGCGAGCAGGTCATCGATCTGATCGGCCGACAACGGCTTGGAGAAGAGGAAGCCCTGTCCGTACTCGCAGCCGAGGGCGCGGATCTTCTTGACCTGCGCCGCCGTCTGGATTCCTTCGGCGACCACCTCCATCCCGAGTTGGTGCGCCAGGGTGACGATCGCCTCCAGGATCGCCAGGTTCCCCGACCCCTCCTCGATCCGGGAGACGAACGAGCGGTCGATCTTCAGGATGTCCATCGGAAAGCGGTGCAGGTAGTTGAGCGACGAGTAGCCCTTGCCGAAGTCGTCCATCGAGAGCTGGATGCCCAAGGATTTGAGGCGGGAGAAGCGGGTGGTGGCCGATTCCGCGTGCTGGATGATCACTCCTTCGGTGATCTCCAGCCCCAAACAGGACGGGTCGAGCCCGCTCTCGGCCAGAGCGTGGCGGACCTGCTCGAACAGGTCGGCCTGGAAGAACTGCTTGTTCGACAGGTTGACGCTCAGCTTGAGCCTGCTGTGCTCCTCGTACCGGAGCTGCAGCTCGCGGACCTTGCGGCAGGACTCTTCCAGCACGTACCGGCCCATCTGGACGATCAGGCCGGTCTCCTCGGCCACCGAGAGGAACTCGTCGGGAAAGATCACGCCGTGGCGCGGATGGACCCACCGCAGCAAGGCTTCGAGAGAGGTCACCAGCCCGGTGCGCAGGTCGACGACGGGCTGGTAGTAGACCTCGAGCTGGCCGCGCTCCACCGCCCGCCGCAGATCGGTTTCGAGCTGGAGCCGCGCCATCACGAACTGGTGCATGCCGCGGTTGAACACGACGTGGCCGGCGGGGCCCTGGCTCTTGGCGCGGTACATGGCGGTGTCCGCGTCGCGCAGGAGATCCTCCGCCCGTTCGTACTCCGGGGTGTGGACGGCGATGCCGATGCTCGCCGACAGGAAGATCTCGTGCCCGTGGAGGTTGATCGGCGCGCTGAGCCGCTGGTGGATGCGCACCGCCACCTCCTCGGCGTCGGTCACGGCCCGCACCCCTTCGAGCAGGAGGGCGAACTCGTCGCCGCCCATGCGGGCGATGGTGTCCGTGGGCCGCAGGACCGAGAGGAGCGAGCCGGCGATCTGGACGAGCAGCTGGTCGCCCACGAGGTGGCCCAGGCTGTCGTTGACGATCTTGAACCGGTCCACGTCCAGGAAAAGGACCACGGTGATGCGGTCGGGCTCGCGCCGCGAGCGCTCCATCGACTGTTTCAGCCGGTCCATGAACAGGACCCGGTTCGGCAGACCGGTGAGCTCGTCGTGCAGGGTCTCGTAGAGGAGCCTCTCCTCGGCCTGCCGGCGATCGGTGACGTCATGGGAGTTGAGGACGATCCCGGCCACCGCGGGATGCCCGAGCAGGTTCGAGGCGGTCGACTCCACGAACCGCCACTCGCCGTCGCGGTGCCGGCGCCGGTACTCCAACGTCACGATCTCGCCGGATTGCTCGACGAGGCAGCGCAGGGCATTGCCCACCAGCGGCCGGTCCTGCGGATGCAGCAGGTCGAGGAAGATCTTGCCGACGAAATCCTCCGGGCGGTGGCCGAGCACGCGCTGGTGGGACGGGCTCTCGTAACGGATGGAGCCGTTCTCCTCCAGGATCGCGATGAGGTCCGAGGCGTTCTGCACCAGGGCGCGGAAGCGCTCCTCGCTGGAGCGCAGCGCCGCCTCGGCCTGCTTGCGGTCGGTGACGTCCTCCAGCGCCCCCTCGTAGCGGAGGATCCGCTTCTCCTCGTCCCGGAAGGCGTGCAGGCTGAAGCGCGCCCAGATGACGCGGCCGTCGTAGCGCCGGAGCTGCGCCTCGAAAGTGCGCACCTCCCCCTCCGCCGCGAGCTCGCGCTGCCAGTCGTGGCGGACCTCGGGGTCGACATAGAGCACGTTGACGTCCTGCTCGAGGAGGGCTTCGCGGCTCGGAAACCCGAGGGTCTCCACCAGGGCGGCATTGGCGTCGAGCATCCGCCCTTCGGGCGTGGTCCGGTAGAGGCCGATGGGGACGCCGTCGAACAGGCTGCGGTAGCGCTCCTCGGACTCGCGCAACGCCTGCTCCACCACCGTCCGCTCCGTGATGTCCCGGGCAAAGGCGCAGAACAGCTCGCGGTCGTTGAACTTCAGGCAATTGAGGGTGACCTCCACCGGGAGCTGGCGGCCCGACCGGGTCACGTGCACCGTCTCGAACGTCACCGGGCCGCGGGCGTGCACGGCGCGGACGATCTCCTCGAAGAGATTGGCGTCCTCGGGACGGAGAATGTCGCGCACCCGCAGCGAGAGCAGCTCCTCCCGCGAGTATTCGAGAGAGGCGCACGCGGCCTCGTTCGCATAGAAAAAGCGGGAGTCCGCATCGGCCCAGAACGCCGCGTCGGCCGCGCGGTCGATCAGAAACTGGGTGAGCCGCAGCTCGGTTTCCACCTGCTTCTGGGCGGTGAGGTCGGCGACCACGGCGAACGAGCCGACCCGGCGCCCGTCGCGGTCGTGAAGCTCCTTGGGCGACTGGAGCGTCGGGATCTGCCGGCCGTCCCGGGTGGTCAGCTCGATCTCGTAGGACGCGGCCGCATCCAGATGCTGCGGCGCGAGGATCAGCTCACGTGCAAGATTCTCCTCGTCGAAGAAGTCGGTCACCGGCCGGCCGATCATCTCCTTCCGGGTGTAGCCGAGCATCTGGCAGAGCCGGGCGTTGACGTAGGTGATCTTCCCCTTCAGATCCTTCACGCCCAGCCCCTCGCTCAGGGTCTCGACCATCAGGCGGAAGGTTTCGTCGCGGGCCAGCGGATCGTCCCCGCCATGGCTCTCGGCCGTGGCGGCCAGACGCCGCGCGGCCATTTCGAGCCGCAGGCCGAGGAGAGCAGGATCGACTGGCGCGTCCTGCGGAGCCAGGAACCAGTCGTCCGCTCCGGCCTCGATCAGGGCCTGGAGGTGGTCCGGGCCTCCGCCGGAGGTCACGGCGACGATCACATGATGGCCGTCTGGAGGGAGAGAACGGGCCTGACGGCAGAGCGCCACAGCCTGGGGACCATCGGCGACGACCACCACCAGACAGCGTGACGACTGCGCCTCCAAGATCGTGCGCGCGGCCTCGGGATCACGAGCCACGATCTTCCACGTATGCTGCAAGAGGATCGTCTCAACGAGACGTCTCAGGACCAAATGGTCCCCGAACAACAGCGCTTGAATCGTCACGCAGTCTCCCGGTCGTCCTATAGTGGAGTCAGTCGCGGCAAATTATAGCTCTTTCAGCGAATTCCGGTACCTCATGGAATGTGAGATGCCTTGCAGGGGGTGCGTGGAAGGCTCACCGCGCCAGTTTTTTGCTAGCCTTCCTCCCATGTCCGACACGGCCGCTTCCCTCTATCTCCACGAAGTCGTCGCCCGGTTGCGCAGCCTCAAGGATCTGGCGGACCGCTCTCTGGCTCAGGTGCGCGACGAGGATTTGGCCTTCGCGCTCGATCCGGAGTCGAACAGCCTCGCCGCTCTGGTTCTTCATCTGGGAGGCAACTTCCGCTCGCGCTGGACCGACTTCCTCACCACCGACGGCGAGAAGCCCGACCGCGACCGGGACAGCGAGTTCGAGCCCGGCGGCATCTCCCGGCAGGATCTCCTGGCGCGCTGGGAAGACGGCTGGGGCCGACTCTTTGCGACGCTCGCCTCGTTGACCGAAGCGGATCTGACGCGGACCGTCATGATCCGCGCCGAGCCGCACAGCGTCATCGGGGCGATCGAGCGGACTCTGTCGCACGGCGCCTACCACGTCGGCCAGATCGTCTTCCTGGCCAAGCACCTGGCAGGCGGCGGATGGCAGACGCTGTCGGTCCCACGCGGCGGGACCCGCGCCTTCAACGAAAAGATGTTCGGGAGGAAGTGAACGGCTCCCGGTGGCGGTCGATCCAGTAGCCCCACGCGACGAGCAGCCACATCGCCTGCGCGCTCCACGCGACGGCCGCCACGCTCGGAGGCGGCGGACCGAAATCAACTCGACGCCTAGAGTCGCCGGAAGGGAATTCCAGAGTCCCAGGCCGAGCCGCTCCGGGCCGGCTGGCAGGCCAGAAACAGCGAGCCCAGAGAGACGGCGGGCGCGGCTCGCTTGCCGGCGAACCCGAGGGCGAAGTGTCCGATGAACATGGTGGCGATAGTCTATCCGAGTCAGGCAGACTCCTCGATTTCTTTCAGGCGAGATTCCAGGGCGCCCACATCCTCGACGCAAAGCTTGCGGATGCGCGGATAGTTCTGGGCAGCCACCTGGCCGAGCCGCAACCGTCCGCCGAAGGGCTCCGCCGTCAGCCCTTTCTCGCGCACGTATCTCTCGAAGTAGACCTCCTTCGCGTTTGCCTCGTCGCGGACGGATTTCCAGCTCCACGAGCGCGGAAGGTCGGTCAGGCCGGCCAAGGCCCAGACCTCGACCTCCTGCCAGGCGTTCTCGGCAAAGAAGCGATCCTCGGCTCCCAGGAACTGGGCAGCCTCTTTCTCAATGGCGGCAAGGCTCTTCTTCCGGCCCGCGAGGCCGTCTCGATCGACAATCAGAAGAAAGCAGTCCACCATGCCGCGATAGCGGTCGAGGATCTCTCGGATGCGCGGCCACTTCAATGCCTCGCGGACGCCGCCGAGCAACGGGTCCTTGCAGATGCGGACTTTGGCTTTCCGGTCGCACGCCTCCAGCATCTTCTCCAGGATCGGCTTGAGGAGGGGTTCGTCTTTCCGGAAGTCCTCTGGGATGACGAGCACGCGGAAGCTCAACGGCTCCCCTTCACGCGGACCTTCGAACGGGGTGGCTCGGCGTCCATCAGCTCGACGGCATCCTCCAGCCAGCCGGTAGCGAAGAGCCGTCCGAGATCCTGCGATGCAAGGACGCGCCGAACGTCCGGCAGATCGACGATGCGGATCGCTGCGGAGGCGTCCTCGTGCTCCCGCCGGTAGAGCAGGACGGCATCCTCTCTCGCTTCCGGCGAAAGGTAGGCGAGGAGCTGCGGATTATGGGTGGTGGCGATGACCTGGCATCCGAGGTTCCGGGTCGCCTGCTCGATGACGTCGAGCAGCAGGTGCAGCCGGGTCGGATGCAGGCCGTTGTCGATCTCCTCAATGAAGAAGACGTGGCCTGATTCTGAGCTGAGCAATGCCGCCGCCAGCGCGAGAAATCGCAGGGTACCATCGGAGGCGCTCTTCGCCGAGATCTCTCGACCGCTGGATTCGACCAGATAGACAAGCACCCGTCCCGTGAGGTCTTCGTGGAATCGCAGGTCGACGACGTCGAGGGGAGTCAGGCTCCGCAGCCAGCCCAGGAGGGCTTCTTTCTTCGCAGGGTCCGCCGCGAGGTTATGAAGAACGGTCGACAGGTTCTCGCCGCGGTCGCCCAGAGCCTGCTCGCCGGGCGTTGTCGGGGTCCGCATCGCGTCCGGTGCGAGATCTAGGAAGCGGATGCTCTTGAGCGCTTCGACGAAGAGGCGGACTTCTTCCCGCCTCTTCTTTTCGACCTTCTCATCGTCGGCAATCCGAGTCAGGGCTGAGCGTCCAGCCGAATATCTCGCTTTTGCTTTGTAACCAGGAAAGGTGATCGGCCGGTCACCCTCCATGGCGCTTTCATCACCGAAGACCTCATGGCCACCCAAACTGAGGTCTTCAGACCAGACCTCAAGGGCTTTGGCCTCTTCGCGGTGCCCTACGATGATCTGATAATGGTACTGCTCCCCCTTTAAGGGTTCCGCTTCGACGCTAAGGTGAAAGAAGTCGCCTCCGGCCCAGACGATCTCGCGAGCACCACCTCGGATCCCCCGCCACAGGAGAAGGCCTCCAGGACCCCACTTCTCATCCATCACCTCGGCGACTGTAAAGCCTTGGGCGCAGCCGTGCAGGAATCGGAGCGCATCCTGGACGTTGCTCTTGCCCGACGCATTGGTGCCAACCAGCACTGTGAACGGCCCGAAGGAGATCCGGGTATCACGAAAGCTCTTGAAATTACCGAGCTGGATCGAGCGGAGGATCATTCCGAGATCATAACCCGCCCCCGAACCTCCCCGATCAGATAGATCGACCCGCAGACAACCAGGGTCTCGCCATTCCCCGCGAGCAGCCGGTCGAGCGCCTGTGCCGGGTCCGGCTCGACCTCGACTCCCTCTTTTCCTTCGAGATACCGGAGCAGCCCGGCAGGGTCGTGGGCGCGCGGGCTGGGGGGCGTCGTGAGGATCAGCCTCCGTGCATGCGGGGCCAGGGATGCGAGCATCTCGGCGGCGTCTTTGTCGGTCAGGACGCCGAAGAGGAGGTCGACCTGGGTTCCCAGCCCGGCGAGGAAATCGGCCAGCGCCGCGGCACCTTCCGTGTTATGCGCAGCATCGAGGAGCAGCCGGCGGCCGTCCGCGAGATCGATCACCTCCAGCCGGCCGGGCCAGCGGCAGGCGGCCGCGCCGGCTGCGATTGCATCCGGGCCGATCCTTGAAAAGCCTGCCGCGGCCAGCGTCTCCGCCGCAAGGACGGCGAGCCCCAGGTTCCGCTGCTGGTGCGCGCCGAGGAGCGTCATCCGCAGGTCGTAACGACCCCCGGGGGTGGCCAACCGGATCCTCTGGCCACTCCAGCCTTCGCGCTCGGCTCGTTCGATCCGCACCAGATCCTGCGCGAAGCGGAGATCGGTCCCCTTCTCCGCGGCAACCTCCTGGAGAGCCGCGCGGGGCTCCGGGTCTTCCACCCAGGCCAGGGCCGGCCGGCCCGCACGGAAGATGCCGGCCTTCTCGCGGGCGATGGCGGACAGGGTGTCGCCCAGGAACTCCCGGTGCTCCAGGCTGATCGAGGTGACCAGCGAAAGGATCGGCTCCGCCAGGTTCGTTGCGTCCAGGCGGCCTCCGAGGCCGACTTCGAGGATGGCTAGGTCAACGTTCTCCTCGGCGAACCAGCGGAAGGCGGCGACGGTCAGGGCTTCGAAGTAAGTGGGGAGCGCGCCGGAGGTTCGTTCGGCGACGTTCACGATCTCCTCCAGCAGCGCGCCAAGCCGTTCAGGCTCGACGGGTGAGCCGTCGATCTGCAGCCGCTCCTCGACGGTTTCCAGATGGGGCGAGGTGTAGTGGCCGGTGCGGTAGCCGGCAGCGGTGCCCATGGCGGCAAGAAGGGCGGAGGTCGAGCCTTTGCCGTTGCTGCCTGCCACCAGGACCGTCGTCGAGAGGAGTTGCGGCTCTCCAAGGCGGGCGAGGAGGTCCCGCGTGGGCTCCAGGCTAAGCTGGATGCCCAGGGGCTCTAGCCGGGCGAGGATCTGCGCGGGGGTAGTCAGGGCCGGTACAGATGGCGGAGGCAGCGGGCGAGCGTCTCTTTGATCTCGGACCGCTGGACCACCAGGTCGAGGAACCCGTGCTGCACCAGGAACTCGCTGCGCTGGAACCCCTCGGGCAGGCTCTGCCGGATGGTCTGCTCGATGACCCGCGGCCCGGCGAAGCCGATCAGGGCTCCCGGCTCCGCGATGTTCAGGTCGCCGAGCATGGCGAAGGAGGCGGTGACGCCACCGGTCGTCGGATCGGTGAGGATCGAAAGATAGGGGATGCGCGCTTCGCGCAGGCGGGCCAGGGCGGCGGAGATCTTCGCCATCTGCATCAGCGAGAGGACCCCCTCCTGCATGCGGGCGCCCCCCGAGGCCGAGACGACGAGGAGCGGCAGGCGGCGCTCGAACGCCCGCTCGGCGGCGCGGGTGATCTTCTCGCCCACCACCGAGCCCATGGAGCCTCCCATGAAGCGGTACTCCATGGCCGCCAAGACGACCGGGATCTCGTCCAGGTGCCCCTGGACGACGAGCACCGCGTCGCGCTCGCCCACCGCCTGCTGGTAGGTCTTGAGCCGGTCGCGGTAGCGCTTGCTGTCCCGGAAGCCCAGCGGATCCGTGGGGCTGACGTTGGTGAACAGCTCGCGCGGCTCCGGCTCGTCGAGCAGGAGGGCGATGCGCGTGCGGGCGTCGATCCGCAGGTGATAGCCGCACTTCGGGCAGACCCGCAGGTTGCGGTCCAGGTCGCGCGAGTAGATGACCTCTTTGCACCCCTCGCACTTGACCCAGAGGCCTTCGGGGACATTGCTGCGCGGCCGTTCCTGGCGGATCGGCTTCGGAGTCTTGGTTTTGCGGAACCAGGCCATGAGAGATGGATGGCGCGGAAGCCCGGAGTGCGGGCCGCGCGCTTCTTTTCAGCTGAAGCGGATCAGGCCTCGCCGGCCTGCTCTTCGGCGTCCATGTCGTTGGGGATGCCGAGGCGCATGCAGGCGGCGTCATACATCTGGCGCGCGGCCTTCTTCGCGTTCTGGAGCTCGGCCAGGCGGTCCTTCACCTTGGCCAGCTCCTCCTCGATCATGCGATCGAGATCCTCCATCTCCGCTCGGGTGGTGGAGTGAATGTTTTCGTAGAACTTCCGCTGATTCTCGTTGAGACTCATTCTATCTCCGGTGCCCCGTATGGGGGCAGGAAACGAAGGCGACCGGGAGGATATCCCGGTTTCCAGTGACTGACAAGTTCCGTCAATTCGGCGGGGGGGGTGGCGGGGACGGAGGCGCCTCGCCCGCGTCCTTCGATTGGGCGTCCTTCTGAGCCTTCGCCAGCTCGCGTTCGAGCTGCTTGGCCTGGGCCTCGTACTTGCGGCGCAGCTCCTTCTCCCGCTTGGCCAGCTCCTCTTTGAGGATGGCCTGGATGGCTTTCTCGTCGACGGTCTCGCCCGCCGGAGCCGCCTTGGTCGTGGGCGGCGCGGCCGGCACCGGTGCGGGCGCGGCCTGGCCGCCCGGCGCCGGTTGCGTCGCCGCACCTGCCGCGGGCGCCTCCGTCGCGGCCGGCGGCGGAGTCTCGCCGCGGCGCCCGCGCAGGAAGAAGAACGTCAGGATCACCGCCGCCAGCAGGACGACGATGGCGATGACCAGGAAGAGCCGGCTCTTGCGTCCGCCGGCCTCCTCGACGTGCACGTCGCCGAGCGGCGCCACGGCCTCGACCGGGACCGCTTCCGCGGGTGTGAGCTCCGGCGCGAACAGGGACGGCGGCACCTCGGGGTCCGGAAGGCGGATCGGAGCGGCGGCCGGCGCGGGCGGAGGCGGTGATGTTGATGGCGACGGGAGGAACAGCACGTCGCTCGACGGCTCGGGCGCCACCACACGCTCCAGGAAGGCCGCCAGCTCGCCCGGCCCGGGCGACGGCACCAGGGTGTGGAGCACGGCCTCGATCCGCTGCATCATCTCGCCGGCGCTCTGGAAGCGGTCCTTCACCTCATACGCCAGGGCCCGGGACACGATCTCGTCCACCTCGGCCGGGAGGGTCGGGTCGATGTCGCGCGGCGTGCGGATGCGGCCCTGGCGCACCGCCTCCAGGATCGACATCTCGCTGTCGCCCGAGAACAGCCGCTCGCCGGTGAGCATCTCGAAGAGGACGGCCCCGAGGGAGAAGATGTCCGACCGCGAGTCCACCGGCCGGCCCCAGGCCTGCTCGGGAGACATGTACTGCAGCTTCCCTTTGAGCGAGCCCATCTGGGTCTGGCCGGCCTTGGACACCGCCTTGGCGATCCCGAAGTCGCACAGCTTGACGTCCCCCTCGTGTGTGAGGAGGACGTTCTGCGGCGACACGTCGCGGTGGACGAGCCCCAGCTCCTTGCCCTCGAAGTCGCGCTTGCGGTGGGCGTAGTCGAGCGCGCTCGCCAGGCGCGAGGCGATGAGCAGAGCGAGACCCAGGGAGAGCTGCAACCCCCTGCGCCGCGAGGCGTTGAGCAGGGACCGCAGATCCTTGCCCTCGACGTACTCCATGGCGATGTAGTAGTCGCGGCCGATCTTGCCCAGATCGTAGATGTGGACGATGTTGGGATGGCTGAGCTGGGCCGCCAGCTTGGCCTCGTCGATGAACATTCCGATGAACTCGGAGTTGTCCGTCATGTGCGGCAGGATCTTCTTGATGGCGACCGTCTTCTGGAACCCTTCCACCCCGCGCATCCGGGCCTTCCAGACCTCGGCCATGCCGCCGGCGGCGATCTTCTCGAGCAGCGTGTATTGGCCGAAGCGCTCCGCCCCGGGGGAGCTCGCCGTCTCGTCGAGCAGCACCGGGATCTGGATGCGCTGCGTGGCCGCGTAGTCGGCGGGAGCGGCGCCGCCCAGCACGCCCAGTCCGGCCGGGACAGGCGCGGGCTCCTCCGCGAGCACGGGCTGGGGCGGCTCGGGAACGAGCGGCTCCGGCGCGAACGGCTCGGCCTCGGGCGGCTCCGGCTCGACCTCGACCTCCAGGTCCACCAGGTCGAAGGGCATGTCGGCCTCGAGCTCCAGCACCGGCTCCGGCTCGTCGAGCGCGGCCGGCGGCTCCACGTCGAGAGCCGTCAGGTCGAACGGATCCGACCCGAACAGAGAGCCTGACAGAGGATCCGCAGGCATCGGCGGCGGGACCACGGCCGGCGGCGGCGCGAAGACTTTCGGAGGCTCCACGGATTTGGGCGGCGCGGCCGGGGTCGAGGCCGGAGCCGCGGGCGTCGTCCGGAACGTGCGGGTCAGCTCCGCCAGCTCCGACATTCCGCCGTCCAGCGAACGGGGCGCCTTGCGGGCTCCCGTTTCCTCGGCAGGAGGCGCGGTGGCGGAGACCGGGCGCGGAGGAGGAGCTGATGGGGCGGCCGGCCGCGAACGCGGACCGAGCTCCAGGCTCCCCAGCGTCCGGCTGAGGATCGCATCGATGTCGTGGTCCCCCGCGGCCTCGGGCCTGCGCGGGGACAGAGCGGCCGGACGGGGCGGAGGCGCCGGAGCAGTGGCCTGAGGAGGCGGCGCGGCGACTGGCGGCGCCGCCGGCCGCGGCTTGGAGAGGTCGCTTCCCAGGACGCCCGAGAGGGTCATCTCGAGCTTCCGGTTCATATCGTCGTCCATGGCCGGGCGCGCGGGCGCGGGCCGCGGAGCCACCGGAGCGGGTGTTGGGACCGCCGGGGCAACCGGGAAAACCGGCTCGGGAGGCGCATCGCCGGCCAGCTCGACCTCGGCGAGCACGTCGCCGAAGATGTCGTGCGAGGTCAGCTTCGACTCCCCCTGCGGCCGCGAAGCAGCCGCCGCGGCCGGCTTGGGGGCGGTGCCCGCGCGCCGCACGGCCGCGAGGAGCTCCTGGTCGCTGAAGGGCTGGGCCAGCAGCTCATCCGCCGCCAGGCCGTTGAAGCCGCCCGCGCTCGTTCCGGGCGGGAGCAGCCCGAGCACGCCGGGGCCGCCGGTCCGCCGCGCGAACGATCCAGCCACCGCGGCGGCTCCGGCCACGGCCGCGCCGACGATCACCAAATCGGGGCGTTCGGACGTGGCGGCCTGGAAGGCCTGCGCGGGCTCGGCGACGACCCGGACCCTCCAGCCCGCCGCGCCCAGGGTCTGGTGAATCCGCTCCAATGAGCGCAGGTCTTGCTCGAGGACCAGGATCGAAGGCATACAATCTCCGACAGAAATACAGTTTGCTTTCTAGCACTCCGCACCTCTCCAGTCAATCGAAATGCACGAAAAGCTGCTGCTTTTTGAGGGAGTTAACGGAGCGGCTGTCCGCCGGGAGGGTTGCTTCGCTACAATGGGGGCGATGTCGGGCCACAGCAAATGGAGCACGATCAAGCACAAGAAGGCGACGACGGACGCGCGCCGCGGCAAGCTGTTCAACAAGCTGCTGCGGGAGATCACCGTGGCCGCCCGTCTGGGCGGCGGCGATGTCAAGACCAACCCCCGCCTGCGCAGCGCCGTCCTCGAGGCCCGAGGCAACAGCGTCCCGAACGACACGATCGACCGGGCGGTCAAGAAAGGCACCGGCGAGCTCGCGGGCGAGGCCGCCTATGAAGAGGTGGCCTACGAGGGCTACGGACCGGGCGGCGTCGCGGTGCTCGTCGAAGGCATGACGGACAACCGCAACCGGACCGCGGGCGAGATCCGCAACATCTTTGCGCGCAACGGCGGCAACCTGGGCGAGAGCGGCTGCGTCGCCTGGATGTTCCACCGGCGCGGCTACTTCTCCATCCCGCGCAGCGCCAGGGACGAGGAGACGTTCATGGACCTCGCCCTCGAGCTCGGCGCCGACGACGTCGCCGTCGAGGAGGACCGTTTCGAGATCTACACGCCGGCCGAGGACTTCGCCAGCACCCTCGAAGAGCTGGAGCGGCGCGGCGTGCCTCTCGACGCCAAAGAGCTGGCGATGATCCCGCAGACCTGGGTCGCCGTGCCGGGCAACCGCGTGTCGCAGCTCCTGCGCCTGCTCGACGCGCTCGAAGACCACGAGGACGTCCAGAAGGTCTGGGCCAACATGCAGGTCGACGAGCAGGTGCTCGCGGCCCCGTAGGACGGAGGCGGCGTGCTGATCCTGGGCATCGATCCCGGCAGTCTCCACACCGGCTTCGGCCTTCTTGAGAAGAGCGGCTCGTCCTGCCGGGTCGTCGAGGCCGGCCGCTTTTCCGGTCCGCGCGACCTCGCGCTGCCGGCGCGCCTCGCCCGGCTGTGCGCCGGGCTGCAGGAGCTCCTCGGCCGCTACCCGCCGGACGTGGCGGTCCTCGAATCGCCCTTCCATGGCATGAACGCCCGGTCGCTCATCGTGCTGGCCCAGGCGCGCGGCGCCCTGCTCGCGTCCCTCGCCGGCCGCGGCATCGAGATCCGCGAGTACACGCCGGCCGAGGTCAAATCCGCCGTCACCGGCAACGGCCGGGCCGACAAGGAGCAGGTCGCCCGCATGGTCCGCCTCCTCCTCGGCGTCGCGGGCCCCGGATGGCCGAGCGACGCTACCGACGCCCTGGCGGTCGCCCTCTGCTGCGCTCAGCGGCTGCGGCTCGACCGCTTGCGCGATGCGGCCCCCTCGCGGTGATACTCTGCGCCTGTGCTAGCATCACTTTCCCTCCGATGGAGTTGATGGAGCGATCATGGCCTTCCAGGGATCACTGAAGGAGCTGCCTCTTCCGGACATCATCCAGCTCGTCTCCGTGTCTGGAAAGACGGGCGTCTTCTCGCTCCGCCGCGACGGGGAGCCGGAGGGCGAGATCTACCTGCGCGGCGGACAGATCATCCATGCCCACGTCGGCGACCTGGCCGGCGAGGAGGCCGTCTACGAGCTGGCGATCTGGCCCGAGGGGGATTTCGTCTTCACCCAGGGGACCGAGTCCGACAAGGCCACGATCCAGAAATCCAACACCAACCTCCTCATGGAGGCGGCCCGCCGCATCGACGAGTGGCAGGTCCTCTCGAAGAAGATCTCCTCGACCCGGCTGGTCCCCGTCTTCACGAACCTGGCGGCCACCACGTCCGTCTCGCTGACCCCCCAGGAGTGGAGCCTGATCTGCAAGATCGACGAGCGCCGCTCGATCGAGGAGATCGCGATCGGCCTCGCCATGAGCCCGTTCGAGGTCTGCAAGCTCCTCTACGGCCTGATCACCTCGGGCCTGGTGACCCTCCACGAAGACTTGAGCCGCCTCGGCACGGACCGCCTCCACAAGATGGCGGCCGACGAGCTCCACCGTCTCGGCGAGGGCATCCACCAGCAGGCGCGCACACTCCTCTCGGGCCACGCGCGGGTGGCGGAGCTCGATACGCCCTACCGGATGAGCAAGGCGGAGATGGAAGCCGGCCGCGGCGTCGAGGCCATCCTCGACCTGGTGCGCTCGGAGGAGAAGGTCGTCTCCGCCGCCCTCGGTCCCCACCAGAGCAAAGTCTTCCTCGACCGGGTCGCCCAGCTCATCAACCGCTGAGCGCGTGCCGGGGCTGGTCCCCCGGTACAATCCCCGCATGGTTCCGTCCAGAGCTCTCGCGTCGCTCGCCCTCGCCACGTTGCTCGCCGCGCCCCTCGCGGGCCAGACGCCGGATCCGAGCCCGGCGCAGATCCCGGAGCAGGAACAAGCACCGCCTGCGGAGACGCCTCCTCCCGAGGAGACCACGCCTTCCGCTCCGGCGCCCATCCAGTCTCCGGAGCCGACCGCCGCGACGCCGGCCGCGGAGGCGCCGCCCGCCGAGCCCCCGCCTCCTCCGGCGGCGCCTCCGGCCGGCCCGTCGCAGCCGCGCTCCAGCGACCAGGGATTCCTCCCCCGTCTCGACGTCTACTTCCCGGAAGGCGACCTGGACCTCCGCGTGAGCCGCCTGATCAACAAGGTCTTCTTCGAGGGGCAGGTCAAGTACAACTTCGTCAACGGCGACATCTCGGCCTTCTTGCGCTACCGCTACTACGGCTACCGGCGGACCACCCAGTTCACCGTCTTCGACGAGATCGAGTTCCAGGACGTCCAGGACTTCTCGAACGACTTCGACCGGACGCGCGGGACGCTGCTCCTGTTCCAATGGCCGCTGAGCTACCACCGCCGGACCTTCCTCTTGACCGAGCTCGACCGGATCAGCACCAACAAGGAGGAATTTGCGGAGATCCTCCGCCGGGGCGAGACGAACACGTTCGTCCGGGTCGGCTACCAGATCGGCACCCCCGAGGACGCGCGCTCCAACGCCATCGTCGGCGAGACCCGGGCGCGCACCGAGCGGCTCTTCACCGCCTACCGCGAGATCGGGCCCGGGGGCGCCGGATTCACCGGGGCCGTGACCTGGGGGCTCCCCTATGGGGTCGGAGACTTCGACTATGCGAAGGTCGAGGGCGAGGCGCTCAAACGCTTCGACGTCAGCCAACGTACGTTCCTCGTCGGCAGGGTGCACGCCGGCACCTTTCTTTACAAGACCGACCGCCCTCCCGAGGAGCTCCCGGAAGATCCCCAGCCAGGCGATCTTTACACGGTCCCGATCGGCGAATACTTCCGGCTCGACGGGCGCGAGAACCTCAAGGGTCTGGCCGAGAAGAGACGGGGCACCGAGGAGTTTCATACAACCTGGGAATACTTCTTTCCTTGGTTTCTCAATGCCAAGCATGACTTTCTCAAGCTGGAATGGCAGAATTGGTACTGGATTCTTTACACGGGGGCCGGGAACGTCGGCTTCGATCGTGAGATCTACACGAACTTCAGCTCGTACGTTCCCGACGTGGGAGTGGGCTTCGAGTCGTCTTTCCAGTTCCGCAAGTACCGGTTCTTCCTGTCCACCATCGTGGCACAGGCTTTGAAAGGAGAAGGGGGAGTAGAGGCGCGCTTTTCGGTGAAATCGTACCGCTGACCTTCGCAGACAGCCCTTTTCACCAGCGACCACGCCTCTGTAGGACGTTTTCATTCGAAGCAGGCTGTAAAACTTGCAGAGGTCATTCGGCAGACCTCTGCCGTTTTTAGGCTCACGGGCCGGAGGAGGAGTGAACGAATGAGAGGAGTCAAATGCTTGCTCTTGGCGCTGCTGTTGAGCTTCGCACCCGGGTTGGTGATGGCCGGGGAAGAGGCCAACGCCCCGACCGTTACGGGAGAGACGGGGCTTTTCACGCTCTTGAGCGGCGATACGCTGCCGCGCGGAGGCTGGTCGTTCGGCCTCTACTACAACAACTGGGACCGGCTGTTCGACATCCCCCGGGGGATCAGCCGCAATGACAACGACGAGCTCAGCGTCGACTGGAACCGGCTGAGCGCCAGCCTGGGCTACGGCATCACCGACCGCTGGGAGCTCAGCGTCGCGGTGCCCTATGAGGACTTCGATTTCGACGAGGACGACATCATCGGGCGTCCCGACCTCGACGAGAGCGGCCTCGGCAACATCCGGGTGGGCACCAAGTTCCGCCTGGCTGGCGAGCCGGGAACGGACGGCTCGAAGCTGGCCCTGAACCTCTTCGCCGAGCTGCCGACGGGCGATGAGGACGTGGCGTCGGACGACACCGGGTTCGGCGCCGGGCTCGACTGGAGCTACTCGAACTGGGTGTTCGCGGTCGGCTACCGCGACATCGGGAACGACGCTCTGTTCAGCTCGGAGCTGTCGGCCGGCCTCGGCTACGCCGCGCCGATCTCCGACCGCTTCGACTGGATCACCGAGGTCGCCGGGTCCTTCTATGACTCGGATAACGACTCGGGCATCGAGATCCAGGATTCGATCGACCTCACCACGGGCGGCCGCCTGTGGCTGGGCGGCGGCAACTGGGCGCTCAACTTCGCCCTGCGCACCGATCTCACCCAGCTCAGCGACATCGACGAGCACTGCCCGATCGGTGGTCTGATCGGCCTCACGATGTTCCCGCGGCTGTTCCAGCGGGAAGAGGTCGCGCCGCCGCCGCCGCCGGCTCCCGAGCCGCCGCCTCCGCCGCCGGCGCCTGAGCCGGAGGTGACCCCACCGCCTCCGCCGCCGCCGCCGCCGGCCCCCGCGCCGCGTCCGGAGGAGCGCGTGACGGTGAACTTCCCGCCGGGCAGCGCCAGGCTCTCGAACATCGCCAAGGCGAAGCTCGACGAGGTGGCGCTCCGGATGAAGCAGGATCCGGAAGCGCGCGCCCAGGTCATCGGCTACTCCGACGCGAGCGGCTCGGCCAGCGCCAACCAGACGATGAGCGAGCAGCGCGCCCAGGCGGTCAAGAACTACCTGGTCACGCGGCACGGCATCGATCCCAGCCGGATCACGACCGAGGGGAGGGGCTCCGCCGAAGCGACCGGCGATGCCGAGCAGGATCGGCGCGCCGTGGTGATCCTCACCTTCGGGTAACTCTCAACCACACCCCGAACACCCGACCCGAACACCCGAAAAGGCCCCGCTCCGGCGGGGCCTTTCGTTTGTGGCCTGTCCCTACACTGCCGATCTGCGGCAGTTCTGTTGCGATCCCTTGGGGATCTCGGCTAAGATTGCCGCATGAAGGAAGACAACTACGAGGCTGAGATCGACCGGATCCGCGGTTTGCTGTCCACGCTCCTGGCGGCGACCCGCCAGCCGCTGCGCTCACTCGAGAAGCAGATGGGCCTGGGCAGCGCCGGGCTCAGCAAGATCCTCAACGGCACCGTCAACCTTCAGCTGAGCCACATCCTCCTGATCTCCGACACCGTCGGCATCGAGCCGGGCCGCTTTTTCAAAGCGGCCTATCCGCGCACCGGAGCCGGTCCGAACCCGACCGCCGAGGAGTGGGAGGCGGCGCTGCGGGCTCAAGGCCAGCTGCCCCTGGAGACCCCGGCCAGCGAGGATCTCAAGAATCAGGTCCGGGAAGCGCTCCGCAGCCTGCTTGGGCTTTGAGGGGAGGAACCGCAAACCGGCCCGTGCAGCAGTCACTGCACGGACCCTGTAATCGCTACACGCCCGATTCAACGACTCCCGCGGCAGATGAGCCGGGCTGCTTCTCATCTCTACCAGATCGGCCTGTTCCAGGTGGTGCCGGCGAGCAGGGTGCCTAGGTTGATAGTTGTGGGCGCACTCGGCCCTTGGGTCCAGAGATAGAACCCACCGTTGGCGGTAGCCCCGTTGTCGTAATACTCCTTCCCGCCAAACACAGGAGGAATCAAGAACCATCGTAACGAACGTTGGCGCAGGTCAGTGCAGCCTGACTGCCCCTCGGCCGTGCACGTACCAAGAATCTTCGACTCCGCGGTGGTCAGCCTGCCGTGCTCATCCCAGAACACCCGGAGCTCCACAGCCATCCGCCCCCGCTCTTCCAAGTTCTGGTAAATAGGGTAGAAGTTGAGCCGGTAGACGTGCGGGTCTTCCCCCCGGAAGATGGCAACTTCCGTGTCGGGCTGCAGAAACTCGTTCATGTCGCTGGACCTGGCCACTCTCTGAAGAGTGGAGAAGACGTGGCGGTCGAAGTCGGTGAGCTTCTCGTGGCAAGGCGTCAGAAGGTCATCGACCACCAGTCCGCGGCCAGGCTTCGTGCTGTTTGCTAGGAATCCATTGTAGGGGGCACCAACGGCGGGCTCCACGAAGTTGTTGATAGTGAGGCGTTCCCCTTTCCCCAAGGTGGGGTCGAGTGTGAGGACGATGTCGAACCAGCTTCCCGGCCGGACGAGACTCGAGCTGCTCTGCTCCCGGTTGAGGCTCACCTGAGGGAGCTCAAGGCGTTTCGGGTCGAGGAGCAACGTTCGAATACTTGGATTGATGTTGAAGGCGAGGTACTGCTCGTAAGAGTCAGCGGGTGGAATCTGGCCGACGTCTAAGCGAAAGAATTCACTGGTGGCCACCAACCCGTCGTAGAAGCCGTTTGCGTTGCTGTAGGAGACGAGAAGAGTCTTAGGAAGCTCGGGAGGATGGTATTCCCCTCCTTTGGCGGCATTCATCCGGTGGAGCAGGCGTTCGAGCTGAAGCTCGTTGCAGGCCACCTCCTCGGCGGTGAGCGGATTGGTCAGCTCGCGAGCTGCAGCAGACACCGCGGCCCCGAGGAGAAACAGGCCGCACATGACCAGGCCTTTCATACGTCGTTCACTTCTCATCGAAAATCTCCAGCGCGCAAGTATCCTTCAGGAGCTCAAGCGCACATTGTAGGCGTAGACCGAGAACTTCTGCGGACCCTGCGGCACGTTCGCTCCGGTGACCCGGATCTGAATCTGCCGTCCCGGCGAGAACGTGCCGGCCGGGATGAAGATGGCTTCGACGTTGTTCATCGTATCGCTGGCCGCCGAGGCGGCGGTGACATAAGGGTGCGAATACCCGTTGTCGTTGCCGTCGATGTTCTCTCCGAAGTTGTTCCCGTACCAAGACAGATTGCCGCCGACGAGGTCCACCCGGAGGCGGAGGTCGTTGACTACCGGAGGATGACCTGCCGTGATCGGAGACGACGGATCGCTCCAGGCGAGCACAATCAGAGTATCGCGGCCGTCGCTGTCGATCGTGCGCGTCCACGATCTCTCGATGCCCGTCGAGACGGCAAGGCCGGCGTTCTCATTCACGTAGAACCGGGCGACCGTGGGGTCGGTCGCGCGGTCGAGGTTCACCCGGCCCCACCCCTGTCGATGACTCGGCCGGTAGTCCCCGCCGAGCGCGGAACCAAGATCGGTCGCTGTCGAGATCAAGTCCGCCTTGATCAGGCTGGGAGCGGGGTTCGAGACTCCCTGGTCGAGGAACCACTTCCGGAGAAGGGCCGCCACGCCGGTCGCCACGGGAGCAGAGAAGCTCGTGCCGGAGCTGAAGGTGTAATAGCTGGAGGCCGGCCACTCTACGCGGCAGAGATTCGAGCAGGCATAGGCCGTACTCTGGAAAGGCGTGGCCGAAAACACCCTGCCGCCCGGGGCCACGACGGTCGGTGCAATGAAGACGGTGTGGGCGAGCGGCAGGCCCAGGCCGAGCCGGCCGAAGGCGGGTCCCTGGGAGCTGAAGGCACTGACCTCGGCGATATTGTTCGCTTCCCGGGTGAACTCCTCTGGAAATGAGATCGTCGGGTTGGTGCAGGAGTTCGTCGGTGCCCCCGCTTGAGTCGAGGGCCGGTAATTCTGGGTCGCACCCGCCGAAATCACGTTTTTGGCAGTCGCCGGAGCAAGGACGGTGTTTACTCCGAGCTTCCCATTGTTTCCTGCCGCGACTACCATCAGCATCGCCTGGGTCCCAGCCGTTCCTGGAGCCGCGTCCAGCACTCGGTCATCGAAAAGTTTGGCGATGTTGGTGTAGGTAGTTTCGACCGTGTTCCAGCTATGGTTCGCGCTCAAGGCCTTGTCGGCTCCGGTGCTCGTCACGCGGCTGAACGTGATCGCGTTGCCCAGATTGTTCGGCGGCTCGTCGCCGAGGCCGCTCCTGGGCGAGCAGGTGCTGTTGCTGTCGAAGAGTTGCACGGCGACGAGCTTGACGTCAGGCGCGATGCCGGTGCCGAGTCGGAAGCCTTGCGTGTCCGTGGCTCCTGCGGCGGGCGGGCCCCCGGTGATGATGCCCGCAACGAAGGTGCCATGGCCTCGCCGGTCTTCGATTTCGGGCGTTGATGGGCTGAAGACGAAGTTGCCTTGCGACTCCAGAGCGAGCAGGCGCTCGGGGTTTTCCAGGTCCGGGTGGTGGTCGCCGGCCGGGGCAGATCCATCGTCATAGCCGGTGTCGAAGATCGCCACCGTCTGCGGGTTGGTCGAGGTGCGCAGGCCGCGGTTCGCAAGCCAGTTGAGATAGCCGGTGGTGCTCACCGCTCCGGAGGCCGCTCCTGGATAGCCGGCGTAATTGCCGGCGACGATCTGGCCCTGTCCGCTCGTCCGAGGGCTTCGCTTCGCTCTCGGCTGGGTGGATGGCCAGTAGGTACTGGCTGGATTGAAGCAGCGCTTCGAGCTCCGGAGCACCCGCCAGGACGCCGAGCGACAGAGTGCCGTCCTGCCATGTCATGCTGCCGCCCGCCTCCACCGCGGCAGGCAGCTCCGCCAGGGCCGCCTCGCGGGTGGTTCCGGGGGCGAAGACTAGAGAATAAGGTCGCATCTCCAATCCGGCGGCGTCGAGCACCGCGGGCGAGGTGCGATCCGTGGTGAGGAACGGCTCGACCCAAGACAGATAGCGGACGGCGGGCTGACAGCTCTGGATCACACCGAGATTCCTGGCACGCGTCAAGAAGACTCCGTTCCCATAGTACAGCATCGGCTCCGCTCCACATTCTCGCAGACCGTCGGTCCAGGAAGAAAGGACCGGGAAGGCGAAACGGAGGAGGAAAAGCCCGGGAATCGGAGTTGGCCGCAGCCGGTGCGCCTTCCAGGCCGAAGTCCTGTCTTCAGGAGAGTCCGCGGCAAACGTTTGGAAGGGGAGGACGACCGGCATGCGCGGGTCCTCGATGACGCTCCGCTCTTCGCGGAGAGCCGTGGCGTTGAGACCGCGTGCGGCGCTTGCGGGGACCCGGGCGGCGACGAAGGCTTCGTACTCGACGAAATCCGGCTCAAGCAGCGCCTCAAGGGCTGCCGGGAGCGGGCGTGCGGGGGACGCGTCGCCGACCGGGCTCTTCTCAATGACCACGAGCTCGCGGCCGGCGAGCGATGATCGCCAGCCTTGGGCAACGGCCGTGACGGGAAGGAAAAACAAGGAAAGACACATAACGGACAAGAGGCGCCGAGCGCCGGTACTTCTTGAGATGGACATCGCACCCCTCCGAGTGAAGAGAATATTCACTTGAGCAGGTGCGCGCTGGGCGTGAACGTGAGCCGCAGCCCTGCGCGGCCCGCTGAACGCAGACTTCGCGGAGGTAGCGCAGGGTGGCTCTTCAAAAGAAGCCGGGGGGGCTAAAAAAACCCCGAAGACGAAAGCCCTCGCCTCCGGGGTGGGAGTGCTACAGGTGCTTCAGGCTCAGCGGCCCTTGGTTTCGAGCGCCGCCTTCGCCACCTCGAGCTCCGCGGTCAGCTTCGCCACCTTGTCCTCCGGGGTCAGGCGGGTCCGCTTCTGCGGTAGGCGCGGTCCGATCCCGAACTCCACCAGCACCATGCTTTCGACGCCGAAGACGCTCTGCAGGCCGGCGATGAGCTGATTACGGAGTTTGCGCCCGCGGCGTTCGAGATCCCGGCTTCGCTGAGTCGTTTCCCGCAGCTGCCTGCGGTGGACGTCCTGGATGCCCTGAAGCCCCCGGGCCTCCCCGATCACTTCGTCGAGTCCCTGCACGGTCGGAACCAGCTGCGGCGGCAGCTCCTGCAACCGGGCTTTCACATTCGTGATCAGCGCGTCCCAGGCGCCGACCTTCTTGGACAACGTATCCGTAGCCATGGTCTTTCTCCTATTCAGGGTTCATGTTCAGACTTCGCTTCTTTCGGGGTTCATGGCCTCTTCCTTTCTCTGGGGAGGCCCTCGCGCCACAGATCTTGCCTGCATAGCGTTCTCCCTGGCTCCTGGATGGCACCACAGCGCATCCCATCGAGCCGAAACGTCGATCAACTGTTTTTTTGACAACCTCCTGGCGTTGGGTGGGTAGGAGCTGCGTGCGGAATCTTCCTCTCTGGAACTATCCCGCACTGGAGATCGCCAGCGCAGAGGCAATCTACACCACGGTCCGCAACCTGTCAATACGCCTGATTTGATGTCCTTTGATCGCCCTTTAGAGGGGAATCGCAGCCCCTCGGGATTTAGCGTTCGCTCCCGGGAGTTAAGCCATTACGGAGACGGCCGGGATGCCTGGGCTCGCGAGGGGAGCTCAAAAGGAGAGGACGCGCGAACCGGGCCGATCTCGTCGTTCTCTCTGGCGCGTAGCCACTCCACAGCCGAGTTAGTGGCTCCACGGCCGAGATAACGGCTCCACGGCCGAGATAGCCACTCCACGGCCGAGATAGCCACTACACGGCCGAGATAGCCACTACACGGCCGAGATAGCGGCTACACGGCCGAGTTAGTGGCTACGCGCGCCGTGTAAGGCTTACCGTGGACCGTTTAGCCGCTACACGGTGGAGTTAACGACTACGCGGCCGGGATAGCCACTACACGGCGGAGTTAACGACTACCCTGCGGCGCGAACCGCAAGAGCGGCTGCCATTCGCTCTGGCGCAGGAAGTCGACCACCGTCTTGACCAGCACCGGCGTCGCGGCCCGCTGAAGACAGGCTTCGCGGAGGTAGCGCACGGCTTTGAGCGCCTCGGGGCGGATGCCGAGATCAACGAAGGTTTCGAGCACGTCCTCGGCCAGCTCCTGGGCCTTGGCCGCCTTGTCCTGCCGCAGCCAGACGGCCAGGAGGTCCAGGCCCACGAGGGCCGCGTCGTAGCTCTGGCTCTTCGCAAAGAACCCCTGGCGCGCCGCGGTGAGAGCCGTCTCGGCTTGGCGCAGCCGGCCCAGGCCCACGTGGATCTTGCCCTCCAGCCAGCGCAGCTTGAGGAGGTTCAGCGGCTCGTCCGCGAACGCCTCCCGGAGGCCGCTTTCGAGGAGGAGACGGCTCGCCCGGCGGTAGTCTCCGCTGAGCTCCAGGTTGTAGATGTAGTTGTATTGACCAGTCACTGCCAGCTGCGGATCGCTCGCGATGTCGAGCCGATCAAGACCTTCCTGTAGGATCTTTGCCGCCTCTGCATAATGGCCCGTATGTGCGATATGGATTCCCTTTGTCACCAAAGCCTGGCCGGCGAGGTGGGTCTCCCCAACCGTGCTGTAGATCTGGTACGCGGCGTTAAGCGCTTCGATTGCTACATCGAGGTGACGTTCAGCGGCCCGGAGTGAGGCTCCGACGGACAGGATGCGCGCGAGGACGAGAGGATCTCCTGTACCCTCCTTCTGCGCCGCATAAGCCTGATTGAGCAGGCCGGTCGCTTCAGCAAACTGGTCGTTGATCCGGAAAGCATTGGCGAGCTCGCTCAGGGCGCGGGCGTGCAGGTCCGCGGCCAGGGCGGACGCGTAGAGGCCGCTTTGCCTGAGCTCCTTGGCCTGCGCTTCGGCTGACAGGGCCAGCATCAGCATGTGCTGAGGGTCGCGGTATCGCTCCGCCGGAATGACTTGCAGGAGCGTCTCCACCCACGACCACGAGAATTCATCGGGCGTCTCCTTCGGCAGGTCGAGGACGCCACGCGGATGTTGAGGGGCCTCGGCGAGATTGCGGGTCACCCGAGAGGCTTCTTCTCGCCAGTGCGGGACGGCGGTCTCGGCCGCCGCGAGCGCCCGATCGATTGCCAAGTCGTACCCGGGATCTTCGAAAGGAGCGTCTATTCCTTCGTCACCCTCATCGCTCAGGATCTCGGCGATCAGCTCCAGGTGCTTCCGGCAGAAACGGCAGCGGCTCAACAGGTGACGGAGGAGGACTTGCTCCTCGCTCGATTCGAGACGACCGCTCAGCAGTTGCTCCATGTCCGCGTCGGTCACGTGGCGCATGCGGGACCCCTTCCCATGTAGGCGCTTCTTCATCTGGATTCTCGCACACGAGATTCCCGAAAGAAAGCACGGGAAAGAGGCACGGGGGCCCGGCGGGGGTGCCGCCCCCCGGTGCCTCGGAAGATTCTAGCCGTTCGGGTCGATAAAGCCGGTGTAGTCCGGGCTCTGCAGGCCGTCCGGATCGATATACGACGTGTAGTCCGGGCTCTGAAGGCCGTTCGGGTCGATGTGCGAGGTGTCGTCCGCGCTCTGAACGCCATTCGGGTCGATGTAGGTCGTGTGGAAGAACGTGCTTCGCAGCCAGTCGCCGATGCGACCGAGCTGCTCCCACAGATCCCCGACCGCTGTGGGATTGCCGGCCTCGCCGGGGCCGGCCGCGAGAGCGGGCGCGGCCGGGAGCGCGAGGGCTGCGACGGTCAGCGCGATTGCGACAGATCTTCTGCCTCTCCGAAACATGAGTCCTCCTCAACCCGCGGCTCGCCCACCGGCCGACATGGCTCGGGGCGGCCACGGTTCTTTGCAATGTCGCCTAGTGTGCCGTGCTTCGTGAGCTCTGGCGCCGCCATTCGTTGTTCCGCGAACAACGCGCCGCCTTGAGGCGACTTCAGCCGGCGCGCGGCCTCGGTGACGCCTCTCCACAAAATAGAACGCCGATGCATGACGGGGCAACCTGTGTTCCCCAGGACGCGGATGCGAGGCGCCCCGGCCTCCGTCTCACGTCATCCGGAGCCATTCGGTAGGAGCTGCCGCAAGATGCGCGATTCAGGGTTGACATACAGCCGAAACTCGGCAGAAGCTACCGCGCATGGCTGCCACAGAGCGAACATTCAATCCAAATCTGCCGAACGACGAAACGCTGATGCAGGGTCTTGGTCCCCGGATCGTGGAACACCGGAGGGTGCGCGGCTGGAAACAACGCGAGCTGGCCCGCCGCGCGGACATTGAGCCGGGACGTCTTTCCCGGATCGAGCGCGGGCTCGCTCTGCCGAAGCTGGAGGAGCTGGCGCGGCTCCGGGAGGTCCTCGGAGGGAGCCTCGACGAGCTGATCCTCGGCGAAGGGGCGGCCGGGCCGGAGGTGAGCCTGGACCAGCTCGCCCGGGATCTCGACCGGCTCGCCGCGCGGGAGGAGATCGCCATCCTCCGGCGCCTGTTCCAACTTTTGGTTCTCGGCTACCGCCACCAACAGAACCCTTCCTCGCGAGGAGACCGCGATTGAGAGACGAGACAAGCACCCTGTCCGTGCAGGAGCTCGATCACCTGCGGAGGCTCACGTCGGAGCTCTGCCGCCTGCGCCGGCAAGGGCGCGCTCTGGTGGCGCGGCTGGAAACGGCGCGGAAGCCTTCGATCCGCGCTCTGGTGAGAGATCGCCTGCTCTGCGTGCTGCACGACAGCCTCGGACCCGCCGTGCAGGATCTCGACTCGATCCAGGCGGCGGCCTGCGCGACGAAGCGGGAGACGAAGGGAGCTCTGAAGTGAGCACAGGGCGGCGGAAAGAGCCAAGACAAGGCCGCGCAACCAAGGAGCAACCGGAGCCGCAGCTCCTCTCGGCCGCCTTGCCGGGCAGCCGGCCGGGGGAGTGGGACGACCTGCAAGGGCTCCGGGAGACGGTCCTGCTGTGGTTCCCCGTGGAGCTGGCGGCGGTGTTTCGCTGGGTGATGAAGAAAGCCGCCGCCTACGTCCTCGAGAAGTGCAGGTTCGGAGAGACACCCGCCGACGCGGGGGCCACCAGCCAGCTCCGCGCCGCGATGTTGGACCTGCGCTTCACGGCGCGGTTCCTGGCCTACACCGCGCGAGAGGTTCTCGAGGTCACCGCCTCGTCTCGCTCCGAAGAGACGCTGGGCCGCTTGGCCGACGAGCTCGCGGTTGAGGTGGAGAAGATCGCGGACCGGGTGGAGGCGCGGCTCGCGCGCACCCGGCCGGGAAGGCGGAGGTGACGCCGTGGGGGCTGAGAGATCACAAGACCGGGCCGAGGTGCGGCGAATGCGCGAGGCGCTGCGGACCGCCGCCCGGCAGAGCCCGTTGCGTTACGCGCAGATCGAGCAGGCGCTGGGCGTCCAACCGGGATATCTAAAGGCCCTCTTCGCGGGCAAGATCGATCTGCGGGTGGCACACGTCTTCCGCATTCTGCGCGTCCTCGGAATCGAGCCCTGGACGTTTTTTCTGTGGCTGCTGGTGACGGAGAGGGGCGAGCGGCGGGGCGCCAGGCAGGTGAGTGGCCACCCCGTCCGGCCCAATGGGCATTGGGTTGCTACGGCTGGACACGAGTCGTGACCACGTCCATGCCTACAAACGGACTTGTGGTACGGCGGCGATAAATGACGAGCTTTCCGGCACGAAATCCTTGATCCCGGAACTCTACCTCCTCATCATATGCCGCAGGAAACCAAGAAGCTTTCACAATCGGAGCCATGCGGCCTCGCGAGTGGAAAATTACGTAGTCCGTCGGCTTGGTGAGAAAGCCGCCAGCCAGATCGTTCCGTCCGACGAAGGGAAGCACCCGGGGAGTGACCAGTCCCATCAGGTCTTCGATAGGTCGGTGGCTGTAGTAGCCGAGCACTCCGATTTCCACGTATGCCACCGATTCGTTTGGCTGCGAATTGCGCTGAAGCCATTCCGCCGCTTGCTTGTAGATCGTGAGCCGCGCGGGCGGAGCGAACTCCTGGTAGGACTGCAGAGAGGTGCGTAAGGCGTGGCCGCCGAGCAGCACCACAAGGACAGCCGCCAGGGTGGTGCTTGCCGCGGTTGAGAAGGATGCCCACCTCTGTGGGAAGGAGGACGTTAAGGATCGCGCCAAGCCTACTAGGCAAAACGGCAGACCATACAGCAGGACGATGATGGGGAGTAGGATGTACCACGAAAAGAAGGGGACCCCGAGCCACGGGTAGAGAACCGCCATGATGCACCCGGTGAGGGCTGTCAAACGGCCAAGCCTCCGCATACTTTGAGCAAACGGCCAAAGGCCTGCGACTCCGAGCGCAACCAGCAGGAGCCAAGCCGGTCCGAAGTGGCGCTCAAGAGGAATCACTCCGCGCCGCCAGAAGCCTTCCGCACCGGTCGCGGCATCTGGATTGGCCTGCGCCATCTCGATCTTGGCCCCCAATGTGTCTGGCAACATCGAGGCGAACCATCCCCAGGCAGCAAAGAGCCCGAGGGCGATCACAACCGTAGCGGCGAGGCCTGTCTTCCACGGAATGCGTCGCTTTTCGATCAGGAGAAGAATCAGGAGGATGACAACCCCCACACCGGCATCCGGCCGGATCCAGACCGCCAAGCCGGCCAGGACTCCCGCGCTCCAGGGAGGCCGGCCAGCGATTGCCGCCGCGGCAAGAAGAGCCAGGAGAGTCATGGGCGCAGCCGCTCCCTGGTTCGCCCACAGAAAGGACGACACCACCAAGAGGCTGCCACCGAGAATCGCTTCGCAGAGGCGGCGGCAATCCGCACCTTCTTTGAGTAGGAGGACGGCAATGCCGACCAGAGCCAACCCAAAGAGAGCGCTGGCGAGCCAATGAATCGGAGCCCGCGTCACCACGTGAAGCAGCCCCAGGACGAGCCCCAGCCCAGGATCGAAACGCCGAAGACCCGCTCCCCCGGGTTATAGACGAACCCGCTGCCTTGCGCCAGGTTCTCTGCGTACCGGTAGGTGATGTAGAAATCGTCCACCGTCCAGCCTTGGAATCTGACCACGGCGGCGGCGGCGATCAGAAGCCAGGGCAGGGCCAGAACGCCGAGAACTATAGGGAGACGCCAAATGCCGCTCCCTTGAGTAGGGTATTCCATGGAAGACGGTAGCCTACCAGACAACGTCGCCGCAACCGGAACACGGCCCTCCCCTACCCCGCCGGCTCCTCGGTCACCGTGAGCTGCTCCCGGCGCAGCGAGGAGATCGCGCCGGCCAGCCCCGCCGCCGCTCCCAGGCCGATCAGGGCCGCGACCTGGGCCACGGTGAGGGGCTCGGCGGCGAGCACCTGGGTGAGGAGCGCTTCCGGGCTGCGGAGGCGCAGGAACGTGGAGCCGCCCCAGAGGGCGCCGGTCGCCAGCAGGCCGCCGAGCAGGCCTTGCAGGAATCCCTCGGCATAAAACGGACCCCGGATGTAGAACTCGGTGGCTCCGACCAGGCGCAGGATCGAGATCTCGTCGCTGTGCAGGTAGGCGGTGAGCCGGATCACGCTGCCGATCGTGAAGAGCGCCGCCGCCATCAGCCCCAGGCCGAGCGCGAGGCCGACCGCGCGCAGCACCGCCACCACGGTTTCGAGCTGCCCCAGCCACTCGCGGTCGTCGTCGACCATGGAGACCTCGGCCCGCCGGCGCCAGGCGTCGAGCCAGGGGCCCAGCTCGGGAGGCCGCCGCGCCGGATCGCTCAACGCGATCTCCAGCGAGGGCGGGAGCGGCTCATCCCCCAGCCCTTCGACCAGATCGGAGAGACTGGGAAACGCCTCCTGGAAACGGCGGCGCGCCGTCTCCGCCGACACCATCTCCACGGACGCGATCCCCGGCCCCCCGCGGGCTTCGGCCGCGAGCGTCCGCACCACCGCGTCCGGCGTGTCCGGCTGTAGATAAATGACGAGCCGCATCTCCCCGCGCCAGCGCTCGACCGAGGCGAGCAGGTTGCCGCTCACCACCAGGAAGGCGCCCCCGACGAACAAGCTGACCGCGATCGTCAGGACCGCCACCAGGCTCACCTTCCAGCCGCGGGCCAGGTTGACCAGGGCTTCCCGGAAGAAATAGATGACCGCCTGGAGGAAGCTCACTCGGGCTCCTCGAATCCAGGCCCCTCGAATTCAGGTGGAACGTCCGGCTCGAAATCGAGCTCCGGCCCGCGCTCGGAGGCGGGCTCGTCGAGCCGCGGCGGCTCGGTCCCCGGGAGCTCCTGGTCTGAAGACAGGCGCCCCGCCTCCAGCGTGAGGACCCGCCGTCCCACGCGGTGGATCATGTCGCGGTCGTGCGTGGCCAGCAGCACGGTCGTGCCGCGCAGGTTGACCTCCAGGAAGAGGCGGAGGATCTCCCAGGAGAGGTCGGGATCGAGGTTGCCGGTCGGCTCGTCGGCGATCAGGATCTCGGGCTCGTTGATCAACGCCCGGGCGATCGCCACGCGCTGCTGCTCACCGCCCGAGAGCTCCAGAGGGAACGCGTTGAGGCGGTGGGCGAGCCCCACCCGCCGCAGCGCCTGGTAGGCCATCTTCTTCCGGCTCGACAGATCGGTGCCCAGGATGCGCGGCAGATAGGTGACGTTCTCGAAGACGGTCTTGCGAGGGATCAGGCGGAAGTCCTGGAAGACGACGCCGATGCTCCGCCGCAGATACGGGATCTTCTGGAGCGGAATCGACGAGACGTTGCGGCCGTTGACCAGGATCTGCCCCTCGGTGGGCACGTCCGCGCGGAAGATGAGCCGCAGCAGCGACGTCTTGCCGGAGCCGCTCGCGCCGGTGAGGAAGACGAACTGGCCGCGCGGGATGTCGAAGCTGACCCGTTCAAGGGCAATCTGCCCTCCGGGGTACCGCTTCGTGACCTGGAAGAACTGGATCACGCGCTGGCCGCTATCTCAGAAGCTCAAATGCTCGGCGTCGGCTCGCGCTCCAGCGCCTGCCGCAGGAGCTGCTGCACCGATTTTGGCTCGGCACGGCCGCCGGAGCGCTTCATGACCTGGCCGACGAGGAAACCGAGGAGCTGTGCCTTGCCGCCCCGGTACTGCGTCACCTGGCCCGGATGCTCACGGATCACCTCGTCGATCCACGACTCGATCTGCGACGTGTCGCTCACCTGCCCGAGCCCGAGGCGGTCCATGGCCGTCTCCGGCTCCTCGCCGCTGTCCCAGACGGCGGCCAAGACCTCCTTGCCGGCGCTGTGCGAGATCCTGCCCGCGTCGACCAGGGCGACCAGGGCGGCCAGCCGGGCCGGCGGCAGGGCATCCGCGATGTTCGCGACATCGGCCCGGCGCTCTTTGAGCATCCGCAGCACCTCGCCTTGGACCCAGTTGGCGATTCCCTTGGGGTTCGACGTCTTGGAATGGGATAGATATGCGGCCGCCGCCGCTTCGAAGTAGTCGGCGAGCTCGCGGTCGCCGGTCAGGACGAGGGCGTCGGCCGGCGGCAGGCTGTGCTGCTCGACGAGCCGCGACCGGCGCTGCCAGGGGAGCTCCGGGAGCTGCCGGCGGAGATCCTCCATGCGCTCGGCCGTGACCACCAGCGGCGGCAGGTCTGGATCAGGGAAGTAGCGGTAGTCGTGCGCCTCCTCCTTGGTCCGCATCACGCGCGTCCCACCGGTGTCGGCATCGAAGCTCCGCGTCTCCTGAACGACCCGGCCGCCCGCCTCCAGGACCTCGATCTGGCGGGAGATCTCGAACTCGATGGCGCGCCCCACGTTGCGGAACGAGTTGACGTTCTTGACCTCGGTCTTGGTGCCCAGGCGGGTCTCCCCGCGCTTGCGCACCGAAACGTTCGCGTCGCAGCGCAAGCTCCCCTCCTCCATGTTGCCCGTGCTCGTGCCGGTGTAGAGGAGGACCTGATGGAGCGTCTGCAGATAGTCCTGGGCCTCGGCGGCCGAGGACATGTCGGGCCGCGAGACGATCTCGACGAGCGGCACGCCGCAGCGGTTGTAATCCACCAGGCTCTGCCCCGGCAGCGCGCCGCCGCCCGGCGCCTCATGGAGGAGCTTGCCCGCGTCCTCCTCGAGATGCAGCCGCTCGATGCGCACGGCCTTGTCCTGGACAGTCAGCGGCAGCAGGCCGTCCTCGGCGAGCGGGCGGTCATACTGGCTGATCTGATATCCCTTGGGCAGGTCGGGATAGAAGTAGTTCTTGCGCGCGAAGATCGAGGTTGTGCGGACCGTACACCCGAGAGCCAGGGCCAGCTTGACCGCCAGGTCCACCGCGCGCCGGTTCGGCACCGGCAGCGTGCCCGGATACCCCAGGCAGACCGGGCAGACGAGAGTGTTCGGCGCCGCGCCGAAGCGGTTCGGGCAGCGGCAGAACATCTTCGTCTCGGTGAGGAGCTGAACATGGACCTCCAGCCCGATCACTGCTTCGTAGACGTCGTGCGACATGCGGGAGTTAGTGTAGCGCAAGGGCGTCTGCTCATCTCGGCTGAAACGCACTGGTGCCTGGCCCAAAAACAATTCTCGAAACGTCTCTACTGTGGTTGGTAAATTCTTCGACTGGACATTGAGGACCGGCGGGGAGCACGACGCGAAAGCCTTGGTCCTCGTACACGAGCTCCGGGTTCCCGTCGTACCTACACGCCGCACGCGCCCAGTCGGCGGAATCCCAAGAGCTACCACCACGCATCGCACGCCCCGCGCCGCGGGATGGACCCCAAGGATCCACCTGAGGCTCGGCTGAGTACTGGGCGTACCAATCCGCCACCCACTCCCACACGTTACCGTGCATATCGAAAAGCCTTCAGGGATTCGGTTCCAGTTGCTCGACGGGGTGTAGCCGCTGGCCTGAGTTGCCAACATACCAGCCCACCTTGTCGAGGGTGGTCGGTGAGCCCTTTCGATCGTAGTAGCCGTGCTGGCAGCCCGCCCGCGCCGCATACTCCCACTCGGCTTCCGTGGGCAGGCGCCCTCCCAACCAGGCAGCGTAGGCATAGGCCTGGGACCAGGTCATTCCGGTGGCCGGTAGGCCGGCGGCTCCCGAATGCCCCGCAACCAGTCGGCGGTACATGCCATTGACCACCGGAAAGATCAGGAGCCGAAAGGGCGTTAGCGTAACCGGGTGAGCTGGCCGCTCATCTTCGTGTCCCGGTTGGCCTTCCGGTGTCCCCATCAAGAAAGTCCCACCCGGAATGGCAGCCCAGGCTGGATCGTCGACATCCGGCGCTGGTGGTGGAGGAAAGCGCTCTCGCAGACCCTCAAGAGCAGCGTCCCGCAATCGCCCCGCGGCCTCTCGCTCGGCCCATGAGGGGCTCCTCCCCGGAAAGTAGTCAAGTGCCCATGCTACGAGGCCCAGAGTTCCTAAACCTTCGGGATCGATCGGCAACGCTTCTTCGATCCTGTGGAGAACCGTTTCCGCTCGTTTAGCCACTGGTAGGTCGGTCACCTCTTTCTCAAGCAGCTTGGTCAGCAGAATCTTCTCGCTCTTGGTTACCCTCCGAGTCCGCATCGTCCCGCCTGTACTCTCGGCCGCCACCCACTCAGCGTGGCCTTCTGCGAGAGCCCGTGCAAAGTCGGCGACCGACAAAAACCTGTCCTCTGGCTTCTTCCAAGCCGCAGCCTTCCGAAGAACCGCCTGGACGCCGGCAGAAAAGGGTAGCCGACGCATGAAAGAGCCGGCATCCCGCAGCACGTCGACAGGCAGGTCCGCCCCCGACACGCAGAAGGCCACCGTCATCGCCAGGGAGTAGAGATCCGCCGCTGCTCCGGCTTCCTGCGGTGAGTTCATTGCCTCAGGAGCGGTGTAGAGAAAAGTCCCCATCCCTCCACCCAGAGTGGTGCCGCCGGTGGTGTCCGCCGCTCGCACTAGATCGAAGTCAGTGAGCTTGGGGTGGCCCTCAGCGTCGAGCAGGATGTTGGCGGGTTTGATGTCCCGATGGAAGACATTGCGCTCATGGGCGAACGAAAGCGCCGCCGCCACCTCCTGAACCAGCGGCAACACCGCCGCCCGGGCCAGCCGCTTCGCGAGCACCGCCTCCCGAAGATCGCCTCCAGGGAGGTACTCCATGACGAAGAAGTGGAAGCCGCCGTCGTCCAGGCGCTTTTCGAGCACCCGCACGATCCCTGAATGGTGTAGCTCCGCCATCTTCCTCGCACCCCGAAAGAAGCGCTCAAACCGGCTACGGTCCTCGGCGTGCTGGCTGTGGAGCACCTTGATGGCCACCAGCTCGCGCTCCTGTCGGTCGAAGGCCTTCCAGACCGTCGAGAACCCGCCCCGCCCGACCTGCTCGATCAGGCGGAAGCGCTTATCCGCCAAATCATCACCCGCCTGGAGCCGTCCGCCCTCCCGGAGTTGGCGTCGGATGTCCAGGATCTCCCGGCGGACCCCAGCGGGATCACCGCCAGTGGAAACTACTTCCTCCTCCTGCTCGTACAAGTGCCTGAGCATCTCCGCTAGGCTTCGGGAGGATTCGTCGGACCAACGTGGCTCCGGGCTCGATCCGGCATCCGCGCTCCGATCTGGTCCCTGACGGAGGGCCGCGAGGAGCTTCTTCAAGGGGTCCACTCGGGCATTCGGATTCGTGAAATCGATCCCGACGATGTCGTACAGCCACACTGGTCTCTGCACAGGCTCCAGGGTCAGCGGGATCAGGCGACGCCGGCGTTCTCCCATGTCGAGGACCTTGCAGAGGATCGCCTCTTCCCGGGTGTTGCCACTTTCAAGGTACCTAGGGGAGAGCACCGCCAGGGTAAAGTGGCTTTCCCGGATGCAGCGCTCCATCTCTTCGAGGAATGTCTGTTCCGGCTGGAAGTCCCGGTCATCGATCGCCACCCGGAACCCGGCACCTTCCAGGCGTTCGACCAGACTCCACGCAAAGCTCCGGTCGGGCTCCTCGTGGCGGTAGCTCAAGAAGGCGTCGTAGCGGAAGGTATCCGGTGGCGCGGTCATCGAATATCGAGGCAATGAGAAGAGATTTCGATCAAGCCTAGCATGCCCCCTGCATCCCGCTCGACATCCGGCACAGCAACCCAGAAATGCTCCGAGAGAGCCCGGAAGCCGGCTCCTTAGTCAGTCGGAGCCCCCACCCTAGGCAATTTTCAGGAATTCCGGTGGAGCCAGGAGGCCGCGGCGCCTGAGCGGTTCCGGGCCTTCTTGCTCGCAAAGAGACCGCAGGCGCGGCATGCTGGTCGCCGCGCGGACCAGGAAGAGCTTTTCCGGTGCCGAGGGGACACCCGCCGCCCAGCTCGGCGGGCGCTGGCCCGTTCGCTCCGCCAGAAGCTCCGCGACTCCGGCGGCGGTCGCAAGCTCGGTGGCATCCAACCCCTCGGGAGCCGGTACCTCGGTCCATACGAAGCCCGAGCGTTGGGCATCGGCGAGCCATTGTCGTGCCGACAGCGCATCGAAGCGGAGGAGCGCGCGTACCAGGTCTTTAAGATCCATGCAGAGACTCCCAGAGGTCATCGAACGCATATCGCGCCTTCAGCTCGCGACCGGGAACAAGGAAGGGCTCGACCGCACGCCATACATCCTCACGGCTTCCCTGGAGTTCAGGAAGAAGGAGCCGGGCGTCACTAATGTCCACGTCATCACGCCAGGCGCTCAGCTTCATGGCAAGAAGTTGCTGAGGCCCCAAGGCTCGCACCAGGAGCGCGGGCCTCTCCAGCAGCACATCACCGGGAAGAAAGCCCCTGAGATATCCCTTGGCTCCATCATTGAGCCAGTCTTCAGGCAGCTCCAGAGTGGCGGCCACTCGGCGCGCCGCCTCCCGAAGCGAGGCGGAGCCGGCTGAGCCAACCCAGCAGACATCGACATCTCGAGTTGCATCGCGGGCGTTGTACATCAAGACGAGAGCGGCTCCTCCCGCAAGCACGATCTCTTCTTGCCGAGTCATCCCCATGGCTTCGAGCTCGCGTGCCAGCGCCTCCAGGGCGGTGAGGATCATGGCACGGGAGAGCAGACGCATCGCGAGTATCTTACGCGCTCCTGGGAAAATGGTATTCCGGCGCGGTAAAGCCTCGCCCGGGTCGGCGGCAAAGACCCAATGCCGCGGCGGCACGCTCTCAACGCCCGGGTACAATGCCCGCCGTGCGACGAACTGCTTTCTTCTTCCCCCTTCTCGCTCTCCTCGCCGGCTGTGACGGTCCCGCTCCGGCCGACGTGCCGAATCTCGACTCCCCGGGGAAGACGATCGTCTGTCTCGGCGACTCCATCACCTCCGGCGTCGGGGCGGAGCCGGGGCAGCCGTATCCTGCCCTGCTCTCCTCTCAGCTTGGGACCGAGGTGATCAGTCAGGGCGTTCCCGGGGACACAGCCGAGGAGGGCCTCGCCCGCGTCGATCAGGCGCTGGCGGCTGATCCCTGGCTGGTTGTGGTGGAGCTGGGCGGGAACGACATCCTGAACCGGGTCCCGCCGGAGCGCACCGAGGCGGCGCTGCGGCAGATCGTGCAGCGCCTGCTCGCGGCCAAGGTCGCCGTGGTCCTCGTCGAAGTCGAGGTCCCGTTCGCCGGGCGTTACGCGGAGATCTACAGCCGTCTCGGCGACGAGCTCAACGTGCCGGTCCTGGACGACACCCTGGGCGAGATTCTGACCGATGCCTCCCTCAAGGCCGATCCGATCCACCCGAACGCGCGCGGCCATGAGGTGCTGGCCGCGGCTCTGGCCGAGGAGATCGAGCCGATCGTGGAAGCGCGGCGGGAGATCGGCAAGTGAACCCCATCAGCGGCCCGGAATTCGTCGGTGGCCACTGGATCTGGCGGTCCCGCCGCGGCTCCGTGGAGGTGGTCTTCGCCGGGCGCGGTCCGGACGGAGAGCGCGATGAGGTGCTGCGCCGTGTCGCGCCGGACGCTCCGGCGGACCTCGCCGCGGCCAAGCAGATCCAATCGGCCACGGTCCTGCCGGCACGGGCCGGCGCGTGCGGCGAGGGGGACGCGCTGTGGACGGACCGCTCCGGCCTGGCTCTCTCGGTGATCACCGCCGACTGCGTGCCGGTCGTTCTGGCGGGTCCGGGCGGGATCGCCGCCGTGCATGCCGGGTGGCGCGGCCTGGTGAACGGCGTGATCTCCGCCACTCTCTGTGAGCTCCCCGGCTCGCTCTCCGCGTGGACCGCCTGGATCGGCCCGGCGATCGGCGCCTGCTGCTACGAGGTGAGCGAGGACGTGGCTGCGCAGGTGATCGCGGCGGCCGGCGATCCGGCGGTGGCGGTCCCCGGGCCGGCGGGCAAGCCGCATCTGGACCTTCCCGGCGTGGCCCGCCGGCAGCTCGAAGCCGCAGGGGTCGGCGAGATCCTCTGGCTGGTGCGCTGTACGCGGTGCGACGAGGAGAAGCTGTTCAGCTACCGCCGGGAAGGCAAGGGGGCGGGCCGCAACATCGCATTTATTTGGAGGGGGTAGGGCTGGAGAGGGTCGGAGGCGTCCGCTTCCCCCGGAAGCCCCGCGGGTCCCGCCCAAAGGCCCGGAGCTGGCCGCACGCCGCGCTGACGTCGTCGCCGCGGCGGCGCCGCACGGTGGCGATCAATCCCTTCTGGCGCAGCCTCTCCTTGAACGCATCGATGCGATCGTCCTCTGGCGGCACCATGCGGTCGCCGAGGACCTGGTCCGGATTGATCGGGATCAGGTTGACCTTGGCGCGCAGGCCGGAGAGCGCGCGGACGAGACGGTCCGCGTCCGCCACGGCGTCGTTGAAGTCGCGGATCAGGATGTACTCGAAGGTGATCTTCCGCCCCTTCTCCAGCGGGAAGCGGCGGAGCGCCGCGAGCAGGTCGGCGAGCGGCCAGGTCCGGTTGACCGGCATGATCTCGCTGCGGCGCGCGTCGTCCGGCGCGTGGAGCGAGATCGCCAGGTTCGGCCGCCGCTCCCAGCGCGCCATCTCCTCGAGACCGGGCAGGAGGCCGACCGTCGAGACGGTGATGCGCTGCGGCGAGATCCACTCGGTCAGGATGTCCAGGGCGGTCCTGACGTTCTCCAGGTTGAGCAGCGGCTCGCCCATCCCCATGAAGACGATGTTCAGTCCTTCCATGGCGAGGCCGCGGTCGGCGCGGATGGCGAGGACCTGGGCGAGGATCTCGCCCGCGGTCAGGTTGCGGCCCGCGCCCCAGTAGCCGGTCACGCAGAACTTGCAGGCCAGGGCGCACCCCGCCTGGCTGGAGATGCAGAACGTGCGGCGGCCGCGGTCGGGGATGTCCACCGCTTCGATCGTGGCGCCGTCGGGGAGCCGGAACAGGTACTTGCAGGTGCCGTCCGCGGCGAGGCGGCGCTCGGTGATCTCAGGTGTCCCGATGCGGAAGCGCTCGGAGAGGCGGGTCCGCAGCTCCTTGCTCAGGTCGGTCATCGCCTCGAAGCCCGGCAGCGCCCGCTCGTAGAGGGCCTTGTAGATCTGCTCGACCCGGAACGGGCGGTCGACGACCGGAGCCAGAGCCTCGGCGAGGCGCTCGCGCGGCAGACCCAGCAGGTCGACGGCGTCGGTTGCGATGAGAGTGGTCATGACGAAAGCGCGGGATGACCGGCCCGGATGGAACCTACTCGTCGAGCGGGATCGGACGGCGGCGGCGGGAGCGCCGGGTCGGATCGATGCCGATCGACCGCAGAAAGTGGAGGTCGGTGCCGTTGATCTGGAAGACCGGCTCGCGCTCGCGGCTGCGCTCACGATCATGGTCCCGCTCGCGCCGCATCCGCGCGGCCACCGGCAGCGGATCGTCGTCGCCGAACGCGTCGCGCTTGCAATCCACCAGAAGGTAGAGGGAGTACCCCTCTTCACGGATCCGCCGCAGCGTCCGGCTCACCTCGGACGAATCGGAGATCGCCTCGGAGAGCGCTCGGCGCAGATCGCGGAGCATCTGGTGGAGCCTGTCGTCCAGAACATTACCTCCCGGCCTTCTCAGGGGGCCCCCTCGGGGCCGACGGGGTCGGCTAATGGGTCGGATTATCGCCCGCACCCGCCGGGGTGTCAAACCGCGCACGGCCTGCAACAGAACCCGTGCGAAACCCATTCCCGCAGCGGTTTGCGGCGCGTCCGGCATGCTAAGCTTCCGGACTTTCGAAGGATGCAGCCGATGTCTCAGCCCCTGTCGATCGAGATGCCGCCGGCCGGCGTGGACGCTTGGCTGTCCGGCGCCGGCTACCCGCCGCGCCAGATCCTCTGCCTGACCGGTGACGTTTCGCCGCGCCGCTACGCCCGCGTCGTCCTCGCGGACGGCACGACGGCGGTTTTGGCGACGTATCCGGACGAGGTGCGCGACGTCTGCCCGCGGTTCCTCCGCACCGGCGAGCTGCTGGACGGCGCCGGCGTGCGCGTGCCGCACATCCTGGCGGCCTCCTGCGAGCAGGGGTGGATGCTCCTCGAAGATCTCGGCCTGCAGACGCTGGGCGACCAGCGGGAGCGGCCGTGGAGCGAGCTGCGTCCCTATTTCGCGCGCGCCCTGGAGGTGATCGGCCGGATTCAGGCGCTGCCCGTGGACATGGTCGCCGGCCTCAATCCGGTCCTGGGGCGCGAGCTGTTGCGGCGGGAGCTGGCGCAGACCTGGGATCTGTTCCTGGCACCCCGCGAGCTGACCGGCGGGCGCGCCCTGACCGCGGCCCTGGCCGCCGCCCTGGACGCGCTGTGCGACTACCTGGGCGCGGAGACGCCCGTGCCCTGCCACCGCGATTTCATGGTGCGGAATCTGATGCCGCTCGACGAGGGCACGGTCCCGGCGGGTGGCATTGTGGTCCTCGATCACCAGGATCTGCGGCTCGGCCCGCCCGCGTACGACCTGGCGTCCCTGCTGAACGACACGCTCTTCCCGCCGGCGGAGATCGAGGAGGAGCTCCTGGCCGCCGCGCTCGGCGGCGCGGACCGCCAGAGCTATCACCGCGCCGCGGCCCAGCGCACGCTCAAGGCGGTCGGCACCTATACGAAGTTCTCGCTGCGCGGGGCGAACCGGCATCTGCCGCTGATCCCACCGACCCTGGCGCGCTTCCTCGACCATCTGGCCTGGATCCCGGAGGGCGCGCCGGTCGCCGGCGACCTCCGCCGCCTCTGGGAGCCGGTGCTGCAACCGGCGCGGACCTGATCTGCTACACTCCCAACGACCCCCTTGGGTCTGATTGGAGACGCGACATGCCTTCTCTCGGAGTGCCTGAGCTCATCATCATCTTTCTCATCGTCATCCTGCTCTTCGGCGCCAGCCGCCTGCCCCAGATCGGCAAGGGACTGGGCGAAGGGATCCGCAACTTCCGTAAGGGAGTCAAGTCGGACGACGGCCCGGCCGAGCGCCTGGAAGAGAAGAACGAAGCGCGGCACAGCTAGAGCCGGCTAGACGCCGGCTCTCGGCAGAGCGGAGTCGCCCAGGCTCCGCTGGTGTCTCTCATACAGCCGCATCACCTTCTTCACGTACTCCCGGGTCTCGCGGAACGGCGGCACGCCGCCGTAGCGCTCCACCGCGGCCGGCCCGGCGTTGTACGCGGCCAGCGCCAGCTCCAGATTTCCACCGTAGTCGCGCAGCAGCTGGCGGAGGTAGCGGCTCCCCACGTCCAGGTTGACGTGCGGGTCCGACAGGTTCCGGGCACCGTACATCGCGCCGGTGGCCGGCTGGACCTGCATCAGGCCGACCGCGCCCCGCGGAGAGACCGCGTTGGGCACGAAGCGGGACTCCGCCTCGACCACGGCGGCCAGGAGGAGCCCGTCGACGTCATGGCGCTCGGCGGCGACCGCCATGGCGCTGCCGAAGGGGAGATCGCTCAGGAATTTGCGGCGGGCTTCCGGAGCGAGCCCCTCCGGCAGCAGGGTATGACGCTGAGGCTGGGGCTTCGCCGCGAGCGCGGCGCGCAGATCGCGATGCGTCACCACCGGCACATGCCCCTGCCGGGATGGCACACCGACCGCCCAGCGCGCGAGATCTTCGAGGGCCCTTTTCTGAGATCCAGGTTGTTGGGGGTCAGGGATCGCCGGGTCGGAAGGAACAGGGAGCAGGGAAAATCCCACGAACAGAAGAGTCGAAAACAGGGAGAACCGGAGCCGCTGCTTCATCGGCCAAACCCTCTCGTTCATCCGCTCCCGTACGACGGGCCGGAACGCCGCCGGACAGGCGGACGATGACCCTGGTCGCGGATTTGGTCTAGAAGCACAAAGCCCACCCCGAACCACGGGGTGGCTTCACGAAAAACTGCCGATTTTTATTGCAGGAAAGATGCCAGGGCAGGAACAAGCCAGCCCCCGAGGGGGCTGGCGGAGGTCAGGGCTCCTGGGTGGGGTCGACCGTCTTCCGGCGCGCCGTGCGGCGTCCGGGAAGGTCGTAGTCCTCGACGAGGATGCCCAGGTCCGAGACCTTGTTGCGGAGCGTGTTGCGGTGGACCCCCAGGGACCGGGCGGAACGGCAGAAGTTGCCTCGATTCGATTTGAGAGAGGCAACGATGAACTGCCTTTCGAACTCCCGCCTGGCCTGCTCCAGGGTCAAGCCGCGCCGCACGAGCTCGTCGACGATCTGGTACAGGCGTCCGTTGAGGTTTTGATCAGCCAAAACAGGGTCCCTCGAAAAAGCCGGAAAGAATCAGAATAACACGCCACGGGGTCGGCCGCCCCACCAAAGAGGCGGTCAACCCGTGCCCGACGTTACTTCAACTCGATCGGATCGCCGATGAAGACGGCGGTCTTCGACTCGATGATCTTCGCCGCGGAAGACTTCTTGTGGACGGAGAGGACGGCGATCTCGCCAATCGGGAGAGGCGGGAGGCCCGGGCGGTTCAGTCGGTAGATGGTGTAGATGTCGCCCGGCGTCACGTCATCCTCGGCGCCGCGGTCGATGAAGACCACGTGGTCTTCGAAGAGCGAGACGAGCTCGTCCTGCGAGAAGAGGATGATCGGAGCCTGCTGGAGATTCTCGGCCGGCGTGGGGTAGTTGATCGGACGCATGGCGGTGGGACGGCCGAGAGGAACCGGCTCGGGCTCGAACGGCTGCAAAAAGGCGCCGACGATCACCGGGTCGCACGCCTGGACGATCTCCGCGATGGCGGTGTCTTCCTGGACCGAGAGGATGCGCACGCGGCCCGCGTAGTGGTAATAGCGGCCGAAGAGGTCGTGGGTCTTCGGGTGGACCACCTTCTGCCGGGGGCTGATCACCGTGAAGACCTGCCCGGCCGAGAGGCCGCCCTGACGTCCCTGGTTGAGATAGATGATGTCGCCCACGGTCAGGTTGTACCGCGCCGTGTTGACGCGGCCATAGCGGCCGGTGATGGGGACGTCCGCCACCGCGCGGTCGAGGTCCGGACCCAGGTTCTCGAACTCGGACCCGATGATCTGGACGGAGAACCGCTTGTCGAGCTCATCGATGTAGCCCGAGCAGTACACGTCGCTCTCGTACCCGAGCGGCACGGGCGCGCCGGCCGCCTCGGCCGAGGTCTGCACCCCCTCGATCGGCTCCTCGCCAGGAGCCCCGTCGGCAGGACCGAGCTCCCCGCCGTCTGCCTCGCCGGCGAGCTGGTCGACCGGAGCGACCGCCGGCCCGAGAACCAGCGGGTCCCCCGGGTAGATCCAGTGCGCATCCAGGATGTAGCGGTTGTTCTCCCAGAGCTGCGGCCAGAGATAGGGGTCCTGATAGAGCTTCGCGGCCAGGTCCCAGAGGGTGTCTCCGGACTGGATCACGTGGACCTGGGTACCCTCCGGAGGAGTCGGGGGATTCCAGGCGGTCCAGTGGTCGCCCACCTGATGGAGATCCTGCGGCGGACGGTCCGCGGCGAAGAGAGCCGGGGAAGCGAGCGCAAGAGCCGCAAGAACGTAACCCGAAAGCCGTGCTCTCATCAGAGCCCTCCTGAGCGCCAGGGGAGAAAAGATATCGCGAGTTCTCTATGCTTTAAGCTACCGGTTTCGCTCGCGCCTGTCAAGAGACGTCTACGGCAGCTTCGCCCGCCGCTCTTCGGCGACGGCGGCGGCGGTGGTGCCCGCGAAGCGGCGCCCGACCTCACGGTAGGTCACGCGCGCGCCTTCGATGTCGCCCATCGCCTCCAGGCACTGGCCGGCCTTGAGCAGGGCGTCCGGCACCTTGTTCCCCTTCGGGTATTTCTCGATCACCTCGCGGAAGGCGACAAGAGCGCTCCGGGAGTCGTTGCGGGCATAGCGGCACTCGCCGATCCAGTACTGCGCGTTGTCGGCCAGCTCGCTCTCGGGATTGGTCTGCAGGAAGCGCTGGAAGCTGGTCTCGGCGTCCACAAAGCGCCCCTGGTGGTACAGGGTATAGCCGCGGTCGTAGAGCGCCTGGGCGCTGAGCGAGAGGAGCTCCGCGTCGTCGCCGCCGGCCGGGGCCGCGGGGGCCGGAGCCGGCGTCACCGGGCGCTGGGGCGCCGGAGCCGGCGCCGGCACGTCCAGATCCTCTTCCTCGATCGTCTCGCGGCGCGGCGCCGGGGCGTCCGGGTCCGCAGAGTCCGCGCGCTGGGCCGGCGCCGTGGCGACCGGACGCTGCGGCTGCGGCACCGGCCGCGCAGGCGCCGACGTCGTGACGGACGACTCGCGCTGCGGAGCGGGGGCCGGCGTCGAGGGGCGCACGGGAGCCGGAGCCGTGGTCCGCGGAGCGGGTGCGGGGCGCGCTCCGCCGTTGCGCGCTTCGAGCTCCGCCACCTGCTGCCGGAGGCGGGCCATCTCGACCTCGTTCATCCGGGCCTCGCGTTGCAGCTCGACGATGTGTTGCCGGAGCTGGCGGACCTCGTCGTCGAGACCGGCGTCCGGCCGCAGCGGATTGCTGGCGCAGGCGCCGGCGGCGGTGAGGGCGAGGGCCAGGAGGAACGGGTAGGTGCGCTTCATTACTTGCTCGCTCCGTTCTTCTGTGCGGGGATTTCGGAGATCCAGGGACTGTCGGGGGCCTCGGTGCGCAGGCGGTCGAACGCCTTCCGGGCCTCCTCCGTCTGGTGCATCAACACGTGGGCCACACCCAGGTGGTAGTAGATCTTCCCCTTGTCCGGATATTCGGGGTAGGTCTCGAGCAGGAAGTTGAAGCGCTCCACCGCGGCGGGCGGCAGGCCATAGCGCAGATAGAAGCGGCCGATCTGGAACTCGTGCTCGGCGAGGTTCGCCTTGACGAGCTTGATCTGCTCCTGCGCCTGCTGCGCGTACTCGCTCGTGGGATAGAGCCGGATCAGCTCCTGGTACGCCTCCATCGCCTTGCGCGTGCCCGACTGATCGCGGTCGGGCTTCTCCATCCGCTTCGCCAGGCTGTTGGCGATCTGGAACTGCACGTAGGGCGCCTGGGCGCTGGTGGGGAAGCGGTTCAGATAGTCGCGGTACTTGGCCTCGGCCTGCACGTAGTTGGCCGAGCTCCCCTCGAGATAGTAGGTGTCCGCGGCCAGGAGCAGGCTCTCGCGGCCGATGGCCGAGTTGGGCTCGACCTCGAAGGCGTGCGAGAAATAGGGCCGGGCTCGCTCGTACTTCTTCTTCGCCATCAGCTCTTTGCCCTGGGCCAGGGACTCCGCCGCCGCGAGGCGCAGGATCGGGTCCTCTTTCGGACCGCTGCGGCACGATGCCACCACCAGGGCCAGCGCGACCGCGGTCAGCGGCAGGAATGCTCGTCTCATAGATTCTCCGGCCGAGCGCGATCTCGCAGCTCGGACATTTGGGCAACCGGGTCCGGGGCGGCGAAGATTCCCGACCCGACGACACAGGTGTCGACGCCAGCCGTCACCACCCGTGCAATATTATCGCGATCGATGCCTCCGTCCATCTCGATCTCGACCATCCCGCCGCTCCGGTCGATCAGCTCGCGCAGGCGGCGCGCCTTGTCCAGGGCCCGCGGCAGGAACGCCTGCCCCGAGAAGCCCGGGTTCACCGACATGAGCAGGACGAAATCGAGCGACGGCAGCACGTCCACCAGGACCTCCACCGGCGTCGCCGGGTTGAGCGCCACGCCCGCCTGCGCGCCCTTCTGGCGGATGTGGGCGAGCAGCCGGTCGAGATGGACCACCGCCTCCTGGTGCACGGCCACCCGCGCCGCGCCGGCCGCGAGGTACTCGTCGATCAGACGGTCGGGGTTGCTGACCATCAGATGGAGGTCGAGCGGCAGCCGCGTCCGGCGATGGAGCGCCTGGAGCACCGGAATCCCGAAGCTCAGGTTGGGGACGAAGTGGCCGTCCATGACGTCGACGTGCACCAGGTCGGCCCGGCCGGACTCGCAGACCGCCAGGGCGCCGGCCAGGTCGGCCAGATCGGACGCGAGGATCGACGGAGCGAGCCGCATCAGATCCCTTCCGTCCCCTCCGGCAGCGGGAGCGTCCCCGTGACGGTGTCCGGCAGGTTGTCGGCCGTGGCGACCACCAGCGAGACGGCGTCGTCGCGCGTAACCGGATAGCCAGGAAGAGGGAACTGCCGGAGGATGATGCCGGCGGCGACCCCCTCATAGCGCTCGAACTTGACGCTGCCGAAGTGGAAGCCGCTCTTCTCGAACAGCGGCCGGACGCTCTCGTAGTCGCGATAGATGAGGTCCGGCATGATGAAGCGCTCTCCCTGGGCCGGCATGGCGAGGAGCAGGTCGACCCCCGTGGTCGGCGCGATCTCGTCGCCCGGATCGGGGTCCTGCTCGAGGACCGTGCCCGGCTGGACGCCGCGCGCGAAGGCGCCGAGGATGCGTCCGAGCCCGAGACCGCTGCCCGACAGGGCGGCTTGCGCCGCCGGCAGCGAGCGGCCGTCGAGCTCCGGGACCTCGACGCGCTGCGGGCCGAGCGAGAGGATGACGGTGACGTTGCTCCCCCGCTTGACCAGGGTGCGCGCATCCGGGCTCTGCTGCACGATGTGCCCGGCGGGAATCTTGTCGTCGTAGCGCCCGCGCCCCTCGACTCCCCGCAGCTGGAGACCCTGATCGGCGAGCCGGTGGGTGCCCTCCGTGCGGGAGAGGCCCTTGAGCGGCGGCACGGTGGTCACGCCGCTCCTGACGAACAGGCTGAACGACGAATAGGCCGCGAGACCGAACACGAGACACAAGAGCACGGCATAGGCGAGAAAACCGAGCCCGCGGAAAAACCTGGACGCCATGGCCCGGAGTGTAGCAGGGTTGCTCCCGCCGTCCCCAGAGCGTTCGCCTTTCCATACAATCCACCGCCATGGCCAGCCTCCCCCCTCTCGGCGTCCACGTCTCGGTGGCCGGAGGCTTGTCGACCGCGTTCGAGCGGGCGGCGGACCTCGGCTGCACGGCGGCGCAGATTTTCGTCAAGAACGGCAACCAATGGCGCGGCAAGGAGCTGGCCGATCCCGAGGCGGACGGCTTTCGCGCCGCCCACGCGGCGAGCCCGGTCGGCCCTCTCCTCGCCCACGCGAGCTATCTGATCAACCTGGCGACGGCGGATGCGGTGCTCGCGGAGAAGTCGCGCGAGGCCCTGCTCGACGAGCTGACGCGCTGCGCCCGCCTGGGCGTCGGCGGCCTGGTGGTCCATCCGGGAGCGCACCTGGGCGCCGGCTGCGACGCCGGGATCGAGCGGGTCGCCGCGGCGCTCGACCAGGTGATCGCGAAGTCGCCGGAGACGCCGGTGCGCATCCTCCTGGAGAACACGGCGGGCCAGGGCTCCTGCCTCGGCGACCGCCTGGAGCACCTGGCGCAGATCCGTTCCCTGGTGGCCCGCCCGGAGCGCATCGGCGTCTGCCTCGACACCTGCCACGCCTTCGCCGCCGGCTACGCCATCCACGAGCCGGCCGGCTCCGAAGAGTTCTGGGGCGAGGCGCTGGAACGGTTCGGGGCGGCGCTCGGCGGGCTGCACTTGAACGATTCGGTCCGCCCGTTCGGCTCCCGGCGCGACCGCCACGCCCACATCGGCGAAGGGGAGATCGGGCTCGACGCCTTCGCGCGCATCCTCCAGGACCCGCGGCTCAACGCCATTCCAATGGTCGTGGAGACCGAGCCCGGCGACGGCATGGTAGGCCACCGGCGGGACCTGGAGGTGCTGCGCTCTCTCAGTTCACGATCTTATCGACCAGCTTGTTGATCACGCTCTTCGGATAGCTCTTCGCCGGTGACGGCTCCTTCTCCAGGGCCTTCTCCACCTGGGGCAGAGCCTCGGCGACCGCGTCCACCGGATTGGCCAGCCAGAGGATGCGCTGCTTCCGGCTCACCACGACCAGCGCAGGGTCGCCCGTCACGCCGTACGCGGCGGAGAAGCTCCGGTCGTCGTGGAGCAGGGGGAAGAGCAGCTTGCGACCGGCCTGGAGCTTCTTGAGGGCATCGAGCGGAGCCGGGGAGACCGCGAGGACCCGCGCGCGCAGGCGGGCCAGACGGTCCAGGTGCTGGCTCAGCGCATCGAGGTCGCGGTGCGCGCCCGCATTCGTGGGATCAGCGAAGAAGTAGACGACCACGGACGTGCGCGCCACCTCGTCCCGCAGCATGAGGACGGCGTCCTCGGTGGAGCTGAGGTCGAAGTTCGGCGCTTCGTCGCCGATCGAGAGACTGGGCATAACCTAATCTGATCAGGTCAAATCAGGAGCCTGGCAGCAGGCCGCTCTTCCCCAGGTCGAAGTAGATCACCATCACCATCAGCGCAAGGATCATGAAGAACCCGACCTGGCTCACCACCTCCTTGACCTGCAGGGACAGGTCGCGGCGGATCACCTCCTCGATCAGCAGGATGAAGATCTGGCCGCCGTCGAGGATCGGGATGGGCAGCAGGTTCATGAAGGCGATGGAGATGCTCAAGAAGCCCATCAGGTAGACGAGGTCCTTGAAGCTCCGGCGGGCGGCGTCGCCGCTCTGCTTGGCGATCTCGATCGGGCCGGCGAACGCGTTCTTCGCCGAGACCTCGCGCGTGAAGATCTTGCCGAGGATCGACAGGGTCTCTTGGACGATCAGCACGTTGTACCGGGCGCTCATGACGAACGCCCGCGCCGGGCCGTACTTCTGGAAGACCCCGATCTCGACGCCGATCTTGCCGGTGCCGTTCTCGTTGCGCGGCACCACGGCCAGGTTGAGCGGCTGGCCGTCGCGGACGACCTCGATCACGACGTTCTTGCCGCCCTGCTTCTCGATCTGGGCGATGAAGTCCTTGTTGTCGGCGATGGGCCGGCCGTTGATCGTGCGGATCTCGTCCCCCGACCGGAAGCCGCCCGCCTGCGCCGGGCTGCCCTGCAGGACCTTGATGATCTGCGGACGCAGCAGGGGGAAGAGGCCGGCCGAGTCCCGGCCCTGGTTCTTGATGTCGTTCGGACGGATGAGCTTCTCGACCCGGGTGCCGTTGCGCTCCAGGGTGAGCCGGACGTCGCTGCCGGTCGGCGAGGTGATCAGGCCCATCAGCACCTTCTGCCAGTCCTCCACCGCCCGGCCGTTCACCGCCAGGATGCGGTCGCCGGCCTTGATGTCCGCGGCGGCGGCCGACGATCCGGGCTCGACGATCCCGACGACCGGCGGGACGTCGGGCAGGTACGGGATCCTCATGCCGACCATGAAGAGGACGGCGAAGATCAGGAGGGCCAGGACGACGTTCATGGCCGGTCCGGCCAGGTAGACCAGGACCCGCTGCCAGCGCGGCTTGCTCAGGAAGTCGCGCGGATCGCTCGTCGCCTCCTCCGGGTTCTCGCCGCTCAGCCGGACGTAGCCGCCGAGGGGGACGGCCGAGACCCGGTATTCCGTCTCTCCCCGCTGGATGCCCCAAAGGCGCTTGCCGAATCCGACGGAGAAGGTCAGGACCCGGACGCCGAACGCCTTGGCCACCAGGAGATGCCCCGCCTCGTGGACCACGATGATCACACCCAGGGCGAAGAGGAAGGAGAGAATGGTTTGGAGGACGTTGATCATAGCTTCGCCTTTCGAGAGCCTGCGATTCTACCAAACCGGGGTTTGCCCGAGCCGCATTCCCTCCGCTAGCGCGGGATCGCCAGGCCTTCGATGCGCAGGAACCAGAAACCCAGGAGCATCACGGGGGCGGCGAACAGCATGGCGTCCATGCGGTCGAGCACTCCGCCGTGCCCGGGCAGGACGTGCCCCGAATCCTTGACCCCGGCGCCGCGCTTGATCAGCGACTCCATCAGATCGCCCAACTGCGCGGCGGCGGCGGTCAGCGCCGCGACGCCGAGGAGCCGGAGATCGAGACGGTCGAGACGGCAGACGCTCCAGACCGCCGCCGCGATCAAGCTGAAGAGGAATCCGGCCGCCGCCCCCTCCCAGGTCTTGTTCGGGCTGACCACCGGCGCCATCTTGTGCCGTCCGAGGCGGCGCCCCACGTAGAAGGCGCCGGTGTCCCCCAGCCAGACGATGGAGCACAGCAGGAAGACCAGCCAGGGGTCCGCCACCTTCAGATGGTGCACCGCCGCGATCGGCGCCGCGAAATACGGCACTCCGAAGCAGAGGATGCCGAGCGCCGGGATGACCTCCTCCAGCGGAGTGCGGGCCAGAAGGACGAGCGTGCCGATGCCGACCGCCAGGAGGACGGCCGCGGCCATCAGGTGCTGCTCGGCGATGAAGGCCCCGGAATCCTCGACCATCGAAGCCGAGAGAGCCAGCGCGGCGGCCGGCGCGAGCACCAGGAGCGCCCAGAGGGGGGCCCGCGGCACGCGCGACCGGACGATCGCCAGGTACTCCCAGACCGCGAGCTCGATAAAGATCACCACGAAGGCGAAAAACCAGGGAGACGGCAGCAGGAACAGCGCCGCCAGCGCCAGGGGTGTTGCGATGAGGGCGGTCAGGACGCGCTGCATGAGAGGGCGAGAGCCTCAGCGCGGGGTCTGCCCCGAAGCGAACAGCTCCACGCCCTCGGAATCCGGCTGGAGGACGCCGCCATAGCGGCGCTCCCGGTTCTGAAAGGCCAGGACCGCCTCGATCAGGTCCTTGCGCCGGAAGTCGGGCCACAGCGTCTGCGTCACCCAGATCTCCGCATAGGCGATCTGCCACAGCAGGAAATTGCTCACCCGCAGCTCGCCGGAGGTGCGGATGAGGAGGTCGGGATCGGGCTGTCCCGAGGTATAGAGATACCGTCCGAGGGTCTCCTCGTCGATGTCCGCCCGCTTGCCCGCGGCCCAGTCGGCCACGATGCGCCGGCAGGCGTCGACGATCTCGCAGCGCCCGGAGTAGTTCAGGGCGATGTTGAAATGCATCCCCTTGCAGTGCGCGGTCTCCTCCAGCGTCTGCTCGATCTCGCGCACGACCGACGGGTCGAGCTCGCGCCAGCGGCCCAGGACGTTGAAGCGGATGTCGTTGTCGGCGAGGGCCTTGCGCTCCTTGCGGACGTACTCCTTGAGGAGGTTCATCAGCGTCCAGACCTCGAACCGGGGGCGCTTCCAGTTCTCCACGGAGAAGGCGTAGAGCGTCAGCACCTGAAGGCCGAGCTGGGCGGAGGCTTCCACCGTGTCGCGGACCGCGGCGACGCCTGCCCGGTGCCCCTCGACGCGCGGCATCGATCGCGCCTTGGCCCAGCGGCCGTTGCCATCCATGATGATGGCGACGTGCCGGGGCACCCGCGTCCGGTCGATCCGGCGGGCGAGAAGCTCTTCGGGAGAGCCAGGGTCAGCGAGCTTGGAGAAGTCGGCCATGGTCCAAAAACCCCCCTAAAGTACCACATCCGTCCGCGCGCACCCGCCCTCGGGTTGCCACTCGGGAGGATAGAACACCTCCTCCAGCACCAGACCATGCGCCGGTGCCGTTGGGCCGGCCGCCTCCCGCGGAGCGCCTGCGAGGAGCCTGGCGAACACCTCCGGGGTCCGCCTCCCGGTCCCCACCTCGATCAGCGTCCCCACCAGAGCACGAACCATGCCGCGCAGGAAGCCGTCGCCGGTGATCCGGAAGACGAGCTCCGCTCCCCGTTCTTCCCAGAAAGCCGCCTGGATGGTGCGGAACGGCTGGCCGTGGGAGCCGCCGGCCAGGGCGAACGCGGAAAAATCGTGCCGGCCGGGCAGGCTCTCCGTGGCGCGCGCCATCCGTTCCGGATCGACATCCCGGGGAACACGCACGGTATACGGGGCATCCAGAGGGGAGATCACAGGCGCGCGGCTCAGACGGAAGCTGTAGGTCTTGCTCGCCGCGTGCTTCCGGGCGTGGAACCCAAGGGGCATGCTGCAAGCGGCCATCACCCGCACGTCCTCGGGCAGATGGTGGTTGGTCCCATGGACGAGACCCCGGGGAGCGAACGGCGCCTCGAGCTCCAGGCTCACCGCCTGGCCCCGGGCGTGAACCCCGGCGTCCGTGCGGCTGGCGCCCGCCACGCGCACGGCCCGGCCGAGAAGCCGCTCGAGAGCGATCTCCAGGACTTCCTGGACGGCCAGGGCGTTCTCCTGCCGCTGCCATCCGGCGTAGCGCTCGCCCCGGTAGGAGACAAGGAGATGGTAGGAATTCATTCCGCCGTAATGAAAAACGGGTGGGCCAGCCGTGGAGCCGGTCCCACCCGTTCTTTGGATCTGCGGACCTCTGCCAGGATCAGTTGGCCGCGGCGCCCGCCGCGACGTTGACCGGCAGGACGACGCCACCCGAGATCGCGGTGTTGGCGTTGTCGAGCTGGATCGCGTCGAAGCCGACGCTGAACCGGCCCTCGGCGTCCATCACCGTCGTCACCCAGGCCTGGGCGATGTTGATGTAGCCCGGTCCGAGCGTGGCGTCCCGCGTGGTCGCGTGGTTCAGGTTGAGATACAGCCAGCCGAAGTCGGCATTGGTCTGGATGCCTTCGCCACCGACCTGGACGCGCTGCGCCTCGTCGCAGAAGGTGCACTGCGCACCCGGCGTCGGCTCGCCCGAGGGGCCACCGGTCGTGACCGTGAGCGGGTTCTCGAACTCGTCGAACACCACGATCTGCTGCTCGAACAGCTCACCGTAGTTCGGACCGGCCGCGCAGGTGGCGCCCGGAGGGAACTTCGAGTCGCGCCAGACGACCAGACTGGTGCCGCCCGTGAAGCCGCCGCCGCTCAGGTAGCGGGTCGCGAAGGTGGTCGCCAGCGGCTCGCGGTTGTCGATCGCCGTGCCGAGAACGTAGCGGCCGTAGAACGTGTACTCGCCCGGGGTGGTGAGCAGCGGACCGTAGTTGCCTGTCGTGGCGTTCACGCCGGCCCCAGGCGCGGCCTCGACGTGGACCAGGGTCTCGCCCTGCGCGAAGTTCTCGCCCGGATTGACGTAGAAGTAATCGCCCCAGAGCACGTTGTCGTTGGCGGCGATGCCGCCGCCGCCGTTCACGAAGTAGCCGACGTCGCTCGGGAACAGCTGAGAGCACGAGTTGGAAACGTCGACCGTGACGTAGCCGCGCGCGATGTTGTCCCCGTAGTTCGTGCCGGCGCAGGTGCCGTTGACCGGAGACTGCCGGCCGGTCAGGAGCGCCCGCAGGTGGGCGCGGAACGCCTCGCTCACCGCCGGGACCCGGTAGGGCAGGGTGCCCGTGCAGCTCGCGAAGTTGATGTCCTGCGAGATGGGGCCGTGGTTGCTGATGGTGTCGCCCGGGTCCTGCCCCACCGACGCGGTGTTCGGCAGAATGCCGTCGACGAGGATGTTGCGCAGGTTGATGCTCTGCACGTCGAAGCCCGTCAAGTAGACATCAAAGTCGATCACCGGGATCGACCAGGTGCTCCAGATCGTAACGTGCGCGAGTTCCGCCGCGACTGACGCGTTGTTGATGGAAAACAGCGTCTGCACTCCGAGGGAGTTGTCGAGGTCGACCTCGAAGTAGGGCAGCAACAGCGTGGCGGCAGGGACGTCGTCGATCGTGCCGATCACCGCCGCCGCCGGGCCGGTCAGCCCCACCAGGCAGAGCAGACCGAGAACCAGAGAGAGCCACTTGTTCACGAGCTTGATCTCCTCTTTCGCCGCCCCTCCCTGGCTTCGGGCCTGAGCACGGCGAGCTCAATGTTCGCTTCTTGGACAAAGACCAGAGAATCGTCGGCGTAGGATACTCCGATTCGAGGCAGTTGGAAGCCTCTTTCCCGACAAATCGGCAAATCAATCTTTCCTGGACCCGGCCCTGCGTCCGGCAAGACTCCCCCAAAACGGCCCCCAAACGAGGAGGAAGACCCCCGGCATCAAGGGGATTCCGGCCATCTGGGGGAGATAGACCAGGGGGATCAGGGCGCTCAGCAGCAGCCAGGGCACCCGGCGCTCCAGAGCAGCAAAGGGCAGAATCCAGAGAAGATACCAGGGATAGACCGTGGCCGACAGGAGCAGGAGCCGGCCCAACAGCCGTCCGGTCCCGGCCGCCAGGTCGGTCTCCCGCAGCGAGGCGGCGACCGCCGCCAGCATGCCCGCGCCGAGGATCGCCTTGGCGATGAGCCGCGGATAGAGATAGGAATAGAGGAAGTCGAGCCCGTAATAGATCCCGGTCAGGCGCTCGAGGCGTTCGAGCCCCGCCTGGAGGAGCCGGTCGGCGCCGGCCGCGTCGAGCAGGCGCCAGAGCGGCTCGTACAGAGGCCCGTTGAACTCCCAGGAGATGCCATAGCGGATCAACCCGGGAGGAATGCCCCCGGTGGCGGTCAGCACCGGCAGGAAGGCGACGGCGACCAGGCCGAGCGAGGCGCCGAGGAAGGCCAGCGGCCGGCCGCTGCGCCGGCTCCACAGCGGCAGGAGGGCGAGGGGCGCCAGCTTGGCCAGCACCCCGGCCGCGGCGCAGAGAGCTCCTTTCAGGGGAGACGCGCGGCCATCCTCCGGCCGGGGCGTCAGATAAAGGACGGCGCCGACGATCGCCGCGACGCCCAGAGCGTCCACATGGCCCATCCCGGCCACCTCCAGAGCCACCAGGGGATTCCAGGCGTACCAGGCGGCCCGGCCCGCAGGCAGACCGCGGCGCCGGGCCAGGCGGAGGAGGAAAATGCAGGCCAAAAAATCGGCCGCGGTGGCGAGAATCTTCCACCCCAGGAGCGGAACCGGCAGCAAAGTCGCTATACTGAACGCCGTGATCGCGAGCGGCGGGTACACCGTGGGAACGTCTCGATGAGGCAGCCGCCGCCAGATCGCATCGTGCAGAGGAGCGAGCTCGGGAGCCGCCGGCGGCAAGGCGTAGGGGTTGAGGCCGGCCCGGGCCACTTTTCCATCCCAGATGTAACGCAGCGCATCGTCGGATAGAGTCGCCGGGAGCGGCAGCAGCAGCAGCCGAAGCAGACACGCTCCAAGAAGAAGGACCGCCCCCGGGTGCGCGACGGCTTCGAGCCGCCACGCCGCGAAGGCGAGCCCGACGAAGGCCAAGGCCAGGAGAGCCAGGGTCAGAACCGGATGATGAGCCAGGTCGAAGACCACAAGCAGACCGACGTGCGCCGCCACCAGCGGAGCCGCCAGGAGCATCTGGCGGCTGCGCGTTCCCTTCTCACGGGCCGGCTTCACTGCTGACCATGAGCGTCCCGGGGGCGCCGGCTCTGCTGGCACTCTATTACCTCGTTCTCGGGGTTCTCGCCTTTTTCGGGCTGCACCGCTTCTATCTGGTGGTGTGGTATCTCTGTACCCGCCACCGCCGCCCTGAACAGCCGCCCGATCCAGCCGAATGGCCTGTCGTCACGATCCAGCTCCCACTCTACAACGAGATGTACGTCGCGCCGCGGCTCATCGCGGCGGTCTGCGACCTCGACTATCCGCCCGGCCGGCTGGAGATCCAGATCCTCGACGACTCCACGGACGAGACCTCCGAGATCGTCGCCCGGGTGGTGGCCGAGCAGCGGGCGCGGGGGATCGACATCGTCCATCTGCACCGCACCGACCGCACCGGCTTCAAGGCCGGCGCGCTGGCGGCGGGCCTGGAGAAGGCGCGCGGCACGCTGGTCGCGGTCTTCGACGCCGACTTCGTCCCGCATCCGGATTTCCTGCGCCAGTCGGTCCCCTGGTTCGCCGCCCCCGATCTCGCCCTGGTCCAGGGGCGCTGGGCGCACATCAACCGCCCCTATTCGCTGCTCACGCGGGTCCAGGCGATCCTGCTCGACGGCCACTTCCTCATCGAGCACTCGGCGCGCAACCGGAGCGGCTGCTTCTTCAACTTCAACGGCACGGCGGGGATCTGGCGGCGGGCGGCCATCGAGGACGCCGGCGGCTGGCATCACGATACGCTGACCGAGGACCTGGACCTCTCCTACCGCGCGCAGCTCCGCGGCTGGCGGTTCCTCTATCTGCCGGACCTGGCGGTCCCCTCCGAGCTGCCGGTGGACATCAACGGCTTCAAGAACCAGCAGTACCGCTGGGCCAAGGGCTCGATCCAGACCGGCCGCAAGCTCCTCGGGCAGGTGCTCCGGACGCCGCTCCCCTGGCGGGTGAAGATGGAGGCCCTGATCCACCTGACGAACAACTTCAGCTATGCGCTGATGGTCCTCCTGGCGCTCCTCGTCTTCCCGGCCATGGTGATCCAGAAGAAGACGACCCTGGCCTGGGTGCTGATGGTGGACATGCCGCTGTTCTTCGGAGCGTCGGTGTCCGTCCTGATCTTCTACATGGCGAGCCAGGCGGCGCTGGGACTGGATTGGCGCAAGCAGCTGCGCTATCTGCCGACCCTCATGGGAGTGGGGCTCGGCCTCTCGGTGAACAACGCCATCGCGGTCCTCTCGGGCTTCTTCAAGATGGGCGGCACCTTCCACCGGACGCCCAAGTACAAGATCGAGACGAAGGGGGAGGACTGGCTGGGGAAGCGCTACCGCTCGGGGCGCAACCTCTCCTTTCCGATCGAGGTCGCCTTCGCCCTGTACTTCTCCGGCTGCACGGTCTACGCCCTGGCGAATGGGATGTGGCCGTCGGTCCCCTTCCTGGCGCTCTTCGTCTACGGCTACTCCTACATGGCCTTCCTGTCGATGATTCCGGCGCTGGAGGGGCTGCGCCAGCGCTGGGGCCGCCGCCGCGAGGGTCCCGCCGCGGACGCGGAGCCCGCCGGATAGCCTCTGGACGCAGGCCGGCGGGGCGCTACTGCGGCTAAAATAGCTCCATGGTGTCTGTGGAGCGTTCCCTGCCCCTCTCGATCACGCTGAGGCCGGCGGCTCCGCGCGATGCGGATCTCCTCCGGCAGTGGCGCGCCGAGCCGAGCGTCCGCCGTTTCCAGCCCCTCAACGAGCTGCCCACCGCCCAGCTCCGCGCCGACG
>DATFPH010000453.1:0-3218 GCA_035264905.1 Thermoanaerobaculia bacterium
TTCCCAGTCCTGCCTCGTGTAACCAACGTTTGCGAAGAACGCCGCCTTGAATCTGCCGACTGGATGCTCAGAGGAGAGAAGGTAATCACGCACCTTCGCCTCGTCAACGATGGCGCGATCGGCTCCGGGGAGTTTCATCGATCGAGCTTACCTCTTCTGCGGTTTGCTGAGCTCAGGCTTCCGCTTCCGCGGCCGACTTCCCGCCGCGGTGCCAGCGCAGGCAGCCGCGAACCCAGCACGCGATGACCGATCTGCGGCCGGAGAAATAGCTGTCGCACTGGTGCGCGGCAGCATACTCGGGCACCTGCATGAAAATCTTGTGCGCCGCGCGCAGGCGGTGGAAGGGCACCGTCGGGGCGAGATGGTGCGTGAGGTGGTAGTTGTTCTCGTGCGGATGCAGGAAGAAGCTGAGCACCGGCTTATGCGGACTGTTGCGAGTGAACCCCAGGACGGAGCCGGGTTGCAGCCCGACGTGGTCCGAGATCTCGCGAAATACGGTGATCCCGTGGAACACGGTCATCCGAGCCACGATCCAGAGCACAGCGAAGACCAGAGCGCCGGCAGGACCGGCCGCGAGCGCCAGAGCACCGAGCAGCAGCGCCCACCACACGGCTGCCGCCACGCGCTCACGCGCAGAGAGCGAGCCCCAGTTGCCGAACAGATTGGAGACCCACATCCCGCGATCGAAGAAATGCCGTGCGAAGAGGCTCCAGGCCGTCCCCTGGAGGTCTTCCTCGGCGTGGATGAAGTCCGGATCGCTCTCGGCGACCCCCAGATGGGCGTGGTGCTTGAGATGCTTCGCCCGATAGCACCGCACCGGCGAGAGGGTGGGAATGCCGACCGCGAGATCCGCCAGATGGTCATTGAGACCACGCGAGCCGCAGAGCATCTTGTGCCCCGCCTCGTGGAGCAGGTTGCCGAGCGCCCGCTGGCGTGCCCCCATGAGCAGCACGGCGAGCGGTACGGTGAGCAGGGCGAGATGCAGCGGAGCCCAGAGGACGAGAGCCCACGCGGCGAGGATGCAGGCCCAGTCGAACCCGAGAGCGACCAGAGATTTGAAGGCGCTGGGCCGCTGGAGCGCGCGCAGAGGATCGAGGAGGCCCCGCCGGCGAAGCTCGGCATAGATCCCCCGGACATCGTGCAGAGGCTGGAGGCGGGCGCCCGGGGTGTCGAGAGTCGTCATGGGTCTCCTTTCCTGCCATGCCCTCGCCCCATCATCGCGATCCATGGCATCTGGTCTCGCCCGAGCGGCTTATTGTAGACCATCTATCAGCTCCGCCCGACGCTCGGCGCATCGCAGCAAGCCTCGCAAGCGAGAAAGAAGAGCGACTTCCGGATCGATCTCTGCGCGCTCCACTCTCGATGATCCCAGCTCTCGCCGCCGACGTTGTCTCCCGCATAGAGAAGCTGGGCCACGAGGACGTTGCGGAAGGCGCCGACGGCGAAGAGCGCGGCGGTCTCCATCTCCACGACGATCGCCCCCTCGGCCCGCCTCGCCTGGATCCTGGAACGCGTCTCGCGGAAGATGGCGTCGGTCGTCCAGGTCTTGCCGAACAGGTACGGCTCGCCCTGGCTCTCGAGCACCTCACGGAGGATCTCGAGACCGAGGGGATTCGCCGCCACCTCGCGTCCGGGCGGGAGGTAGTGATACGAGGTGCCCTCGTCACGAATCGCGGCGGTCGGAACGATGATCTGCCCCAATGGGATCGCCGGATCGAGCACCCCGGCGCCGCCGCAAACGATGATCACTTTGGCGCCCTGAGCGATCGCTCCCTCGAGCAGACCCGCAGACAAGGGCGCCCCGGAGCCCGCATGAAAGATGGCGATGCGGCGCTTGCGATAGGTGATCTCATAGATGGGGTGCTGCCCCATCTCGCTCCGCTGCGCGGTCAGCGGAACCAGGTTGTCGCGCAGGACGATGTCGTCGATGACGTCCTTGAAGAAACACGCCACCGCCAATTCCGGGAACGAGACCGGCGCGATCGTGTGGTGGGGCTCGATCAGCGCCGACCTCTCCGGGTCGAATTCGAGGAGAGGGTAGTCGTGGGTCATGTCTACTCCGCCAGAAGCTCGGCCTCTTCGTCGGTGAGGCTGTCGACCTGCTCGATCAAGAGCTCCCGGATCGCCGCGCCGAGCCGGCGGACGGTGGGGAAATCGAAGGGGAGGCTCAGGGGGATCTCGAGGCCCAGGGCGTCGTAGACGCGGTGGGTGAACTGAATGGCGAGGATCGAGTGCACCCCCACGTCGAAGAGGTTGTCGTCGCGGCCGATCGGCCCGCGACTCAGGAGGTCCTGCCAGATGCCGGCGACGAGCTCCTCGAGCTCGGTCTCCAGATCGTCGCCGGGCTCGGCCGCGGGCGCCAGCTCGCCGGCCGGGAGGCGGGCGCGCAGGGCGCCGCGGTCCACCTTGCCGCTCGGGGTGAGCGGCAGGGCGTCGACGAGCGTAAAGTCGGCGGGCACCATATGCTCCGGCAGGACGCGGCGGAGGGCGTCGCGGAGCTCCCCCGCCTCCGGTCTGAGCTCCGGTCGCGCCGGCACCACGTAGGCGGCGAGCCGCTCCTCCCGCACCACCACCGCCGCCTCGCGGACCGCCGGATGGCCGGCCAGCGCCGCCTCGATCTCCCCCGGCTCGATGCGGAAGCCGCGCAGCTTCACCTGGTCGTCGGTGCGGCCGAGGAATTCGATCTCGCCGCCGGCCAAGAAGCGCGCCAGGTCGCCCGTCCGATAGAGCCGCTCGCCGGGCCGGCCCAGCGGATGGGGGACGAAGCGCTCCGCCGTCAGGCCGGGCCGGCGGAGGTAGCCGCGCGCGAGGCCCGTCCCGCCAATGTAGAGCTCGCCGGGCACCCCCAGAGGCACCGGCTGGAGCTCCGGATCGAGCAGCCAGATACCCAGGTTCGCGATCGGGCGGCCGATGGGGACCGCGCGCCGGGCCGGCTCCGGCAGCGTCCGGTGCGCCGTCACGTCGACCGACGCCTCGGTGGGACCGTAGAGGTTGTGCAGCTCGATGGTTCCGGCAGTCCCGCGCGCGCCTCCCAGGATCTCGTGGAAGCGCGCCGCGAGCTCCGCCGGCAGCGCCTCGCCGCTCGCCATCACCTGGCGGAGCGAGCGGCAGCGGCCGAGGCCCGCCTGCGCGAGCTGCGCCAGGAAGGCGTGCAGCATCGGCGGCACGAAGTGGAGCGTCGTCACCTCCTGCTCCTCGATCCGCCGCATCAGGTAGGC
>DATFPH010000454.1:0-3508 GCA_035264905.1 Thermoanaerobaculia bacterium
GGGAGCGCTCCGGGATGCAGGGATCCGAGCCGCCGCTCGTCCCGGTTCCGCACGTAGGTGGCGCGCCCCTCTCCTTCGCCCAGGAGCGCCTCTGGTTCCTGGATCAGCTCGAGCCGGACAACCCGGCGTACAACCTCGCCGGAGGCCTCCGCTTGCGCGGCCGTCTCGACGTGGCGGCCTTCGCGGCGGCCCTCACCGAGATCTCGCGCCGTCATGAGATCCTGCGCACCCGCTTTCGCGCCGCGCGGGGAGAGCCGCGGCAGGTGATCTCTCCGGCGGCTCCGGTGCAGGTCCCACTCCTCGATCTCTCGGGGCTCCCTCCGGCCGCCCGCGAGCCGGCGCTCTCCACCCTGGCTCTCGACGAAGCGCGGCGGCCGTTCGATCTGGCCGGCTGCGTCCCGTTGCGCGTCGGCCTCGTCCGCCTCGGCGAAGAGGAGCACGCGGCTCTCGTCACGCTGCACCACATCGCGGCCGACGGCTGGTCCCTGGGAATCTGGGCGCGGGAGCTCGCCGCTCTCTATGCCTTCCACCAGGGCGAGCCCTCGCCGCTCCCCGAGCTGCCGGTCCAGTACGCCGACTTTGCCTGCTGGCAGCGGGAGTGGTCCCGCCGCGGCGGCTTCGAGGCGCAGCTCGCAGAATGGCATCGCCGGCTCGCGGGCGCTCCCCTGCTCCTGGAGCTGCCGACCGACCGGCCGCGGCCCGCCGTGGCGAGGTTCCGGGGCGGACGCGTGCCGGCCGCCCTGCCGGCGGAGCTGTCGCGCGACGCCGCGCAGCTCGCCCGCCGACAGGGCGCGACGCTGTTCATGCTGCTCCTCACCGCCTTCCAGGCGCTGCTCTCCCGGTACTCCCACCAGGAGGACGTGCTGGTCGCGACCCCCGTCGCCAATCGCCGGCACCCGGAGACGGAAGGTCTGATCGGTCTCTTCGCCAACACCGTGGTGCTGCGCGGCGAGCTGTCGGGGAACCCGGCGTTCATCGATCTCCTGGCGCGCACCCGGCGCTGGACGCTCATGGCCTTCGACCATCAGGACGTCCCTTTCGAGAAGCTGGTCGAGATGCTGCAGCCGGAGCGCAGCGCGAGCCACGCACCGCTCGCCCAGGTGGCGTTTGCGCTGGTGAACGACCCGCTGGCGATCTTGCGGCTGCGGGATCTCGAGATGAGCCCCCTGGAGGTGGAGAGCGGGACGGCGAAGTTCGATCTCTACTTGGCGCTGATCGAGACCGGAGAGGGGCTGGCCGGAGCGATCGAGCACGACCGCGACCTGTTCGACCGAACCACCGCGCAGCGGATTCTGGAGCACTTCCGGGTCCTTCTGGCCGGGCTGGTGCGGGAGCCGGACCGCCGCATCGGGGAGACGCCTCTGCTCACCGAGGCCGAAGCGAGCCAGCTCCTGATCGAATGGAACGACACCGCCTCCGCCGGCCGTGGCCCGGAGAGCCTGGCCGGGCTGTTCGCGGAGCAGGCGGGCTCGCGGCCCGATGCCGCGGCCGTCCTTTTCGGCGACCTCACCTTGACCTACGGCGAGCTGTCCGCGCGTGCGGCCCGCGTCGCGGCCCGTCTCCGGGCCCTCGGCGTCGGGCCCGAGGCGCGGGTCGGCCTCTGCATGGAACGATCCGCCGAGCTGATCGTCGCCCTGGTGGGCATCCTCGCTGCCGGCGGTGCCTACGTGCCTCTCGATCCCTCCTCTCCGCAAGCCCGGCTGAGGCTTCTGCTCGCCGAGTCCGGCGCCGTGGCCCTGGTCACCGCAGGAGGGTGTCCCCTGGCCGACTGTCCAGTGCCGGTGGTGGACCTCGCTCTGGAGGGGACCGCCGTCTCAGAGGACGGCGATGGTCCTCCGGAGGCGGCGCCCGGCCAGTTGGCCTACATGACCTTCACCTCCGGCTCGACCGGCGTCCCTAAGGGCGTCGAGGTCCCGCAGCGGGCGGTGGTCCGGCTGGTCCGGAGCACCGGGTATGCGCGCTTCGGTCCGCAGGAGGTCTTCCTGCAGCTGGCTCCAGTCTCGTTCGATGCCTCGACGTTCGAGATCTGGGGCGCTCTCCTCCACGGCGCCAGGCTGGTCGTCGCCCCTCCGGAATCCCCGTCTCTTGCCGAGCTCGGCGGGCTGCTCCGTCGGCACGACGTGACGGCGCTCTGGCTGACCGCCGGCCTCTTCCATCTCATGGTCGAAGAGCGGCTCGACGACCTGGCCGATGTGAATCAGCTCCTCGCGGGCGGCGAGGCTCTGTCCCTGCCCCATGTGCGGCGCGCTCTGGCGGCGCGGCGTGCCGGGCGGATCATCAATGGTTACGGTCCGACGGAGAACACCACGTTCACGGCCTGCCACCCGATGAGCGGGGCGGACGACCTGACGGGGGGGGCGGGCTCCGTCCCGATCGGGCGTCCCATCGCCGGGACCCGGATCTACCTGCTGGATGAGGCGCTGCAGCCGGTGCCCGCAGGAGTCGCCGGCGAGCTGTACACGAGCGGCGACGGCCTCGCTCGCGGCTATGCGCGCCGGCCCGACTGGACGGCCGAGCGCTTCCTGCCCGATCCCTGGGGACCGGAGGCCGGCGGCCGGCTCTACCGGACGGGCGATCGGGTGCGCTCCCTGCCCGATGGCCGGCTGCAGTTCCTCGGCCGTCGCGACCGGCAGGTCAAGATTCGCGGCTTCCGGATCGAGCCCGGAGAGGTGGAGGCGGCGCTGGGCCGCCATCCCGGGGTGAGGGAGGCCGTGGTGCTGGTCCGGGAGGACGAGCCCGGCGACCGGCGGCTGGTGGCCTATGCGGTGGGGGAGGTCGAGCCCCGGGATCTCGCGGCCTTCCTGGCGGCGCAGCTTCCGGCGTATCTGCTTCCGGCGGACATCGTGACGCTGGCGACCCTACCTCTGACCGCCAACGGCAAGATCGACCGCAAGGCCCTGCCCGCGCCACCGCGCTCCGGTCCTGCTGGGAGCCCGGCGGGCTTCCGGACTCCCACCGAGGAGCTGCTGGCGGTGATCTGGGGCAACCTGCTGGACCGGCCGGCGGGCGCCCAGGACGATTTCTTTGCGCTCGGCGGGCATTCGCTGCTGGCGACCCGGCTGGTCTCTCGGGTGCGCGAGGTGTTCGGGGCCGAGCTGCCGGTCCGTGCCGTGTTCGAGGCGCCGACCGTGGCGGCTCTGGCCCGGCGCATCGAGGAGAGCCTGCGGGACGATGCGGCGGCGGCGGCCCCCCCTCTCGTCGCGGCTCCGCCCGTCGAGCCCCTCCCCCTCTCGTTCGCGCAGCAGCGCCTCTGGTTCATCGACCAGCTCGAAGGCGGCGGTCCGCTCTACAACATTCCGGCCGCCTTCCGGATCCGGGGGCCGCTCTCGGTGCCGGCGTGCTCGGCCGCGCTGTCCGCGATCGTGCGCCGCCATGAGGCGCTGCGCACCCGCTTCCCGGACTGCGGAGGAATCCCGGCGCAGGTGATCGATCCGCCGGGCGCCATTCCTCTCGCGCTCATCGATCTCGCCGGCCTGCCGGAGCGCCGGCGGGCCTCCGCGCTCGCCTC
>DATFPH010000455.1:0-16334 GCA_035264905.1 Thermoanaerobaculia bacterium
TTTGCCGGCAGATATGCCCCAGACATCCTCCAAGCACCTCGGCTCGCCCCAAGACGAAGCTCTTCTGCACCGGCAGGCCCCCCCCTCACCAGGCGATTACGGATTTGAACAAAATCTCAAGGAACTTTGACGGGACCGTGGATCCGGAACACCTGTCCTTGCCGACCGTGATAGGCTCGTCTGGACCCCGCCGCCGCACCTGAATGCCTGAAGCGGGGGGAATGGGTCACGACCGATGCCGTCGCATCGGTCATTCACTTCCTGACGACTCCGGCCGCGGCAGCCATCAACGGCGCCGCGATCCGGGTCCCTGGACCAAAACCATGAATCATTCTCTGGAGTGTCATGTTTATTACGACTCGACGCGGCAGTCTGAGCCGCCCGTCGAGAACGGCGCCCGTGTGGACCTGCATGCCGATCCGGCGGCCGGCCACCAGCTCATCCGGCTCGGCCTTTCGCCGCGCACCGACCTGCCGGCGATGCTGTTGACCGAGCCGGGCGGCAAGATCCGCATCCTCGGCCTGCGCCTCTCGGACGAGGAGATCGGCCGGCTGGCCGGCGGCACCGGCATCGGGTCCGATCAACTGACCGTCTACAGCTCCGCCTGGTGCCCGGACTGCCGGCGCGCCAAGCGGGTCCTCGAAGAGGCCCAGACCTCCTTCGACGAGGTCGACATCGACCAGGATGCCCGGGCCGAGGCCATGGTGCTGGAGAGGAGCGGCGGCCGCCGCGTGGTGCCGACCCTGCGGTTCGACGACCGGCTGTGGGCGTTCAACCCCGATCCGCCGCTCCTGCGCCGGCTCCTCTATGGGAGAGCCCCTTCATGAGGATAGCGGTCTGCATCAAGCAGGTCCCGAACACCGAGGCCCGGCTGCGCGTGAGCCGCGACGGCAAGTGGCTGGAGGAAGAGGACCTGCCGTTCGTCACCAACGAGAACGACAGCTACGCCCTGGAAGAGGGGCTCAAGCTCGCCGAGAAGACCGGCGGCGAGGTGGTCGTCTTCAGCCTCGGGCCCGAGCGCGTCAAGGACGCGTTGCTCAAGGCCCTCGCCGTCGGCGCCGCCCGCGCGGTCCACCTCGCCGACTCTGCCTTCGTGGGCGGCGACGCTCTGGCCACCGGCCGCGCGCTCGCCGCGGCCGTCCAGCGGGAATCCTTCGACCTGGTGCTCACCGGCTCCCAGTCGGACGACCTGCGCTTCGGCGGCACCGGCTCGATCCTCGCCGGCCACCTCGGCTGGCCTCACGTCTGGCTGGTCATGGGGGTCGAGCTGGAGGAGGGCAACCGCTCCGCCAAGGTGACGCGCGAGATGGAGAGCGGCGTGAACGAGATCTCGCGCATCCCCCTGCCGGCCGTGCTGGAGATCCAGGCCGGCATCAACCATCCGCGCTATGCCTCGCTCAAGGGGATCATGGCGGCGAAGAAGAAGGAGATCACCCGCGTGACGCCGGCCGATCTCGGGCTCGACGCCGCCCAGGTGGGCGCCGCCGGCTCGCGCCTGGAGGTCGTCTCCGTCTCGTTCCCCGAGAGCGGAGCCGGCGCCCAGATCCTCGAAGGGGACGTGAAAACCGCGGTGGCGGCTCTGGTGGACAAGCTGCGCAAGGAAGCGAGGGTGCTCTGATGGCCAAGATCTGGGTGGTCGTTCAGCAGCGCGAGGGGCAGCTCCCGCGCATCTCCTGGGAAGCCGTGGCCGCGGCCCAGAAGCTGGCCGCCAGTCTTCCTGGAAATAATGGAAGTGAGAAAGCCGAAGCGATCGTCCTCGGCTCCGGCATCGGGCTCGCCGCCGCCGAGCTGGCGAAGGCCGATCTCGCCGCGGTGCACGTGGCGGATCACGACGCCCTGCGCGCCTACACGCCGGGCGGCTACATCGGCGTCCTGGCGCCGGCGATCCGCGCGGCGAAGCCGGATTACGTCGTCTTCCCCCATACCTATCAAACGGTGGATTACGTCCCGCGTCTGGCCCAGGAGGCCGGAGCCGGGCTCCTGCCCGAGGTGACCGGCTTCGCGGTCGATTCGGAAAAAACCGATGGTGGTCTCCTCTGGACCCGTCCGATCCTCGGCGGCAAGCTGCAGTCGAAGGTGCGGGTCAAGGGAGAGGGGACGGTCCTCGTCTCCGTCCAGTCGGGCGCCTTCTCGGCCGACAGCCTGGTGAAGGGAGACGCGCAGGTCGATCCCCAGCCGATCGCGGTCGACCTCGCGGGCGTCAAGCCGGACCGCGAGATCCTCGGCTATGAGGAGGTCGCCGGCGAGAAGGTGGACCTGACCAAGGCGGACTACATCGTGGCCGTGGGCCGCGGCGTGGGCGGCGCCGACAAGATGGGCCCTCTGGAGGAGCTCGCCAAGGCGCTCGGCGCCGAGATCGCCGCCAGCCGGCCGGTGATCGACAACGGCTGGCTGCCGCGCGACCGGCAGATCGGCTCGTCGGGTCAGACCGTGGCGCCGCGCGTCTACATCGCCGCCGGCATCTCGGGAGCCATCCAGCACCTCGTCGGCATGAAGGGCTCCTCGGTGATCGTGGCGATCAACAAGGACGCCGGAGCGCCGATCTTCAACGTCGCCCACTACGGCATCGTCGGCGACCTGCACGAGGTGGTGCCGGCGCTGACCGAGGCGATCCGGGCCGCGAAAGGGTGAAGGAGCCCTCGGCCGGCTGGGTCGTCCTCGACGTCAGCGCCGCCACTCCTCTGCATGCGCCCACCCTCGCCGGTCTCGTGGAGGAGCGGATCGGCCAGGGGCTGCGGCCCCTCGTCGTTGATTCCACGGAGGAGACCCTCGCGGCTCTGGAGGACCTCCTCGCCTCCCGTGGCCTGGCCGCCGGCCGGCTGAACGCCGATGGGCTCGCCGGCCGGTCCGAGCCGGTGCTCCTCGCGCGGGCTGAATCCGCGGCCGCGGCGGCCAGCCTGGCCGTCGCAGTGCGGGCCGAGCGCTGCGAGGTCTGGACGCACCTCCCCGGGATGTTCACGGCCGACCCCGAGCTCCTGCCGTCGGCGCGGCTGCTGCGCATCCTCGACTACGAGGAGGCCTTGGAGATCGCCCTCACCCGCGCCGGAGCTCTTCCGACCGGCGCGATCGCGCCGCTGCGCCTCCACGGCATTCCGCTGCACGTCCGCTGGATCGAGCACCCCGATCTGCCGGGCACGCTCGTCTCCGGCACCGGCCTCGACGCCGGGCCGCAGGTCAAGGCGGTCCTCACCCGGCCCGGAATTACCCTGATCTCCATGGACTCTTTCGGGATGCTCCACGAGGTGGGCTTCCTCGCCGAGGTCTTCGCCCGCTTCGCGCGGCACGGCGTGTCGATCGATTCGATCTCGACCTCGGAGACCAACATCACCGTCTCTCTGGACACCGTTCTGAAGGCCGTGTCGCCGGACACCCTGGCCGAGCTGCTGCACGACCTGAACATGCTCTGCGAGGCGCGGGCGATCACCCAGACCGCCTCCCTGTCGCTCGTGGGGCGCGGCATCCGCGCGATCCTCCACGAGATCGGGCCGGTGCTCGAAGTATTCGAGGAGATGAAGGTCCACCTGGTCACCCAGGCGGCGAACGATCTCAACCTGACGTTCGTGGTGGACGAGGACCAGGGCGAGCGCCTGGTGCGGCGGCTCCATGGCCTCCTCTTCCAGCACCAGACCGAGGGCCGCGTCTTCGGCCCCACCTGGGAGGAGCTCCACGCGCATCCGCAGGCAGGGGAGGAGACCGTCCCCGGCGCGGGGGAGTGGTGGCGCCGCCGGCGGGCGGACCTGCTGGCCCTGACCGCCGAGGAGAGCCCGCTCTACGTCTACGACGCGGAGAGCCTGGACCAGGCGGTCGCGGCGGTCCGCGGCATCGTGGCAGTGGACCGTGTCTTCTACTCGGTCAAGGCCAACTGCTGCCCCGGCGTGCTGGCCCGCTTCGCCCAGGCGGGACTCGGCTTCGAGTGCGTGTCGGTCCCGGAGCTGGAGCACCTCCGGCAGCTCTTCCCGGACCTGCCGGGAGACCGGCTCCTGTTCACCCCCAACTTCGCGCCGCGCGAGGAATACCGTCGTGCCTTCGAGCTGGGCGCCTGGGTGACCCTGGACAGCCTGCATCCGCTCCGCGCCTGGCCGGAGCTGTTCGCCGGCCGGGAGGTCTTCCTGCGCCTCGATCCCGGGCGTGGCCGGGGACACCATCCGCACGTCCGTACCGCGGGCGTCCAGTCGAAGTTCGGCATCGCGCCGGAGGAGTTGGGCGAGGCCGAGCGGCTCACCGCCGCCTGCGGCGTCCAGGTCGTGGGCCTGCACGCCCACGCCGGCAGCGGCGTCCGCATCTCCGGATCCTGGGCGGAGACCGCGGCCTTCCTCGGAGCCGCGGCAGGCCGCTTCCCCGGCGTCCGGGTGCTCGACGTGGGAGGAGGCCTCGGCGTTCCCGAAAGGCCGGGCCAAAGCCCGCTCGACCTCGACGAGATGGACGCCGAGCTCTGCCGCTTCAAAGAGCGCCACCCCGGCCGCGAGCTCTGGCTGGAGCCCGGCCGTTTCCTGGTGGCGCAAGCCGGAGTCCTGCTGGCCCGGGTGGTCCAGGTGAAGCGCAAGGGAGAGATCGTCTACGTCGGACTGGAGACGGGGATGAACTCGCTGATCCGCCCGGCCCTCTACGGCGCCTATCACCCGATCGTGAACCTGAGCCGCCTGGACGAGCCGGCCACCCTGACCGCCCACGTCGTCGGCCCGATCTGCGAGACCGGCGACGTCCTCGGCCGCTCCCGGCGCCTGGCGCCCGCCGCCGAAGGCGACGTCCTCCTGATCGCCAACGCCGGCGCCTACGGCCGGGTGATGAGCTCCTGGTACAACCTGCGCGCCCCGGCGGGGGAGCGGGTGCTGCCTCGCCCCTGACCTTTCCCCCCGCGAAGTCACCGATGCTTCGTTGACACCCTGTGTCTCGGAGGATAGATTTTATTCCACCGATAGAGAGACCGGAGTAGTTCTTTCGGAGGACGGCATCGCCTTCGAAGAGGACTTCGCCGCGAGGCAGAGAGGGGTATCATGGCGCAACGAAAAGCTACCAACCTGGCGCTCGCCCGCTCGGCCGAGCCGCTGTATCAGGAGATCCGGGCTGTCCTCGAATCGGCGCGCGCCGGCGCCTATCGTGCCGTCAACGCGGCGATGGTGCAGGCCTATTGGCACGTCGGGCGGCTCATCGTCGGGCACGAGCAGAAAGGACGCCGCCGCGCGGGCTATGGCCAAGCGGTGATCTCCTCCCTGGCTGAACGATTGACACGGGAGCTGGGACGAGGCTTCGACGAGCGCAATCTATGGTACATGCGAAGCTTCTACCTGGCCTTCCCGATTCTGAACGCACCGCGTTCAGAATTGCCGGCCTCGGTGCAAGGTAGCGCAACGCTGAGCCCAGAGCTTTCCTGGACGCACTACCGGCTGCTCCTGGGTGTCAAGGACTCGGTGGCCCGTGAGTGGTACATGCGCGAAGCCGCAGACCAGCACTGGTCCACCCGCCAACTGGAGCGCCAGATTTCGGTGCTCTACTACGAGCGGCTGCTGGCCAGCCGTAAGAAGGCACCCGTCCGTCAGGAGGCCGCCTCCAATCTGGCCAAGGTAGAACCGGAGCAGTTCATCCGCGATCCGTACGTGCTCGAGTTCCTCGACCTGCAGGACTACCCGGCACTCCGCGAATCCGCGGTCGAGCAGATCATCATTGCCAACTTGCAGGCATTCCTCCTGGAACTGGGCAAGGGCTTCTCGTTCGTCGCCCAGCAGAAGCGGATGCGCTTCGACGACGAGGACTTCTACGTGGATCTCGTCTTCTACAACTACCTGCTCAAGTGTTTCGTGCTGGTCGATCTCAAAGTCGGCAAGCTGACCCATCAGGACATCGGCCAGATGGAATCCTACGTGCGGATGTTCGATGCCCATGCGCGGCCCGAGGGCGATAACCCGACGATCGGTTTGCTCCTATGTTCCAGGAAGAACGAGGCGATCGCGAAATACTCGGTGCTCAGCGAAAACCGCCAGATCTTCGCCGCCAAGTACGTGAAGGTCCTGCCGACCGAAGGGGAGCTCACACGGGAGATCGAGCGCGAGCGCCGGTTGGTCGATGCGCGCCACTCCGGCGTGTGAAGAATCTGAAACCTTTCCGCCCGCCGCCTCGTCCTGTAACCCCAGGAGGTGGCCCATGAACGCTTCGATTCCTGCCGACGATCTCCGCGAGCACCACGACGGTTCCCCGATCGCGCAGCTCCTGCGTGCGCCGTTCCAGGCGCGCTCGTACACGAACCTGCTCTACCTGCTCCTGTCGTTCCCGCTGGGGATCAGCCACTTCACGTTCCTCACCACCGGCCTGGCCCTCGGCCTCGGTCTGATGATCACCGTTCTGGGTCTGCCGATCATCGTTCTGACCCTGTGGGGAAGCTGGTGGTTCGCGGCCATGGAGCGGCAGTTGGCCATCGGCCTGCTCGGCGCCGAGGTCCCGCCCATGGGACCGACGCCGTTCCACAGCGGCCAGGGCTTCCGGCGCGACCTCGAGCAGTTCCTCAGCAACCGGGTCACCTGGACGGGGCACCTCTTCCTGTGGCTCAAGTTCCCTCTGGGGCTCGTCTCCTTCGCGATGGTCATCATCCTGATCGCCGTGTCCTTCTCCTTCCTGCTGGTGCCGTTCCTCTACCCGCTGAGCTTCATTGAGTGGGACAACGTCCTGATCTGGTGGGTGGACTCCCCTGCCGAGGCGGGCCTGTGCTTCCTGGCAGGGCTGCTGTTCACCTACGTCTCGCTGCTCCTGCTGAACGGGCTGGCGGCGCTCTGGAAGGTGCTGGCGGTGGCGACGCTGGGGAGTGAACGGTTCCGGGAGCCGGTGCAGCCGGCGCCGGTGGAGGCTATGGAAGCTCCTACGGAGTCACCCGCGGTCCCCGGTTGAGCTCTCCGGCTTCGAAGCGGTAGAGAGCAAAACGTCGGAGGTTGTGTGGAACCCCCGACGTTTTGTATGTTGCCTGTCCCAGGGCCTGATCGAGTGGCAGGCCCGGGGGATCTACGTCGATAGGCTTTGAAGAGTCCGCGCCCCATGTTTTTCGCCCACTCCGGTCCAACGCGAGAGCGGTGGGAGCCCCTCGCGGAGCATCTCCGGGACGTCGCCGAACGGGCGGGCAGCTTCGCCGACGCGTTCGGCGCGGGCGAGGAGGCTCGCCTCGCTGGTCTTCTCCACGATCTCGGTAAGTACAGCGAGTTGTTCACCGAGCGGCTCGAAGGAAAGACGAGCGGTCTCGATCACTGGTCGGCGGGCGCCTGGGCGGCGCTCACCCATTACCGGCACTCGGGCATTGCCGCCGCTCTCGCGATCCAGGGACACCACATCGGCTTGCAGCGGGGGGACCGGGAGTCTCTGGCCGCCTTGAATCCAGCTCGACTCTCCGAGCGGCATCCGCTGGGTCTGCGCCTCACGGAATTGGATCCCGGTACGCTTCGCGCGCGTCTGGCCGAGGATGGGTTGGATCTCCCCACGCTCGGATCATCAGCTGATCCCGAGGCAGCCCTTCCCGGGGCCCGCCAGCTCGACATCCGGATGCTCTTCTCTGCGCTGGTCGATGCGGACTTCCTGGAGACCGAGGCGCATTTCCTCCGTGGAGTGGACGGCGTCAAGCACCGGCGGCCGGAAGGTCCTCTCCTCCGGCCGGCCGAGGCGCTGGGAATCTTGGAGGAGCACGTCGCCCGTCTGGAGCGGACGAGCGCTGCCGCTTCCGATGTTGGGCTCCTGCGCTCCGATCTCTTCCGTGTCTGCCTGGAGGAGGGGGACCGGCCGCGCGGACTTTTCACCCTCACCGCGCCGACGGGCGCGGGCAAGACCTTGGCCATGCTCGCCTTCGCGCTCCGTCACGCAGTGCGGCACGACTTGCGCCGGATCGTCGTCGCCATTCCTTTCCTCAGCATCCTGGAGCAGACCGCCCGGGTTTACCGCGAGCTGTTCACGCCGGTGTTCGGCGATGACTATGTCCTGGAACATCACAGCCTGGCCGGGACCCACTCCGGAGCCGGGCGGGATTCGGGCCCTGTCGATGAGGCCGGCCGCCGGGCGGCCTGGCTGCGCGAGAACTGGGACTCTCCGCTGATCGTCACCACCAGCGTGCAGATCCTCGAATCGTTGTTCTCCAACCGGCCCTCGGCCTGCCGCAAGCTCCACCGCCTGGCCGGCAGCGTGATCCTCTTCGACGAGGTACAGACGCTGCCTCCCTGGCTCGCGGTGCCGACCCTGTCTGCCTTGTCCCGGCTCGCCGAGCGCTACGGTGCCAGCGTGGTTTTCGCCACCGCCACCCAGCCGGCGTTCGACAGCCTGGATGAGAAGGTCCGGCCGCTCGCCGCCACGGGCTGGCAGCCCGCCGAGATCGCCGGCGCCGAGCTCCGGCTCTTCGAGCGGACGCACCGGACGCGGGTGGAGTGGGAGATCGAAACTCCGCGCTCCTGGGAATCGCTCGCCGATGAGCTGGCGGATCTGGGCTCGGCCCTCTGCATCGTCAACCTCAAGCGCCACGCCCAGGAGCTGGCCGGGCTCCTCGTGGCGCGCGGCGTCCCCGGCCTGTTCCACCTGTCGACCAACCTGTGCCCGGCGCACCGGGAAAGGGTCCTCGCCACGGTCCGGGCGCGCCTCGATGCCTCCGAGCCCTGCCTCCTGATTTCGACTCAGTGCATCGAAGCCGGGGTGGATGTCGACTTTCCCCAGGTCCTCCGGGCGTTCGGTCCCCTCGAAGCCATCGCGCAGGCCGCCGGCCGGTGCAACCGCAACGGACGTATGCCCGAAGGGGGGCTCGTCCGGGTCTTTCTTCCGGAGGACGAGCGCTATCCGGGCGGCGGCTACGAGCAGGCCGCCGTGGTGACCCGCATGCTGCTCAACAGCCGGGGACCGGAGGGGATGGACCTCCAGTCGCAGGAGCTTTTCCGGCTCTATTACCAGACCTTCTACGAGCTGACAGGGGCTGGAGACCACCGCAAGTCCAAAGAGCTGATCACCGCCGTGAAGGACCTCGACTTCGTGCGGATCGCCGAGCTCTACCGCCTGATCGACCAGGACGCGGTCAGCGTGCTGGTGCCCTATGACCTGGAGGCCTACGACGCCCTGAAAGCCGGCCTTCGCGAGGAGGGCCACCTGACCGCCGGCTGGATCCGCCGCGCCCGCCCCCACACGATCAACCTCTACCGGCCGAAGAAGGACGACCCGGTCTGGGCGTTCCTCTCGCCGGTGCCGCTGGGCCGCGGAGAGATTTCGGAGGACTGGTTCATCTACCTCGAGCCCGCCCACTACGACCGCGACCTGCTCGGCCTGTCCGGCGCGACGGCAAATCTGTGGATTGCGTAGGTGCCAGAAAGGCACTCCGGAAAGATTCTCGAAGAATTTTCGCCCCGATCTGCAAGAATCGACACTCGTTTTCCGACTTATATAGGGCACAACGGCCGGCTTCGCCGTGCCCAACCTTTCGGAGAACGACCGTATGCGCCATGACCAGCTCGCCAAAACGTTGATCTCGACCTTCTTCGCCGACTTCCTGCGGCTGACCCTTCCCGATTCGGCGCCCCGCCTCCGGCTTGGGGAGGCTGTTTTCCTGGACAAGGAGGTTTTCACCGACTGGCCCACCATCGGCAGGCGCCGGGAGCTCGATCTCCTGGCCAGGGTGCCGGTGGAGAAAGAGGACGCCTGCCTGCTGGTTCACGTCGAGATTGAGGCGCGGGCCGGCGGCCTGATGCAGCGCCGCCTCTGGTGGTACTACATGCAGGTCCGCCTCCGGTACGACCTCCAGGTACTGCCCATCCTGGTCAATCTCCGGGGCGGCCGCCCCGGCGTGGAGCTGGTGGCGGTGGAGGAGGGTTTCGAGCCTCTGGCCACGGGCATGTTCCGCTATCGGGCTTTGGGTCTTTCCGGCTGCCGCGCGGTGGATTGGCTGGCGCGGCCCGAGCCGGTTGCCTGGGCTTTTGCCGCTCTGATGCATCCAGGAGAGTGGTCGCCGGCTGAGCTCAAGGTGGAATGCCTCCGGCGGGTCCAGCAGTCGAACGTCGCGGGGTTGAGAGAAGACCTGCTCGTCAACTGGATCGAGACCTATGTACAATTGTCGGAAGAGGACGCCGCGGAGTACCGGCGCCTTCTGGCACTCAAGAAGAACAAGGAGATTCGACGGATGGACCAGACCTGGTTGGGAAAGGCAGAAGCCCAGGGATTCAGGAGAGGGAAAGCCGAAGGAAAAGCCGAGACGGTCGACCGGATGAAGCGGATGGTGCTCAAACGAATCGAGCAGCGCTTCGGCGCTGTGCCCGAGCCGGTGCAGGCGAGAGTCCAAGAGATCGCCTCGCTTGAGCGGCTGGTGCGGCTGTTTGAGAAGGTTCCCTCCCTGCGCTCGGCCGAGGATCTCCTGCCTCATCGCAACGGCAAGTCGAACGGCACGGCCGCCTGAGGCTGTTGGGCCGCATTGGCCCCCTTCTTATCGTAGCCCACAAAGCAAAAGGTCCCGAATCTCTTCGGGACCTTCACCGACCGGGCTTCCCCAATCCGGCCTGAGCTTACCTCCAGACTTTACCTCTGTCAATAACTTCCGGCCTGCCCTCAACATTCTTCCGCGAAAAAGGGTCTTCTCTCAACGACGGTCTTTCAGAGGAGCTTTTATGCCCCCGAATCCGCAGGTGCTCGAAGTCTGGGGAGAGTTCGCGTGCTTCAGCCGGCCCGAGCTGAAGGTCGAACGCTTCAGCTATCCCTGTATCACTCCCTCGGCCGTACGCGGGATTTTCGATGCGATCTACGCCAAGCCGGCTGAGTTTCTCTGGCAGGTGACGAAGGTCGAGCTGCTCGCGCCTCCCTCGTACATCGCGTTGCGGCGCAACGAGGTGAAAGACAAGGTCAACGTCAACGCCGTCTTCTCCTGGATGGCCGGCAAGAGCGAGCCCGAGCCGCTGTGGGCCGACGGGGACCGCGAGCTGCTGGGGACCGACGAGAAGGGGAGGACGCAGCGCCAGACAATGGCGCTCCGGGACGTCCGCTACCGGCTCCACGCCGAGATCCGCCCCTGGCCGGAGCACCGGGGCCGGCAGGCGGCTCTCGAAGCACAGTTCCGCCGCCGGGCCGAGCGGGGGAAGTGCTTCTATCAGCCGTACTTCGGCTGCCGTGAGTTCCCGGCCTGGTTCCGGCTTGTCGAGACCGGTCCGGATCTCTCCGCCGATCCTCGCCCGGTTCCGCTCGATCTCGATCTCGGGTTCATGTTGTACGACGTCTTCGATCTCTCCCGACCGGGCTCGTCGACCGATGCATCCGCCGTCAGCCTGTTCCGCGCCACGATCCACGGCGGCGTTCTCCAGGTCCCCGAGTACGCCAGCCCCGACGTCTTCAAAGCCGCCGGAGGGTCTTCCTGATGCTCGATCTCCTGGTGCAGTACGCCCGTTCGCACAATCTGGTGGCCGAACCGGGTTTCGCCCCCAAGACGGCTCGCTGGAGTCTCGTCCTGGAACCCCGGAGGGGCTCCATCGAGGTCCTCGACCTTTCGGACGAGGGCAGTCCTGGCCGCACCTTCGCGAAATGCCCCGAGCTGTCGCAGCCGGAGATCAAGCGGGGCGGTGCCGGCTGCCGGCACTTCCTGGTGGACTCCGCCGATGTGGTCGTCTTTCTCGCCGACGAGCCGGACGATCCCAAGCTGCGGGCCAAGCACGCCTATTTCACCAATCTGCTGCGCCAGGCGTCAGCCGTCCTGCCTCGGTTGGCGGACATGGCCGCCGTTCTGGACGATGACGCGGCGCTCGAGCGAATCCGTGACACCTTGCGCAGCCACAAGGCGAAGCCGACCGACAAGGTGACTTTCGCGATTCTGGGCGAGACTCCGCTCTATCCTGTCGACTCGGACCTCTGGCACGATTGGTGGCGGACCTTCCGGCGCAGCCTGGGCGCGGAGAGCCGCCCTGGCAAACCGGCGAAACGGACCACCGGAGAAGCTGAGCTCGTCCGCTGCCTCGCCAGCGGCGAGCTCGTCGAGCCTGTGCCGACCCACCCCAAGATCGCCGGCCTTTCGGATGTGGGCGGTCTCTCCATGGGCGACGCCCTGGCTTCCTTCAAGCAGGAGTCGTTCTGCTCCTATGGCCTCAGTCAGTCCGCCAACGCTCCGGTGTCCGAAGAGATGGCGGCCGCGTATCGCGCGGCGTTGAATCACCTGATCGCGGAGCACTCGCGCCGGCTGGCCAAGGTCAAGGTAGTCCACTGGTTCAAGGACCGGATTGCCGCAGAGGACGATCCCGTCTCCTGGCTCTTTGCCGGTGAGGAGGCGGACGAGCGCGCCGCTCAACGCCGTGCCCGCGAGCTTCTCGACGCCTTTCACACCGGGCAGCGGCCGGACCTCCTGGCCAACCGCTATTACGCCCTCACCCTTTCCGGCGCCGCCGGCCGGGTCATGGTGCGCGATTGGATGGAGGGGCAGCTCGACGAGCTCGTGGCCCGCATCGACGCCTGGTTCGAAGACCTCTCGATCGTTCGCCGGGACGGCACAGGCCTCGCCCGCTCGCCGAAATTCATGGCCGTCCTGGGGGGGCTCGTCCGTGACCTGCGCGACCTTCCCGCGCCGTGGGAAACCATGATGTGGCGCGTCGCCGTCCGCGGCGGGCGCATCCCCGGCCAGGCGCATGCCGCGGCTCTGGGCCGATTGAAGATCGACATCCTGCAGAACGAACCTTTCAACCATGCCCGCGTGGGCCTGCTCAAGGCCTTCCATGTGCGGCAAGGAGACTCTGCGATGCAGCCGAACCTGAACGAAGAGCATCCGGAACCTGCGTACCAATGCGGGCGTCTGATGGCCGTGCTTGCGGCTCTGCAATATCGCGCCCTGGGCGATGTTGGAGCCGGCGTCGTCCAGCGCTACTACGCTGCCGCCAGCAGCACCCCCGCCCTGGTGCTCGGGCGCCTGACCCGCACCGCCCACTTCCATCTCAACAAGCTCGATCCGGGCCTCGCGCGCTGGTTCGAGAACCGCCTGGCGGGAATCTGGAACGAAATCCGTGACCGTGTCCCGCCGACCTTGACCCTCGAAGAGCAGAGCCTCTTCGCCCTCGGGTATTACCAGCAGATCGCCGCCGATCGGCAGAGACCTCAGACCACCCCGGCGCAACCGGAAGCCGGCGTCCACGAGCCTACGACCCAGGAGACCGCTCCATGACCGAGCCCATTCAGAACCGCTATGAATTTCTTTTCCTGTTCGACTGCGAGAACGGCAATCCCAACGGCGATCCGGACGCGGGGAATGCGCCGCGTGTGGACCCGCAGGACATGCGCGGGCTCGTCTCCGACGTTGCGATCAAGCGCCGCATCCGGAACTACGTCCAGATCGCCCGAGGCAACCAGATGCCTGACGCCATCTTCGTCGAGCACGCGACCAACCTGAATCGGCCGATCGCCCAGGCGCACGAGGCGACAGGTGGGCTGCCCGATGCCAAGAAGGGAGCCTCCAAGAGCAAAGTGGACGCAGCGAAGCGCTGGATCTGCGCCAATTTCTACGACGTCCGGACCTTCGGCGCCGTGATGAGCACCGGCGCCAACGCGGGCCAGGTGCGCGGTCCCGTCCAGATCGCGTTCGCGCGGTCTCTCGATCCCGTCCTCCCGCTCGACCTTTCCGTCACCCGCATGGCTGTGGCCGCTGACGTCAAAGGCAGCTCCTCTTCGGCCGCGATTGCTCAATGGGAGGCCGAGCAGGCCGAAGACTCCCTGCGAACCATGGGCCGCAAATCGCTCATCCCCTATGGCCTCTTCCTCGGAAAGGGTTTCATCAGCGCCCACCTGGCCCAGGAGACCGGCTTCGGCGACGGCGATCTGGCTCTCCTCTGGGAGGCCCTCCTCAACATGTACGAGCACGACCGCTCCGCGAGCAAAGGCTTGATGACCGTGCAACGCCCGCTCTATGTCTTCAAGCATGAAGGGACGGACAGCGACCCTGTCCAGCGCCGCCGCCAAGCCATGCTCGGCTGCGCCCCGGCGCACGACCTATTCGCTCTCATCAGCGTCAAGAAAAGGGAGGGAATCGAGGCTCCCCGAAGCTTCAGCGATTACGAGGTCACCGTGGCGCGCGACCGCTTGCCGGTGGGAGTGAGCCTTCTCGAAATTCGGTGACTCCAATGTTCACCGAAGACGACCTCCTCCCGCTTTCCGCTCTCCAGCACCTGCTGTTTTGCGAGCGGCAGTGCGCGCTGATCCATCTGGAGCAGGTGTGGGTAGAGAATTCGTTGACCGTCGAAGGCCGGCATCTTCATGAGCAGGCGGACAGCGGTGTTCAGGAATCCCGCGGCGATCTCCGGATCGCCCGGGCGCTTCCTCTCCGTAGCTTCCGCCACGGGCTCTCCGGCAAGTCCGACATCGTCGAGTTTCACCGGATCGGCGAGGGCGCATGGCGGCCCTTTCCAGTCGAGTACAAACGCGGCCGGCCGAAGAGTCACCGGGCTGACGAGGTGCAACTCTGCGCCCAGGCTCTTTGTCTGGAGGAGATGCTGGCGACGTCCGTACCGGCCGGCGCTCTCTTCTATGGCCAGACCCGGCACCGCCTCGACGTGGCGTTCGACGCGGAGCTCCGGCGCCTGACCGAGGAGACCGCGGCCCGGCTCCAGCGTCTGATCGCCGCAGGCATCACCCCCGCGCCGGTCCACGAGCCGAAATGTGACCAATGTTCTCTCCTACCGGTCTGCATGCCGGCCGCCCCGGCAAGCTCGGCCCGGAAATACCTCGACCGTTTTCTCCGCGCGGCTCAACAGCCGGTCGCCGATTGAGAGCACAACCATGAAGCGGCATCAGAACACCCTCTACGTCACCTCCCAGGGCGCCTATCTTGCCAAGGAGGGCGAGGCCGTCGTCGTTCGCATCGACAAGGAAGAGAAGCTCCGCGTGCCCATCCACATGCTCGGGAGCATCGTCTGCTTCGGGCAGGTCACGGCCAGTCCCTTCGTCCTTGGCTTCTGTGGCGAGCGCGGTGTCGGCGTTTCTTTCCTGACCATGAACGGCCGTTTCCTCGCGAGGGTGCAAGGCCCCATCTCCGGCAACGTCCTCTTGCGGCGCGAGCAGTACCGCCGGGCCGATGACCCGATCTCCTCCGCCTCCCTCGCCCGGTGCATCGTCGTCGCGAAGGTCGCCAACAGCCGGACCGTCCTCCTGCGCGCCTTGCGCGACCGGCCCCAGGCCATCGGAAGCGATAGATTGCGGACCGCCGCGGCCACCCTGGCCCAACATCTCTCCAGCCTGCCGGAAGGCATGCCTCTGGATGCGGTCCGCGGTCTCGAAGGCGCCTCCGCCCGCGCCTACTTCGAGGCATTCGACCACCTCGTGACCCAGCAGAAGGATTCCTTCTTCTTTCGCGAGCGAAGCCGCCGGCCACCGCTCGACAACCTCAACGCCCTCCTCAGCTTTCTCTATACGCTTCTCTGTCATGACGTCGTCGCGGCGCTGGAAGCCGTGGGCCTCGACCCGGCAGTCGGCTTCCTGCACCGGGACCGGCCCGGCCGGCCCAGCCTCGCCCTCGATCTGATGGAAGAGCTGCGCGCTTTCCTCGCGGACCGGCTCGCCCTGTCCCTCATCAACCTGCAACAGATCCGCCCGACGGACTTCGAGCGGAAGGAAACGGGTGGTGTCGTCTTGGAGAGCGAGGCGCGCAAGACCGTCCTCACGGCTTATCAGAAAAGGAAACAGGAAGAGATCTCTCATCCCTTTCTTGGAGAGAAGACGACCGTCGGGCTCCTTCCTCATCTCCAGGCAGCCCTCCTCGCCCGTCATCTCCGGGGCGATCTGGACGGCTATCCCCCATTCTTCTGGAAGTGAGGTAAGGCGCCATGATGGTCCTCGTCAGCTATGACGTCGCCACCACCACGAAAGCCGGCCGGCGACGGCTGCGCCGGGTGGCGAAGACCTGTCTCGACTTCGGGCAGCGGGTACAGAATTCGGTTTTCGAGTGCGTTGTCGATCCGACCCAATGGACGCAACTCCGCCTCCGCCTGTTGCAGACCATCGACGAGAAGGAAGACAGTCTTCGCGTCTATTACCTCGGCGCGAGCTGGAAAGGGAAAATCGAGCACTATGGGGCGAAGGGGGTGCCGGATCTCGAGGAGCCCTTGCTCGTCTGAGAGCTCGGCACGGCCGGCGGCCTGTCACTGGCCGCGCCGGAGCGCGCTCGCCCCGCCGCGAACCAGGATTGCCCAAAGCCCACCCCCGAGAGGTTCGCGGCCCTGGTAAACCGCTGATGCCAAAGATTCCAGAACGGTGAAACCGGCGCCGTCCTGCCATCCAGCCATCTCTGGCCCGCCGGTTCGCGCCAAAGGCGCCGAAACCGACTGAATAGAATAGACTTGTTGGGATGCGGTCGCCCTCCGTGCGGGGGCGTGGATTGAAACTTG
>DATFPH010000456.1:0-12030 GCA_035264905.1 Thermoanaerobaculia bacterium
GTCGGCCCGCGCGGCGATCGACGCGTCGTGCGTCACCAGGATCAGCGTGTGCCCGCGCTGGTGCAGGTCGGTGAGCAGGCTCATCACCACGGCCTCGTTCACCGCGTCGAGGTTGCCGGTGGGCTCGTCGGCCAGGATGAGAGGCGGCTGGTTGATCAGCGCCCGCGCGATGCAGACGCGCTGCTGCTCGCCGCCCGAGAGCTGGCTGGGCAGATGGCCCAGCCGCTCCCCGAGACCGACGCGCCGCAGCGCCTCCTCGGCCTCGCCCCGATCCGTCATGCTGTGGACGTACTGGGCCAGCATGACGTTCTCCAGGGAGGTGAGATAGGGAATCAGATGGAACTGCTGGAAGACGAGGCCGACCGTCCGTTGGCGATACCCCGCGAGGTCGCGCGCCGAGAGGCCGGACAGGTCGGTGCCGCCGACGCGCACGCTGCCGGAGGTCGGATGGTCGAGCCCGGACAGGATGTTGAGGAGCGTCGTCTTGCCCGAGCCCGAGGGGCCGGTGACGGCCACCCACTCCCCCTCTCCGACGGTGAGCGTGAGGTCGTCCAGGGCACGGAGCGTGCCGAACCGGCGGCTGAGCCCGGCGATCTCGACGAAGGGCACGCTACTCTCCCCGCAAGACCCGGGCCGCGTCGAGCCGTTCGACCCGCCGCAGCGCGAAGACCATCGAGACGCCCACCACCAGGACCGCGGCCGAGGCCGCCGCGGCGAAGCCGCTCCAGGTCAGGGCCAGCCCGCCGGAGGCGCCCAGGATCCGCTGCGCCAGGCCGCTCGCCGCCAGCTCGCCGAGGAGCTCGCCCGCCAGCCCCGCCAGCACCGCGGCGGCCAGCAGCTCGGCGGCGAACATCGTGCTCACCCGCCGCCCGGTGAAGCCCAGGGCCAGCAGGAGGCCGATCTCCACCCGGCGCTCTCCCACCAGGGCCGTGGTGGCGGCGCCGACCGACAGCAGAGCCAGGAGGAGGGAGACGCCGCTCACCGCGAGGAGCAGCAGGGTGAGACGCCGCGTCACCCGCGCATCCGACTCGCTCACCTTGAGGATCGGCCGCGCCTCGACTCCCTCCACCCGCTCCTCGATCGAGCGGGCCACCTGCTGGAGATGGGCGGGCTCGGCGCGCACCTCGATGCGGTCGATCCGCGCCGCGGCCGGGCGCCCCGGGGCCTTCATCCCAACCGCGGTGCGCACGCCGGGAATGGCTCGCACCCGCGCCACCAGCTCGGGAGAGAGGCCGCCCGGGCCGCCGACCTGGGAACGGACCACCAGATTGGGGCCGAAGGCCGACAGGCTCTCGCCCAGCTGCCCGCGCGCCCGCTCCGAGAATCCGGCCAACGCGGCCACGGTTGCCGCGGCCACGGTGACGGCGGCGAGGATCAGAGCGAGCTGCCGGAACCGGCGCCGCAGGCTGGCGGTCACGAGACGGGCGAGCATCAGGCCGTGGCCCTCTTGAGGATGTCGGCGGGATAGAGCTCCAGCGCCCGGACGACCGGGGCACAGCTCGCGAGCGCGGCGACGGTCAGGCCGAGCAGCGCCGCGAACGGCAGGAGCTGCGGCATCCAGGGGACGGCGACGCCCAGGGCACCGCTGCCGAGCAGCCGTCCGCCGAGCAGGCCGGCGGCCCCTCCGGCGAGCCCGCCGAGCAGACCGAGCAGCGCGGCCTCGCTCAGAAAGAAGAGGACCACCTGATAGCGCGGCGCGCCGAGGGCCACCAGGAGCCCGGCCTCCAGCCGCCGCTCCAGGACCGTGGCCGTCATCGCGGCGGTGACGCCCACGGCCCCTCCCACCAGCGAGACCAGGGCGAGAGCGACGAGCACCCCCTGGAACCGGCCGAGGATGTCGGCGGTCGCCCCCGTGATCCCGTAGTTCACCCGCGTCGAGCCTCCCCGCACGGCTTCGTTGATCTGCCAGGCCACGGACGAGGGGTAGGCCGTGCAGTACCAGGCCTCGTACTCCTCGGGGCTCATCCGCCGCGGGTCGCGGGCGTTCCGCGCCTCGGGGTTGGTCAGGGCGAAGATCTCGGCGCGGGTGAAGCGGCCCGGCTGGCCGGCGAGGCGCTGCACCGCGGCGAGCGGCGCGAAGGCCTGCTCCTCCTCGTCGCCGCCGCTCTCGACCAGGCCGACGATCCGGAACGACGCGGAGGCCGCGCCGAGCTCCACGGCCATCTCGTCGCCTGTCTTCACCCCCAGCCGCTCAGCCAGACGCCGGCCGAGAGCGACTTCGGAGGCCTGCTCCGCGGGCCAGCGCCCCGCGATCCGCAGGGTCGGGCGGACGCGCGGCAGGCCGGTGTGCCACCCCGCCTCCAGCTCGTGATCGAACCAGGTGCCCACCAAAGGCGCCACCACCGCGCCCGGCGCCATGCGGACGCGCAGCGAGTGGAACGGCGCGAGCGCCACGATGTTGTTGCGCCAGAAGATCTTCCGGATGCGCGGGAGGTCGGCGGCGGCGAGCGTCTCGCGCCCTTCGGCCGGCACGAGCTCCAGGTTGGCGCCATAGGAGCTCATCTCGGCGGCCATCCGGTCTCCCGAGGCGAGCATCACCGTGCTGAGCGCGGTCGCCCCCAGGGTGCCCAACGCCACGGCGGTCACCGCCAGCAGCTTCCGGCGGGTCCCACGGCGTAGCGATTCGAGCAGGAGGCGCGCGTACATTATTCCCCCGCGAACCGCGGCGCACCGGCTGCCAGGTCGGCCTTGGCGATGACCAGCTCGCCCCCCTCCACCCGGGCGGTCAGCGGCGCCGGGTTGCAGCCCCCCGACTGCCCGATGCTCGGCGGGTAGATGGCGGAGCCGCAGTGCAGGCAGGCGATCGAGGTTCCGTCCTGGTAATAGCCGCGGGGGCCGCAGATGTCGCACGCGTCGAACGCCGTGGCGATCTCCCCGCCCTCCTCGATCGGCACGGCGATGAAGCGCACGGCCTGGCCGTCCACCGTCGCGGAGAAGCGGCGGAGCGCAGTCCCCTGGAAGCTGGACAGCGGAATGTGCACCCGGCCGTCCGCGGCGAGGGTCACCGGCTCGGCCGGCGAGAGAGACGCGGGCGGCTGGGCGTACACGAAGCCGAGCCCGAGGACGGCCAGGATGAAGATCCCGAGGACCGCCCCGAGCACCCGGGCGCGCGCCTGCCGGGCCGCCTGCGCCCGCTCGAGCCGCGCCTCCGCTCCGGCGGCGGCTGCCTGCGTCCCGCCGCCGTCGCGGCCCGGGATCAGCAGCATCAGGAGCGGCAGGAGGATCACCGCGGCGATGAAGAAGACCTCGTTGCGGACCAGCGGGCCGATCGTCGCCATGGTCGTCTCGTTGGCCGGCAGCCAGCCCGCCTCGGAGAGCTCGTGATAGCCGTTCACCAGGAGCTGCACGACGAAGATGCCGAGCGCGATCCCGGTGATCTTGAAGAACCGTCCGAGATCGATCCGCAGGCTGCCGCGCACGAAGAGGACGCCGAAGACGACCGCCGCGCCGAGCCCGATCACCACCCCGAGGCTGGCCATCAGGCCGTTCGTGGTCAGCGACAGGGCGGAGAGGAAGAGCACCGTCTCGACCCCTTCGCGGAAGACCATGAGGAAGGTGAAGGCGAACAGGCCGGCGGCCACGGACGACGTCCGCTCGCGGGCCAGGATGCGCGCGAGCGATCCCTTCATCTCGCCGGAGAGCGCGTGGGAGTGCCGCCACATCCAGACCATCGTCGAGCCGACGATGACTGCCGAGCCGAGGTAGAGGAGCCCCTCGAAGACCTCCTCGTTGACCGCCAACCGGTAGAGCGCCCAGGCGCCGAGCAGGCTCGCCACGGTCGCCGCGCCGATCGCCGCCCACACCGTGCCGAGATGCCGGTCGTACCCCTCCTTGCGCAGGAACGCGACGATGATCCCGACGACGAGAGCCGCCTCGACCCCCTCGCGCAGCGTGACGACCAGGGCCTCAAACATGGACCGCCTCCTCCCGCGAAGGACGCGCGTCCGCCGCCGCGGCGCGCCTCTCCGCGCACGCGTTGCAGAGCCCGCTGATCTGCAGGGTGTGGAGGGTCGGGGAGAACCCATGGGCACGGCAGATCTCCACCTGCAGGGCGGCGATCCCGGGGCTGACGAACTCCACCACGCGGCCGCAGACGGTGCACACGAGATGGTCGTGCCGCTGGCCGGGATGGACGTGCTCGTAGAGATAGCGGTTGCGCCCGAGCCGCTGCTTGCGGGCCAGGCCGCACTCCACCAGCAGGTCGAGATTGCGGTAGACCGTGGCGCGCGAGATCTTGAGCGCACGGGATTTCATCAATCCGAGCAGCTCCTCGGCGTCAATGTGGCCGTGCTGTGCGAAGATCTCGTCGAAGAGGGCGAGACGCTCCGAGGTCACGCGCTGCCCCCGGTCCCGCAGGAACTGGAGGAACTTCTGTCTCTCGCGAGCGTCTGACATGTCCGATCCTTCGTCCTCGGTTCTGGGTCGTTCCGCCTTGTTGAGATCATTTCTCAAGAAGGTGGATGTATTCTGGACCGCCGTGGTCCGGTTTGTCAACCGGGAGGATTTCGAAGCCGGGTATGGGATCTGCAAAGCTTGGGAGTTGTCGCCGCGGGCTCTATGATTTCCCTCGGCGCAGGAGCAGCGGATGGCCCAAGGAACCTGCGAAGAGATCGAGACCGAACCGGCGACGGCGCCGCCGGCCCTGGCCGATAGAAAGATCCCCATGACGATCGGTGAAGACACGCTCGTCCGGCAGCGGCGGCTCCAACGCCCGCTCCCGCTCTGGCTGCGGGTCGTGGTCCTGCTGGTCGGCTGGGTGGTGCTGCTGGTCGGCGTGGCCGGCCTGGTGCTCCCCGGCATCCAGGGCGTGGTCACGATCCTGCTGGGAGCGGCAATCCTCTCGGTAGCGAGCGAGCTCGCCCATCAATGGATGCGCAAGGCCCTCCAGCGCTGGCCCAAGCTGCTGAGCCGGGTCGACGGGTTCCGCGACAAGATCTACGACAAGCTGCACCGGATGGTGAGCCGGGAGTAGGCCTCCTCCCTCCAAGGATGGGGCCTACCGCTGATCGACCGGCAGGTACGGCCGCTCGGTCGCACCGGTGTAGATCTGGCGGGGGCGGTTGATGCGGGTCTTGGGGTCTTCCCGCATCTCGCGCCAGTGAGCGATCCAGCCGGGCAGGCGGCCGAGGGCGAACATCACCGTGAACATGTTGGTCGGGATGCCCATCGCCCGGTAGATCACGCCGCTGTAGAAGTCGACGTTTGGGTAGAGCTTGCGCGAGATGAAGAACTCGTCGTTCAGCGCCACCTCTTCCAGCGCCTTCGCGATGTCCAGGAGCGGATCCTGGAGGCCGAGCTGGCCGAGGACCTCGTCCGCGATCTTCTTGACGATCCGCGCCCGCGGGTCGAAGTTCTTGTAGACCCGGTGCCCGAAGCCCATCAGGCGGAAGCCGGAGTCCTTCTCCTTCGCCAGGTTCACGTATTTCTTGTAGTCGCTGCCGTCCTGCCGGATCTGCTCCAGCATCTCGATGACCGCCTGGTTGGCGCCGCCGTGGAGCGGCCCCCAGAGCGCGCAGATGCCGGCGGCGATCGAGGCGAACAGGTTCGCCTGGCTGCTCCCCACCATGCGCACCGTGGACGTGCTGCAGTTCTGCTCGTGATCCGCGTGCAGGATGAGCAGCACGTTCAACGCCCGCGCGAAGACCGGGTTCACCTCATAGGGCTCCGCCGGCACCGCGTGCAGCATCCGCAGGAAGTTCGCGCAGTAGGAAAGCTTGTTGCACGGGTACATGAACGGCTGTCCGACGTTCTTCTTGTACGAGAACGCCGCGATGGTGCTCGCCTTGGCCAGGAGACGGACGATGTTCAGATCGAGATCGTCGTCCTCCTCGTAGTAGGCCGAGAGGGAGGCGATCATGGCCGAGAGCATGGCCATGGGATGGGCGCCGCCCGGATACCCCTCGAAGAACTTCTTCATGTCCTCGTGGAGCAGGGTGTGGCGGGTCACGCGGGAGTAGAACTCCGCCAGCTCGTTCTTCTTCGGCAGCTGGCCGTAGATCAGGAGATGGCAGACCTCGACGAAGTCCGCCTTCTCGGCCAGCTCCTCGATGGGGTAACCCCGGTAGCGCAGGATGCCCTGCTCCCCGTCGATGAACGTGATGCTGCTCTCGCAGGCTCCGGTGTTGCCGTAGCCCTGATCGAGCGTAATCGCGCCGGTCTTGGCGCGGAGCTGCATGATGTCGAGCCCCACCTCACCCTCGGAGCCGACCACGACGGGGAGCGCGAGCTCCTTGCCGTCGAGGATGAGCTTGGCCGTGTGCTGCTCTGCAGTGGTCGCCGGCTCCGCCACCACGTCTGTCGTCTGCTGAGACATTACGGGTCTCCTAGAAGGTCGAACCGAGCCCCCCGGGGGCTGGAACGCCGCCGCGATTGTATCCGCGCCTCAGAGCTCCCGCAACGCCGTCGCCACCGGCAAGAGTGCCGCCCGGATCGCCGGGAAGAGGCCACCGATCAATCCCATCAGCACCGCGCACGCAAGACCCACGCCCATCAGCACCGGCGTGACGGTGAACGAGAAGGAGAGCTGGCTGAACGTCGCCCAGTTCAGGGTCGAGGTCTGGAAGCCGTTGAACCCGAAATAGGCGATCGCCGCTCCCACGACGCCGCCGAGGAGAGCGAGCAGCAGCGACTCGGTCATCACCGACAGCACCACCGGCCCGGCGCGGAATCCGAGGGCGCGCAGGGTGGCGATCTCCCGCGTGCGCGTCGCCACCGCCGCGTACATGGTGTTCAAGGCCCCGAAGATCGCCCCGACCCCCATCAAGAGGGTGATCACGATGCCGAGCGCACGGATGAGGGTCGTCAGCCCCTCGGACTGCGCGGCGTAGTACTCGGACTCCTGGATGACCTTGACGTCCAGGCGAGGGTCGGCGGTCAGCGCGTCCTTGAACTTCTGGAACGCGTCGGGCGACTCGAGCTTCGCGTACACCGACTGGAAGGAGTTTCCGCGCCGATAGGCGGGCTGGAGCACCCCGGCATCGCACCAGATCTCCGATTCGGCGAGGCCGCCCCCGGCCGAGAAGATCCCCACCACGGTCCACTCGTTCTGCCCCCAGCGCAGGCGGTTGCCCAGATCGAGCCCGGCGAACTGCGAGGCCGCCGCGCGGCCCACCAGAACCTCGTTGCGCCCCGGCTCGAAGCGCCGGCCTTCGAGGATCTGGATCTCGTCGCGCACCTCGAACGCGGCCGGTTGTACGCCGCGCAGCGGCACGTTGGCGTCGGTCCCGGTGGAGCGCTTGGGAACGTCGACGATCACGTAGAGCTCCGCCGAGGCCATCGGGCCCGCCGGCGAGCGGCGCACGCCGGGCGCCTCGGCGATGATCCGCGTGTCGTCGCGCCCCAGGCCGCTCATCATCTCGCTGTCGCTTCCCGAGCGGAGGACGACGGCGGTGTCCGACGTGGCGTTGGAGGTCAAGGCATGGCGGACCCCTTCCGCGATGGAGAACACGGCGACGAAGACGATCACGACACCCGCCACTCCGACGACCGTCGCCAGCGAGGAGCCGCGGCGCTCCACGATCGTGCGCAGATTGACCCAGGTCACAGCCGCCACCTGAGAGAGCCAGTTGAGCATGATCAAACCCTCCGCAGCGCATCGACGATGCGCAGCCGCATGGCCTGAGTCGCCGGCGGCAGCCCGGCGAGGAGCCCGAAGACGAAGATCAGCGCCACCCCCAGAATGAGGTCTTTGGTCGGCAGGAAGAACACGGGCATGAAACCGCCCAGCGCCTTGCCCACCGCCGGAATGATCAGCCCCTCGCCGAGGAGCAGCCCGAGGCCGCCGCCGAGGAGAGCGATGACGCACGACTCGGCCAGCACCAGCCCGAGCACCTTGGCGTGCGAGAAGCCCAGCGTCTTCAACACGGCGAGCTCGCCGGTGCGCTCGCGCACCGCCTGCGCCATGGTGTTGCCCGCCACCAGCAGCATGGTGAAGAAGACCGCCACCAGGACCGCGCGGACGATCGCCCCGACGTTCCCGACCTGGTCGGCGAACGACTGGGCGAACGCCTTCTCGGTCTGCGTCTTGGTCTCCGCCGGCGAGTTGGCGAACAGCGTGTCGATCCGTTCGGCGACCGCGGCCGCCTGCGCCGGGTCGGCGATCCGCAGAATGTACCAGCCGACGAAACCGAGCCGCCCGCCCATCCCCTCGTTCAGGTAGTCATAGCGGAAGTACATGCTGGAGGTGTCGGTCCCCTTCTTGGCCCCGTCGTAGATGCCGGAGACCGTGAACTCCCACAGGCTCGTGCCGTCCCGCTTGCGGTAGATGGTGGCCTGGATCGGGATCTTGTCCCCCACCTTGAAGCCGAAGCGGTCGGCCAGCTGCCGCCCGATGATCACTCCGGAGCGGTTCGCCAGCCAGTCCTTCTTTTGATCCTCCGGCAGCAGGTACTCGGGATAGAGGCCGAGGAAGGTCTCCGGATCGACCGCCATCTGGCCGAAGAAGTTCTTGGGGTCCTGATAAATCCCGCCGAACCAGTTGGCGTAGGTCACCGCCTCGACCCCCTGCACCTGCTTGATCCGCTCCAGGTAGGAGATGGGCAGCGGCTGGATCAGCGACACCTTGTGGATGGTGAGCAGGCGGTCCGCTCCGGCCACGTCGACGCCGCTGCTGAAGCCCACGTCCACCGCCGACAGGACGGCGAAGGTGGCGAAGCTGGCGAGGATCGACAGCAGGGTGAACAGCGTGCGGAGCTTCCGCCGCCAGAGGTTTTTCCAGATCAGGTGGAGGTATTTCATGCCACCGGCTCCAGAACGAGGTTGCCCTTGTCCAGATGCAGGATCCGCCGGGCGCGCGCCGCCGCGTGCGGGTCGTGGGTGACCATGACGATCGTCTTGCCCTGCTCGCGGTTGAGCGCCTGGAGGAGGTCGAGGATCTCGTCGCCCGACTTGCGGTCGAGATCGCCCGTGGGCTCGTCGCAAAGGAGCAGGGTCGGATCGGTCACGATGGCGCGGGCGATGCCGACCCGCTGCTCCTGGCCGCCCGAGAGCTGCCGCGGGTAGTGCTCGGCGCGGTCGGCGAGGCCGACGACCTGGAGGGCCGTGGCCACGTGATCCCGCCGCTTCGCCTTGCTCAGGTGAGTCAGCAGCAGCGGGAGCTCCACGTTGCGCGCCGCGGTGAGCACCGGCAGCAGGTTGTAGAACTGGAACACGAAGCCGACGTGGCGCGACCGCCACTCGGTCAGCTTGCCGTCGGAGAGCTGGTCGATGCGCTGCCCTTCCACCTCGATGCTCCCGGAGGTCGGCCGGTCGAGACCGCCGAGCAGGTTGAGCAAGGTCGTCTTCCCCGAGCCCGACGGCCCCATGAGCGCGAGGAAGTCACCGCGCGGGATGTCGAGGTCGATCCCGTTGAGGATGTCCAGCCGCTCGCTGCCGCGGCGATAGATCTTGTGGACGTCCCGGACCCGGACCAGCGTGCCTGATGTCTCCATTCGTCTTCTCTCCTATTTGTCCAGGACGGCGACCTTGGCACCGTCCACCAGCTCCGTCGGCGCCTCGACCACCACCCGCTCCCCGGCGGAGAGCCCCGACGTGATCACGGCCTCGTCGCCGGGCGCGGGGCCGACCCCCACCGCCCGCCGCTCGACCTCTTCGCCCTTCACCACGAACACCACGTCGCTGCCGCCGTCCTTGCGCAGAGCGCGGCGCGGCACGACCAGGGCGGCCTTGGGCCGCTCTCCCGCCGCCCCCTCCTCGTCGAGGAACGCCACCTTGACCCCCATGTCGGGGAGGATGCGCGGATCGAGCTGGTCGAAGGCCAGACGCACGCGGACCGTGGCTTTCTGCCGGTCGGCCGTCGGCACGGGCATGATGACCCGCGCCGGGATCTGCCAGTCGGGATAGGCGTCCAGGGTCGCGATCGCCTTCTGCCCCGGCCGCACCCGCTGGATGTAGCTCTCGTTGACGTCGACCTCGACTTCCAGGGACGACATGTCGACGATCGTGCAGATGCCGGTGCGGGTGAAGCCGCCGCCGGCCGACACCGGCGAGATCATCTCGCCCGGCTGGGCGTCCTTGCTGACGGCCACTCCGGAGAACGGCGCGCGGATCACCGTGTCCTCCAGATACTGGCGGTTGAGCGCGAGCTGCTGCTCGGACACCGACACCTCTTCGCGGCCGAGGTCCAGCCGCGCCTTCAAGGAGCCGACCTGGGCCTCGGTGGCATCCAGGTCGGACTGCGGGGCCACCCCCTGCTCACGCAGGCTCCGGGCCCGCCGCAGGTTGACCTCGGCTTCATGCAGGCGGACCCGCGTCTCGTCCGTGGCGCGGCGCTGCGCCGCGAGGCGCGCTGCGGCGAGGGAGAGCTCCTTGCGGAGGATCGAATCGTCCAGCCGGGCCAGGACCTGCCCCTCGCGCACCACCATGCCCTCCTCGACGAGCACCTCCGTCACCTTGCCGGTGACCTTCGAGGAGACCGTGGCCTGCCGGCGGGCGGTGACGTAGCCCGATGCGTTGAGCACCGTGCCGGCGGCCGTGCCGGGGCGCTCGCGCACGGCGGCGACGCGCACCTCGATCGACCGTGGCAGACGGAGCCAGGCGAACACGCCGGCCGAGATCAAGAGCAGGAGGAGCGCGCCCAGAATCCAGGCGAGTCGCCCTCTGCCACCTTCGGGAGCGGCGCTGCGATTGATGCGCAGGCCGTCAAGCGTAGCCTTGTCGGAAGCCATCGTCGGTTCTGTCCTTGGTCTAACCTGGGGTCTAACCTGAAAAAAAGGGCCGGCGCCCCAGAGCTGCCAGCTCCTCCCCGGAGCTGAGCAGCCCACACGTACGATCCCTCGGGGGAAAGGTTTCCGGCGCCGGGGAATGCGGAGGAGATTCTACGACAATTTCGTCACAAGCTCAGGGTTCGTAGACCGCGCACGAAGTTTCGGTTTCCCAGATCTCGACCCGCGCGACGCGCACCCGCGCCTGTTCCTTCAGCCGCCGCGCCACCTCCTCGAAGACGTACCGGCTGATCAGCTCGGCGGTGGTGTTGCGCTGGTCGAACGGCGGGATCTCGTTGATCACGTGGTGGTCGAACGGCTGCAGGATCTCCTGCATCATCGCCTTCAAATCGGCGAAGTCCATCACCATCCCGAGCTCGTCGAGCTCCGCGGCCCGCAGGTGGACCCGTACGCGGTAGTTGTGCCCATGCAGATTCTGGCACCCCCGGGTGTGCCCGCGGATCGCGTGCGCCGCCGCGAACGTGAAGTCCTTGAAGATCGTGTGCATCGGGCGGATGGTATCAGCCTCACGTCCGCAGCAGGTACTCCACCGTCCCCGGCAGCCCTCGTCCAGCGTCCGCGGCTGCCAGTCGAGCTCGGTCCTGCGTTCAGCCCAGGCCCAACGCGCCGACGGACTCGACGACAAGGACCCTTTCGGCGAGATCGGCCAGAGGCTCCAGCGAGTCGATCGCCTCGATCTTCCGCCGCACCTTCACGGGGACTGCGCCGAACCGCTGCTCGATCTGCCGAAGCACCACCCGCCGCATCCGCCCCACCGCCTCCCGCGTCGCGGTCTCGGCCCCTTGGGCGATCCCCTTCTTGATCCCTCTCTCAATTCCCTGCTCAATCCCTCGTGCCTCGGCTTGTCCCAGCCAGGTCAGCTCCATGGCCTTGATCTCCTCGTTGCCTTGCAGGTTCAGCAGATGCTGGAACTCAGCGGCATCCTGTTCCGCTAATTGTACATAGGTCTCGACCCAATCGACCAGGACCTGCTTGCGCAATCCCACGACGTCCGAAGTGGCGATGCGCCGCAGGCATTTCAGCTTCAGCTCGGCCCGGCTCCAGCTCCCGGGGCGCATGAGCGCGGCGAACGCCCAGGCGATCGGCTAGGGCCGCGCCAGCCAGTCTTCCGCCCGGCAGCCGGAAAGCCCGAGCGCCCGATAATGGAACACGGCTGTCACCTTCCCGTCGAAGACTTCCCGCAAGGTCCCGCGATAGACCCCCGGCCGGCCTCCCCGCAGGTTCACCAGGATCGGAAGGACCGGCAGCGCGTGACGCAGGCGGAGCATCATGTAGTACTGCCAGAGCCGATGGTCCATGTCGAAGCGGA
>DATFPH010000457.1:0-15105 GCA_035264905.1 Thermoanaerobaculia bacterium
CGGAGCCTGCCCCAGCCGCACGGCGCCCGCCAGCGCCGCCACGGTCGGCTGCTCGAACAGCGTGCGCAGCGGCAGCTCGACGCCGAACGTCTGGCGCAGGCGCGACATGAGCTGCGTCGCCAGCAGGGAATGGCCGCCCAGCTCGAAGAAGTGGGCCTCCGCGCCCACGTTTTCGACTCCCAGGACCTCGGCGAAAAGGCCCGCGACCAGCTCCTCGGCCGGCGTGCGCGGCGCGACGAAGCCGCCCTCCGGCTGCGGCGCCTCGTCGAGCGCCAGGAGCGCCTTGCGGTCCACCTTGCCGTTGGCGGTCAGCGGCAGCGCGTCGAGCCGCACGAAGGCCGAGGGGAGCAGGTGCTGGGGCAGCCTGTCGCCGAGCCAGGCGGCGAGCGCGGATCTGGGGTCGGTCGGATCGGTCGGATCGAGGACCACGCAGGCGATGAGGCGGTCCTCCCGGACCAGCACCACCGCCTCGCGCACGCCGGGATGCGCCAGGAGAGCCGCCTCGATCTCGCCGGGCTCGATGCGGAAGCCGCGGATCTTGACCTGCTGGTCGATGCGGCCGAGGTACTCCAGCTCGCCGGAGGGGAGGAAGCGCCCCAGGTCGCCGGAGCGGTAGAGGCGCGCCCCGGGTCCGGAGAACGGATCGGGCACGAAGCGCTCGGCCGTGAGATCCGGCCGGCCGAGATAGCCGCGCGCCAGGCCGGCGCCGCCGACCGCGATCTCGCCCGGGACTCCGATCGGCGCCAGCCGGCCCGCCGGATCGAGCACACGCACCGCGAGATCCGGGATGGGGATGCCAATCACGCTCCGCTGGTCCTCTGTGGAGAGCGGCCGGTAGGTGACGTGCACGGTCGTCTCGGTGATGCCGTACATGTTGACCAGCCGAGGCCGTTCGTCGCCGTAGCGGGAAAACCACGGGGTCAGGCGGGCCGGCACGAGGGCTTCGCCGCCGAAGATCACCAGCCGCAGGTCGGCGAGCGCCGAGCGGTGCTCATCCGCCCGCAGCAGCTCGCCGAAGGCGGTCGGGGTCTGGTTGAGCACGGTGACCCGCTCGGCCGCCAGCAGGTCGTGGAACGCCTCGGGCGTGCGGCTCACCTCCCAGGGGACGACCACGAGGCGTCCGCCGGTGAGCAGCGCGCCCCAGATCTCCCAGACGGAGAAGTCGAAGGCGGAGGAGTGGAAGAGCGTCCAGACGTCGCCGGGGCCGAAGCCGAACCAGGGCTGGGTGGCCGCGAGGAGGCGGACGGCGTTGTGGTGGGTGACCAGGACACCCTTGGGCTTGCCGGTCGAGCCGGAGGTGTAGATGACGTAGGCGGTGTTCTGGGCGGTGGCCGGCCGCGGAGGACCCTCACCCCCTAGCCCCCTCTCCCACCCGCACTCCCACCCGCCCGGGAGAGGGGGAACCTGCTCAATGCCCTCTGCCCCCACAACCACCTGTGCGCCGGCATCCTCGATCAGAAACGCCAGCCGCTCCGGCGGGTACGCCGGATCGAGCGGCACGTAGGCGCCGCCGGCTTTCACGATGCCGAGCAGGCCGACGACGAGCTCCAGCGAGCGCTCGACGCGGAGGCCCACCCGCGTCTCCGGCCCGACGCCGAGCCGCCGCAGGCGATGAGCGAGCCGGCCGGCCCGCCGGTCGAGCTCGGCGTAGGTCAGCTCGCTCCCCTCGCAGCTCACCGCGCGGGCGCCGGGGGCCTTCCTCACCTGCGCCTCGAACAGGGTGGCCAGGGTCTCTCCCTCTGTGATTTCGTCCCGGACTCCGCCCAATTCGAGGAGCTGCCGCTCTTCGGCCGCCGAAAGCAGCGGCAGCTCCGCGATCGTCGTAGCGGGCGCCGCGACGGCGGCTTCGAGCAGGGTCTGGAAATGGCCGGCCAGCCGCTCGACCGTGGGGGCGTCGTACAGGTCCGTGCTGTGCTCCAGGGCGCCGGAGATCCCCTCGGGCTTCTCCTCCAGGTTCAGGATCAGCTCGAAGCGGGCGCTGCGGATCCCGGCCTCGAACGGCGAGAGCGCCAGGCCGGGAAGGTCAAGCTTCGGATCGAAGCCGGTCTGCAAGGCGAAGAGGACCTGGATCAGGGGGGACCGCGCGAGGTCCCGCCGGGTGGCGACCTCCTCGACGAGGCGCTCAAACGGGAGGTCCTGGTGGGTGAAGGCCTCCAGCGCCGCCTCGCGGACCCGCCGCAAGGCCTCGACGAAAGCCGGAGTTCCCGAGAGGTCGGCGCGGAGAACGAGGGTGTTGACGAAGAAGCCGATCAGCCCTTCGGTCTCCTGCCGGTTGCGCCCGGCCACGGGCGCGCCCACCAGCAGGTCGTCCTGGTTGGCGTGCCGGCCCAGGACGATCGCCCAGGCCGCCAGCAGGGTCATGAAGGGGGTCGCCCCTTCCCGCCGGCTGACCTCGCGCACCGCCGCCGCCAGGCCGGCCGGCAGGGCCACCGGGCGCTCGGCGCCGCGGGAGGTCGGCACCGCCGGCCGCGGCCGGTCGGCCGGCAGGTCGAGCACCTGCGGCGCTCCGGCGAGCCGGCGCTTCCAGACGGCGAGCTGCGCCTCCAGAACCGCGCCTTGCAGCCAATCCCGCTGCCAGACCGCGAAGTCGGCATACTGCACCGGCAGCTCGGGCAAGGGAGAGACCTGCCCGTGGGAGAAGGCCTCGTAGAGAGCCGCCACCTCGCGGATCAGGACGTCGACGGACCAGCCGTCCGCGACGATGTGATGCATCGTGACGAGCAGGAGATGCTCTTGCGCTCCCAGGCTGACCAGGCGCAGGCGCAGCAGCGGCCCCCGACCCAGATCGAAGGGACGCACGCCCTCGTCCCGCGCGAGACCGCGCGCCGCGGACTCGCGCTCCGCCTCCGGCAGGCGCGCCAGGTCGATCAGCGGCAGCTCCGGCCGCGCGCTTGCGGCGGACGCCACGACCTGGACCGGGCCTCCGGCGCGCGGCGCGAAGGTGGTGCGCAGCACCTCGTGCCGGCGGACCACCTCGGCGAAGATGCGCGCCAGGAGCGCGGGCTCCAGCGCGCCGCGCAGGCGCAGGGCCGCGGGGATGTTGTAGGCCGCGGAGCCGGGCTCGAGCTGGTCGATCAGCCAGAGCCGCTGCTGCGCGAAGGAGAGCGGCAGATCTCCCTGCCTCGGCACCGGGAGGAGCGGCGGCGGCGCGGGCCCCCGGCGCGCCTCGGCCGCCCGGGCCAGCCCGGCCACGGTCGGCGCCTCGAACAGCGCGCGCAGCGGCAGCTCGACGCCCAGCGCCTGGCGCACCCGCGACACCACCCGCGTGGCGAGCAGCGAATGGCCGCCGAGGGCGAAGAAGTCCTCGTCGCGCCCGATCGGCGGCCGGCCCAGCACCTCGCTCCAGATCCCCGCCAGCAGCTCCTCGACCGGCGTGCGCGGCGCCTCGCCCGCGGCCTCTTCCTGCTCCGGATCCGGCAGCGCCGCGCGGTCGATCTTGCCGTTGGCCGTCCGCGGCAGCGCTTCAAGGATCATGAAGGCCGAGGGGATCATGATTTCCGGCAGCCTGTCGCGGAGCCAGGCGGCGAGCATGGAGTCGAGATCGGACCGATCGGTCGGATCGGTCCGATCCAGGACCACATAGGCGACCAGACGGTCCTCCCGAACCAGCACCACGGCCTCACGCACGCCGGGGTGCGCGGCGAGGACCGCGGCCACCTCGCCCGGCTCGACACGGACGCCGCGGACCTTCACCTGGTCGTCGCTGCGGCCGAGGAAGTCGAGGGTGCCGTCCGCCCGGTAGCGCGCGAGGTCGCCGGTGCGGTACACGCGGGCTCCGGGAATCGAGCTGAAGGGATCGGGCACGAAGCGCTCGGCCGTCAGATCGGGGCGGCCCAGATAGCCGCGCGCCACGCCGGAGCCGCCGATCGACAGCTCGCCGGCGACTCCGCCCGGCACGGGCGCGCCCTCGCGGTCCAGCACGTAGAGCCTGGTGTTGCCCACCGGCCGGCCGATCGGCAGGTCGCGCGCGGCCGGCGCGCTCCCGTTCCTCTCCCAGCGGTGGATCGTCGAGGTGACGGTCGTCTCGGTCAGGCCGAACACGTGGAGAACCGGGACGCCGTGCCGGTCCCACCGCGCGAGCCGCGGGATCGACGGCTTCTCGCTCCCGAGGAGCAGGCGGCGCAGCGACCGCGGCGGCGCCGCGCCGCGCCGTTCCAGGTCGTCCATCCACTCGTTCCAGTACGGCGTCGGCAGCTCCAGGGCGGTCACGGCCTGGCGCTCCAGCACCCGTTCCAGGCCGGCCGGCGTGAGCAGCTCCTCCTGCGGCGCGAAGACGGCCGCGCCGCCGCGCGCCCAGACCGGGAAGACCTCTTCGATCAGCACGTCGAACCCGGGCGAGGCGAATTGCAGAAAGCGGTCTTCCGCGCCGAGGCCGCACCGCCGCGCCACCTCGACGGCGAAGGTCATGGCCGCGCCGTGGCTCACCAGCACGCCCTTCGGCCGGCCGGTCGAGCCCGAGGTATAGAACACGTACGCCGCCTGCTCCGGGTGGACCGCGCGCGCCGACACGGAGGGGCCGCTCAGCGCCTCCTCGCCGTCCAGGGGGAGCTCCGCGCCGCCCAGAACCAGGCGCGCCCCGGCGTCCTCCAGCAGCGCCGCCCGCCGCGCGGCGGGCCAGCGCGGATCGAGCGGCAGGAAGGCGCCGCCGGCCTTCAGCACGGCGAGCATCCCCAGGGCCAGCTCCGGCCCGCCCGCCGCCAGCACCCCGACCACCTGCTCGGGGCCGACGCCCAGGCCACGCAGGTGGCGCGCCAGCCGGCCCGCCCGTCCGGACAGCTCCGCGTAGCTCCAGGAGCCGTCTTCGAAGCCATTGTCGAAGCCATCGTCGAAGAAAACCGCCGGCGCGCCGGGCCGCTCGCGCGCCCAGGCCTCGAACAGCCCGTGCAGGCCGCGGCCGGCGGCCGTCTCCGCCGCCGTGTCGTTCCACTCGGTGAGGACCTGGTGGCGCTCGGCCGGGCTCCACAGCTCGACATCGTGGAGCCCGGTCTCGGGAGCGGCCGCCACGGCGTGCAGGACCTGGCGCAGATAGCCGTGCAGGCGCTCGACCGTCGAAGCGTCGAAGAGGTCGGTGCTGTACTCGAAGACGAGGCGCGTCCGCTCGTCCCTGTCGACGACCGAGAGCGTCAGGTCGAAGGGGGCGATCCCGCTGCGCAGCCCCTCCAGGGGGGCCACCATGACGCCGGGAAGCTCCAGGGCTCCAGTAGACCCCGCGGTGCCCAGGTTCATCATCACTTGGAAGAGAGGCGTATGGCTCAAGCTGCGCCGCGGGTTCAGCTCCTCGACGAGCAGCTCGAACGGCAGGTCCTGGTGGGCGTGCGCCGCGAGGACCGTCTCGCGCGTCCGCGCCAGCAGGCCGCCGAGCGAGGAGCGGCCCGGCAGGCTCGCGCGGAGAGCCAGCGTATTGACGAAGAAGCCGATGAGCCGCTCCGTCTCCAGGCGGTTGCGGCCGGCGATCGGCGATCCGATGACGATCTCGCTCTCGCCCGTGATGCGGCCGAGCAGCGCCTGGAACGCCGTCAGGTAGAGCATGAAGGGGGTGATGGAGCGGGCCCTGGCCGCCGCCCGCAGAGCGCCCGCCAGCTCCGCCGGCAGGTGCTGCCCGGAGCTGGTGCCCTGGAACGTCTGGACCGCGGGGCGCGGCCGGTCGGTGGGGAGCGCGAGGAGCTCCGGCGCGCCGGCGAGGTGCTCGCGCCAGAAGGCCAGCTCCGCCGCCAGCGCTGCGCCGTGCAGCCAGCCGCGCTGCCAGACCGCGTAGTCCGCGTACTGGACCGGCAGCTCCGGCAGGTCCGCGGAGGCGCCGCAGAGCTCCTCGACCAGAACGCGCATCGACCACTCGTCGCTGACGATGTGGTGCATGGCGAGCAGGGCGGCCGACTCCTCCGGCCCGAGCGCGATGAAGCGGGCGCGCAGCAGGGGTCCGCGCGCGAGGTCGAATGGGCGGAGAAGCTCGGCTTGGGCGAGGCGCCGCAGCTCGCCCTCCCGCGCGGCGGGCGCGAGAGCGGTGAGATCGAGCGCCGCGACGTCCGGCGGCAGCCAGGCGTGGACGACCTGCACCGGCGCGCCATCCTGCTGCGCGAAGGTGGTGCGCAGCGTCTCGTGGCGGCGGACGACGGCTTCGAGGCGCGCCTGGAGGAGGTCGCGGCGCGCGGCCCCGAGGAGGCGCACGGCGCCGAAGACGTTGTAGGCCGGGTTGTCCGGCTCGAGCTGGTCGAAGAGCCAGAGGCGCTGCTGCGCGAAGGAGAGCGGCAGGGGAGCGTCGCGCGGCACCGGGACGAGCGGCGGCGCCGCCGGAGCGTCCCCCAGCCGCACGGCGCGCGCCAGAGCCGCCACCGTCGGCTGCTCGAACAGAGTGCGCAGCGGCAGCTCGACGCCGAACGTCTGGCGCAGGCGCGACAGGAGCTGCGTCGCCAGCAGGGAGTGGCCTCCCAGCTCGAAGAAGTGGTCCTCCGCGCCCACGGTCTCGACGTTCAGGACCTCGGCGAAGAGGCCCGCCACCAGCTCTTCGGCCGGCGTGCGCGGCGCGGCGAAGCCGGCTTCCGTCCCCGCGGCCTCATCGAGCGCCAGGAGCGCCTTGCGGTCCACCTTGCCGTTGGCGGTCAGCGGCAGGGCGTCGAGCAGCACGAAGGCCGAGGGGAGCATGTGCTGGGGCAGCCTGTCGCGGAGCCAGGCGGCGAGCGCAGGCCTTGGATCGGACCGATCGGTCGGATCGGTCGGATCAGTCCGATCGACAACAGCGTAGGCGACGAGGCGGTCCTCGCGCACGAGCACCACCGCTTCGCGCACCTCCGGGTGCGCCAGGAGCGCGGCCTCGATCTCGCCGGGCTCGATGCGGAAGCCGCGGATCTTGACCTGGTGGTCGATGCGGCCGAGATACTCCAGCTCGCCGGAGGGGAGGAACCGGCCCAGGTCGCCGGAGCGGTACAGGCGGGCGCCGGGTCCGGAGAACGGATCGGGCACGAAGCGCTCGGCGGTCAGATCCGGCCGGCCGAGATAGCCGCGGGCCAGGCCCGCGCCGCCGACCGCGAGCTCTCCCGGCACGCCGATCGGCGCGAGCTGCCCGGAACGATCGAGCACGCGCACCGCGAGGTCGGGGATGGGGATGCCGATGACGCTCCGCTGGTCCTGCGCGGAGAGCGGCCGGTAGGTCACGTGCACGGTCGTCTCGGTGATGCCGTACATGTTGACCAGCCGCGGCCGGTCGTCGCCGTAGCGGGCGAACCAGGGCGCCAGGCGGGCCGGTGCGAGCGCTTCGCCGCCGAAAATGACCAGCCGCAGGTCGGTGAGCTCACCCTCGCGGTCTTCGTCCACTCGCAGCAGCTCGCCGAACGCGGTCGGGGTCTGGTTGAGCACCGTCACCCGCTCGCGGGCCAGCAGGTCGTGGAACGCCTCCGGCGTGCGGCTCACCTCCCAGGGGACGATCACGAGGCGCCCGCCGGTGAGCAGCGCGCCCCAGATCTCCCACACCGAGAAGTCGAAGGCGGAGGAGTGGAAGAGCGTCCAGACGTCGCCGGGGCCGAAGCCGAACCAGGGCTGGGTGGCCGCAAGGAGGCGGACCACGTTGTGGTGCGTGACCTGGACGCCCTTGGGCTTGCCGGTGGAGCCGGAGGTGTAGATGACGTAGGCGGTGTTCTGGGGGGTGGGGCCCAAGGACTGCAAGGACTCCAAGCACTCTCCTCCGTCCTTGAAGTCCTTGGTGTCCTTGAAGTCCTTCTGCGTCACCACCACCCGCACCCCCGCATCCTCCATGAGAAACGCCAACCGCTCCCGCGGGTACGCCGGATCGAGCGGCAGGTACGCGCCGCCGGCTTTCACGATGCCGAGCATGCCGACGATCAGCTCGGGCGAGCGCTCGACGCGGAGCCCCACCCGGGTCTCCGGCCGCACCCCGGCCCGGCGCAGCCACTGGGCGAGCTGGCCGGCCCGGTGGTTGAGCTCGGCATAGGTGAGGTCGGTCCCGTCGCAGGTCACCGCGCGGGCCTCCGGAGTCCGCTCGACCTGGGCTTCGAACAGCGTGGCCAGCGTCTCTCCGGACGTGTGCTGCTCCCGCGCACCGCCCCACTCCAGGAGCTGCCGCTCCTCGGCCGGTGACAGCAGCGGGATCTCGCGGATCCCCCGGCCAGGTTGGGCGGCCACCGCTTCGAGGAGCCGCAGGTACTGGGCGGCGAGCCGCTCGATGGTGGCGCCGTCGAAGAGGTCCTCCTTGTACATGAACGAGGTGCGCACCCCGTCGGGCATCTCCTTCATGTTGCAGGCGAGGTCGACCATGGCCGCCCGGCGCGTCGGCGGCATCAGCGTCATGCGGAAGCCCTCCACCTCCATGTCGGGGGAGGGGACGTTCTGCAGCGTGAAGATCACCTGGAAGAGCGGCGTCTGCGTCAGGCTGCGCTCGGGACGCAGCTCCTCGACGATCTTCTCGAACGGCAGGTCCTGGTGGGCGTAGGCGCCGAGCGTCGTCTTCCGTGCTTCGGCCAGCACCTCGCGGAAAGCGGGATCGCCGGCGAAGACCGTGCGGAGCACCAGGGTGTTGACGAAGCAGCCGATCAGCCCTTCGATCTCGGTGCGGTTGCGGTTGGCGATCGGCGAGCCGGTGACGACGTCGTCCTGGCCGGAGATGCGGCAGAGCAGGGTCTGCCAGGCGGCCAGGAGGACCATGAACAGCGTCGCCCCCTGCGCCTGGCCGAGCTCCCGCAGCGACTCGGCGAGCGGCGGCGGGATGAGGAGAGGCCGGCGGTCGCCGCGGGCGCTCTGCACCCCGGCGCGCGGCCGGTCGGTGGGCAGCTCGAGCTCCGGCGGCGCTCCGGCGAGCTGCTCCTTCCAGTACGCGAGCTGCTCCTCCAGCACCTCGCCGGTGAGCCACCGCCGCTGCCACACCGCGAAGTCCACGTACTGCACCGGGAGCGGCGGGAGGGACGGCGGCAGGCCGCGCGTCAGCGCGCCGTAGACGAGGCCCATCTCGCGGAACAGGATGCCGGTCGACCAGCCGTCGCCGATGACGTGGTGCATGGTGCTCGGCGCGATGTGGTCCTCGGCGTCGAGGCGCAGCAGGAAGACCCGCAGCAGCGGCCCGCGCGCCAGGTCGAAGGGGAGGGCCGCGTCCTCCTGGGCCAGCCGCCACGCCTCGGCCTCGCGCCGCCCGGAGGGCAGGCCGGTGAGATCGACCAGCGGCAGCGGGATCGCCAGCTCGGGCGCCACCACCTGCACCGGCTGCCCGCCGTCCACCGCGAAGGTGGTGCGCAGCGCGCCGTGCCGGCGCACGATCTCCCGCAGGCTCGCCGCCAGGAGATCGACCCGCACCTCGCCCCGCAGGCGCACGGCGCGCGCGATGTTGTACTCGACGCTGCCGGGGAAGAGCTGGTGGAGGAGCCAGAGCCGCTGCTGGGCGAACGACAGCGGCGGGCGCTCGACCCGGGCGGCCTCGATCCGCGACGGCGCTCCCGAGCGGCGGGCGACGTGGCCCTGGCGCAGGAAGCCCAGCAGCTCCGCTTTCCGTTCCTTGATCCCGGTCTTGAGCTCGGGCGTCAGCGCGCCCGGCGGAGCGCTGTACCTGAGCTTCTCCCCCTCGGCCCAGAGCTTGACTCCGCGGTCGCGCAGGAGCGCCAGGACCTGCACCGTGGTCCGCGTCGCGTCCGAGGAACGCCGCTGTTCGAGGAAGAGCCGGATCCCCCCGAGGATCTGCGGCACCGCGGTCGCCGCGTACCGGCGGACGTGCGGCAGGTCCGAGAGCCTGCCGGTCATCAGCCGCACCGAGAAGATGCCGCGCGCGATGAAGAACGTCTCGAGCAGCTCGACCTGCTCGGCGGGGAGCGGCCGGATGCGCCGGTAGCCGCGCAGGAACGCCTCGCGCATGGCCGCGAAGCCCGGCTTCTCGCGCAGCGGCAAGAGCGAGGCGGCGATGTCGTAGAGGTAATACCCCCAGCCGAGGTCGGCGAAGTCGATCGGGTGCACGCGCTCGCCGTCCTCCGTGCGCTCGACCACGGTGTTGTCGGGCTCCAGGTCTTTGTGGATCAGGCCGAAGACGTCGCGCTCCTGCCCGAGCGCGGCCATCGTCTCCCGCACCGCGCCGGCCGCCTCCTCCAGCAGGTCGCGCGCGCGCTCGCCGACGAGCGGCGCGCCTTGTCCGGGGGCGAGCACCGGCCCGGTGCCGAACAGCCCGGCCGCGTCCCAGCGCGGGCGCGAGAAGCCCGCCGGCGGCTGCCACTCCTCCGAGAAGCGGTGGAGCTGCCCGGCGATCTCTCCCACCTGCTCCAGGTGCCGCGGCGTCGGGGCGTCGGCGACCATCCGCCCGGGCACCCAGCGGAAGAGCGCGCACCAGCGCGGCCGCTCCAGCTCGTCGCCCTCCACCCGCACCACCAGCGAGCCGTCGCGCGCCCGGACCGGCTCCGGGACGACCAGCCCGGTCGCCGGGCCGAGCGCCAGCAGGTAGCACAGCTCGGAGCGGATCTCCGCCTCGCCATGGCCGTCCGGGTCGCAGACCCGCAGCACGTAGCGCCGCGTCAGCGCGCCGTCCGCCGCTTCGACCTGGAAGGTCGCGTTCTTCTTGTGCTCCAGGAGGTGGAGCGCGGGCCGCTCGAGCGCCCAGGCGCCGAGCGCCCGCTCCGCCAGCTCCCAGACCCGCTCGAGCAGAGCCTCGCGGGTGACGACTGTCTCCGCCATCTCCCTACTCGCTGCGCAGGGCGCTCACCGGGTCGATCCGCGCAGCCCGCCGGGCGGGCAGATAGCTCGACAGCGCGGCGATCACCGCCAGGCCGGCGAGAGCGGCGACCAGCGCCACCGGATCGCGCGGGCTCACCTGGTAGAGCTGGCTCGCCAGCAGGCGGGTGAGCGCCAGCGCGCCGGCCAGGCCGATCGCCAGGCCGATCCCGGCCAGCCGCAGCCCGGACCCCAGGACGAGCGAGCGGATCTGGCTCGGCTGCGCCCCCATCGCCGAGCGGATGCCGAGCTCGCGCAGCCGCTGGTTGACGCTGAAGGCGAGCACGCCGTAGATGCCGATCGCCGCCAGCACCAGGCCGAGGAAGCCGAGCGCGGTGCAGATCACCATGGTGAAGCGCTCCCGCGTGGTCTGCTTCGCGAAGCGCTCCTCCATGGTCATCACGTCGAACACCGGCTCGTCCTTGTTGGCCGCCTGGATGGCCTGGCGCGCCGCCGCCGCGAGAGCGACCGGATCGCCCTGCGTCCGCAGGGTGAAGGTCACGCGCTCCAGGTCGTCGCCGGAGACCTGCGAGTAGGGCAGATACCAGGCGTCGTCGGTCTCCAGCACCTCGTGCGTCTCCTTGAGCGTGCCGGCGACGCCGACGACAGTCATCCAGGGGCCGGGCCCGTCGTAGAGGCCCCGCTTGATCCGCTTGCCGACGGCGCTCTCGCCGGGCCAGTAGCGGTCGGCGAGCGACTTGCTCACCACCACCACCAGCGGGGAGTCGGCGGTGTCGCGGTCCTCGAAGTAGCGGCCGGCGACGAGCGGCACGCGCAGCGATTCGAGGTAGCCCGGGGTGATGACGCGGTCGTGCACCAGGTGATAGCCGCGCTCGCCCGCCGCCGGTTTCCCTTCCAGGTTGAAGCCCGACAGGTAGACGCCGGGATAGAGCGGCTCGGTGGTGGTGCCGCCCACCGCGACCACACCGGGGATCTCGCGCAGGCGGGCGACGGCGTCGTGGAGGAAGGTCAGCTTCTGCGGCGGCTCGGGGAACGTGAAGTCGGGGAAGGTCACGTCGAAGGTGAGCACGTTGCGCATGTCGAAGCCGCGGTCCTCGCGCTGCAGCCGCTGGAAGCTGCGCACGATGAGGCCGGCGCCGACCAGGAGCACCAGGGAGAGCGCCACCTCGGCGATCACCAGCCCGGCGAGCAGCCGGCGCGCCCCCGTCCCCAGGCTGCGCGTCCGGCCGCCCTCCTGGAGCGAGCCGCTGACGCCGGCGCGCGACATGCGCAGCGCCGGCACCAGGCCGAACAGGAGGCCGACGGCGAGCGCGCACGCCAGCGCGAAACCGAGGGTCGGCAGGTCGAGCCGCGGCTCGATGTCGAACTCGCCCAGCGCGTAGGATGGGCTCAAGGAGACCAGCGGCTTCATCGTCCAGCTGGCGAGCAGCGTGCCGAGCGCGGCGCCGAGCAGCGAGAGCAGCAGGCAGTAGGTGAGGATCTGCCGCATCAGCTGCCCGCGGGTGGCGCCCAGGGCGACGCGCACCGCCACCTCGCTCCCCTGCTTCAGCCCCTGGGCCAGGAGCAGGTTGGAGATGTTGACGCAGGCGATGAGCAGCACGAACGCCGAGGCCGCGACCAGCAGGTAGAGCGTCTTGTCCAGATCGCCCAGCAGCTCGCGGCGCATCGGGGAGACGTCCGCCGACCGCGGCGTGTCCGGCCCCGGTCTCGCCTCGTACAGCCGCCCCACCAGATCGTTCATCTCGGCGCGCGCCTGCTCGAGCGTCACTCCCGGCTTGAGGCGCGCCGGGGCGTAGTACTCGTGGCCGAGGTCCTCGCGGTAGGCGAGCGGCACCCACATCTGGGCCTGGTAGGGGTGGTGGATGCCGCGCGGCATGACCCCGATGATCGTGTGCACCCGGCCGTTGAGCCGCGCCGTCCGGCCGAGGACCTTGGGATCGCCGCCGAAATTCCGGTGCCAGGTGTCCCAGCTCAGCAGCACCACGTCGTTCCCCCCGGGGCGGTCCTCGTCGGGCGCGATGTTCCTCCCGAGGACCGGCTGGATGCCGAGCAGCGGGAAGAAGTTGGCGCTGACCAGGGCGCCCGGGAAGCGCTCGGGCTCTCCCGTGCCGGTGAGCGTCAGGTTGATGTAGGTGGCCGCGGCGATGTCGGTGAACGCCCGCTGGTTGGCCCGCCAGGTTCCGTAGTTCGCCGAGGTCAGGCTGCGCAGGTCGGGGTCCTGGCCCGGCGCCGCGAGGTTCTCGCGCACCCGCACGATCCGCTCGATGTCGGTGATCGCCAGCGGGCGCAGCAGGAAGGAGTTGAGCACGCTGAAGGTGGTGGTATTGGCGCCCAGGGTCAAGCCGAGCGAGAGCACGACCGCCGCGGTCAATCCAAGGTTGCGGCGCATCAGGCGCCGGCTCCAGCGCAGGTCCTGCCCTAAGGTAGCCATGAAGCTCATCGCAGAGTCCCTCCAGCAACGGCCCTGGCGGCGGCGTTGCCGCCAGGCCCCACGATCCGGTTCAGACGGTCCTCGCCGATCCCTCTCTCGGCCAGGAAGGCGCGGAGGTTCCGCTGGACCGCCGCGCGCGGAATCTGCAACCGCTCGAGCTCGGCTTCGAGCTCGCCGCGCAGCTGCCGGTAGCGCGGCGGCGCCTCGCCGCCCAGGCCCGCCAGCAGGACGTAGTCGGCCTGCAGCAGCAGGGCGTAGAAGCGCCCGCCGACGGTGTCGCCGGCGTCCTTGTACCGCTTGTAGGTCGCGACGCCGTTGACGTGCACGATCTCGTCGGAAAAGCTCTGCGCCGAGCCGGTGCCGTCGCGCAGCAGCTCGCGCACGTGGTGCAGCCGGTAGCCGAGGGCGTTCGCCACCAGCTGGTAGAGGACCATGACCTGGAAGTACCCGTCGCGCAGCGGATACTCCGGCAGCCCGGCGAACCCGGGCGGCAGCACCCGGCGGAGCAGCTCGACGTGGCGCGGGGTCGGCACCCGGTTGTAGAGCTTGCGGTGCGTGATCGTCCGCCCCTTGGGTCCGCCGCGGTAGTTGTAGGTGCTCGGCGAGACCTCGAGGCCGCTCGCCCGGAGCTTCTGGATCACCGCGAAGTTGAAGACGACGAAGGCCGAGTGCAGGGCGGTCTCCGAGCTCCCTTCGATGGGATGCGACCAGATGCAGTTGGCGACCACGTCCTCGGCGACCGCCGCCATCTCAGCGAAGAGGCTCGGGTTGAGCACGAAGCAGTCGACGTGCAGCCAGCCGAAGTTGTGCTCCGCCATCTGGAAGACGAATTCCATCACCGTGATGTCGTCCACCCGCGAGCGGATGTGATGGAAGGGCCGGCGGTAGTGGGACCGGATCCACGCGATCTCGTCGGCCGTGAGGTCCGACCCGATCAGCACCACGTTGACCTCCGGCGGAACGAAGGCGAGCGCGCGGTCGAGCCAGTGCAGCAGGTCGCTGGTGAAGAACATGTAGACGATGTCCTCCCGCCGCTCCAGGCCGCGGTAGAACGCGGCGAAATCACGCCGGTCCTGCCGCTCGGCCCCGGCGCTCAGCGCCTGGCGGAACGCGCCGCGCGCGCGGTAATAGGCGAGACGTAGCCGGGTTGTGAGGTCCATGGTCGTTCTTTCTCCTGGATCAGAGAATATGTGAATGTGCGGGGGCGGTCCATGGGACGCGCCGCTCCGCTCCCGCTCGACCGCTCGCTGGGCCAGGGCCTCGATCTGGTCCCGGAGCTCGCCCTCCGGCGCGCCCTGGGCGAGGCCGGAGGACAGGCTCACAAGAAGAAGGTGCTCGCGCTCGCCCAGACGGAGCAGGCCGAGGCGCGGACGCGCGCCGCCCTCGGGGTCGAACGGGTGCCGGGCCTCTTCCAGGGCGAGCTGCCGCGCCCACTCCTCCCGCGCCTCCTCCGGCGCGGCCGAGAGATCGAGGACCGGCAGCTCCGGGGCGGCGCCCTGCCGCGCCCACTGCGCGAGGGCCCGCGCCAGCGTCTCCACCGACAGCGCGCCGGCGAGGCGCACCGCCAGGGCGAGAGGGGGGGCCAGGCTCTGCGCGAGCCGGCGGATGGTGGGCTCCTCGAAGACGCGGCGCAGCGGCAGCTCCAGGCCCAGCTCCTCCCGCACCCGGGTGACCACCTGGGTGGCCAGCAGGGAATGGCCGCCCAGCGCGAAGAAGTCGTCGTCGATCCCGAAGTGGTCGAGCTGCAGCACGCCGGCCCAGATGGCGGCCAGCCCCGCTTCGAGCGGGTTGGTGGGCGCCGCGACTCTCCGGGTGGCCGGCGCCTCGGCGCGGAAGCCGCGGATCCTGAGCGGGTGGCCGGCGCCCTCCTTCGGGCGCCGCGCCAGGTCGCCGGCGCCGCCGAGCGGCAGCTCTGCCAGCGCGCGGCCGGGCTCCGCCACGGCGGCTTCGAGAAGGGCCACGAAACCGGCCGCCAGGCGCTCCGCCGTCGCGCCGTCGAACAGGTCGGTGTTGTGCTCCAGGGT
>DATFPH010000458.1:0-5215 GCA_035264905.1 Thermoanaerobaculia bacterium
GCCTATCCCACCGGCGTCTGCCTGCACGAGCTGATCGCCGCGCAGGCGGCGCGGACGCCGCACGCCGTGGCGGCGAGCTTCGACCGCGAGGAGCTGACCTACGCCGGGCTGCTCGGCCGCGCCCGCCGCCTGGCCCGCGAGCTGATCGCTTTGGGCGTCCAGCCCGAAGCGCCGGTCGGCGTGCTCCTGGAGCGCTCGCTGGAGATGATCGTCGGGCTCCTCGGCATCCTGGAGGCGGGCGCGGCGTACGTGCCGCTCGATCCGACGCTGCCGGCGGAGCGGTTGAAGGCGGTGGTGGGGAGCGCGGGGATCTCGGTCGTGCTCGGCTCCACGCACGCCGTGCGGATGGACGAGAACGGGGAGGGACAAGGCGCGGTCCGCCGGGTGGGGGAGGACAACCTCGCCTACGTCATCTACACCTCCGGCTCCACCGGCACGCCAAAGGGCGTGATGATCCCGCACCAGGGAATCGTCAACCGCCTCCTCTGGATGCAGGAGGCCTACGGGCTGACGCCGGACGACCGCGTCCTCCAGAAGACCCCGTTCGGCTTCGACGTGTCGGTCTGGGAATTCTTCTGGCCCCTGATCGTCGGCGCTCGCCTCGTCTTCGCGCGGCCCGAGGGACACAAGGACCCGGTCTACCTCGCGGAGCTGATCGCCCGCGAGAAGATCACCACCCTGCACTTCGTGCCGTCCATGCTCCAGGTCTTCCTGGAATCGGCGCCGGGGCTCGAAGCTCTCACATCGATCCGGCAGGTGATGGCGAGCGGCGAGGCGCTGCCGCCGGACCTGGTGCGGCGCTTCTTCGCGCGGCTGCCCCACGCGGAGCTGCACAACCTCTACGGCCCGACCGAGGCGTCGGTCGACGTGAGCGTCTGGCCGGCCGTGCCGGAGCCGCCGCGCTCGGTCGTGCCGATCGGCCGGCCGATCGCCAACCTCCGGCTCCACGTGGTGGACCGCGCCTTCGGACCGCAGCCGGTCGGCGTGGCCGGCGAGCTGCTGCTCGGCGGCGTGGGGCTGGCCCGCGGCTACCTGGGGCGGCCGGAGCTGACCGCGGCGGCGTTCGTCCCCGATCCGTTCGCGCAGGAGCCGGGGGGCCGCCTCTACCGCACGGGCGACCTCACGCGGTTGTTGTCCGATGGCAACGTCGAGTACCTGGGCCGCATCGACCACCAGGTGAAGATCCGCGGCTTCCGCATCGAGCTGGGGGAGATCGAGGTGGTGCTGCTGCGCCACCCGGCGGTGCGCGAGGCCGTGGTCGTGGCGCGCGAGGGCGCGCTGGTGGGTTATGTGGTTCTGGATCGGACCGATCCGACCGATCCGACCGATCGGTCGGATTCAAAAGCCGCGCTGGCCGCCTGGCTCCGCGACAGGTTGCCCGAGTACATGGTGCCCGCGGCCTTCGTCGTGCTGGAGGCCCTGCCGCTTTCGCCCAACGGCAAGGTCGACCGCAAGGCGCTGCCGGCGCCGGAGCTGCGCCGCGAGGAGGTGGCGTTCGTGGCCCCGTCCGATCCGGTCGAGGAGCTGCTGGCCGGCCTCTGGGCGGAGCGGCTCGGGATCGAGCGGATCGGCGTGCACGACAACGTCTTCGACCTGGGCGGCCATTCGCTGATGGCGACCCAGGTGCGGACGGGGATCGCCGACCTGCTGGGCGTCGACCTGCCGCTGCGCAAGCTGTTCGAGTCGCCGGCGATCGCCCGGCTGGCCCAGGCCGTGCGCGAGGCGCGGGAGGAGGGGACGGTTCCGCGCCAGCCTCTCGCCGCTCTGCCGCCCGAGGCGCGGCGGGAGGGTCTGCCCCTCTCTTTCTCGCAGCAGCGGCTCTGGCTGCTCGACCAGATCGAGCCCGGCAGCGCGGCGTACAACGTGCCGAGCGCCGTGCGCCTGAGCGGCGACCTCGATTCCGGTCTCCTGGCCGCCGTCTTCGCCGCGCTGGTGCGGCGGCACGAGGTGCTGCGCACGACGTTCGCCGCGGGGCCGGACGGGCCGGTGCAGGTGATCGCTCCGGCCTCTGCCCTGGACCTGCCGCTCGTCGATCTGGCGGACCTGCCCGCGGCGGAGCGGGAGGTGCGGGCGCGCGACCTGGCCCGCGCCGAGGCCCGGCGGCCGTTCGACCTGCAACGCGGACCGCTGCTGCGCCTGACCCTGCTGCGGCTGGAGGAGCGGGAGCACCTCCTGCTGATGACGTTCCACCACGTGGTCTCCGACGGCTGGTCGTGGGGCGTGCTGCTGCGCGACGTCGCGGCTCTCTACGCGGCCTTCTCGCAGGGACGGCCGTCGCCCCTGCCGGACCTCCCGGTGCAGTACGCCGACTTCGCGGTCTGGCAGCGCGGCTGGCTGCAAGGCGAGACCCTGGAGCGGCAGCTCGCCTGGTGGACGCGCCAGCTCGCCGGGGCGCCGCGGGTGCTGGAGCTGCCCGCCGACCGTCCGCGGCCGGTCCTGCCGTCCCGCCGCGGCGGCGTGCGGCGCACGGTCCTCTCCGCGGCCCTGTCCGCGGCGGTCTCCGGGCTCTGCCGGCGCCAGGGGGTGACCCCGTTCATGGCTCTGCTGGCGGCCTGGTCGCTCCTCCTCGGCCGGCACGCGGGCCAGGAGGAGGTCCTGGTGGGCTCGCCGGTCGCCGGTCGCAACCGGCGGGAGATCGAGGGGCTCATCGGCCTCTTCATCAACACGCTCGTCCTCCGGACCGATCTGACCGGGGGTCCCGGCTTCACCGGCCTCCTGGGCCGGGTGCGCGAGATGGCGATCGACGCCTTCTCCCACCAGGACCTGCCGTTCGAGCGGCTGGTGGAGGACCTCGCGGCGGACCGCGACCTGCGGCGCGCGCCCGTCTTCCAGGTCCTGTTCATCCTGCAGAACGCCCCGCTCGGCGCGCTGGAGCTGCCGGGGCTGACCCTGCGCCTGGTGCCGGTGGACTGGGACGCCGCGAAATTCGACTTGACCTTGAACCTGGAAGAGACGGCCGGCCGCTTCTCCGGCTGGCTCGAATACGACGCGGACCTGTTCGACGCGGCCACGGCCGAGCGCCTTCTGGCGCGCTACGAGCGGCTCCTCGCGGCGGCTGTGGAGGCACCCGAGGCGTCGATCCGTGAGCTGGCGCTGCTGCCCGAGGCGGAGCGCCACCAGGTGCTCCACGAGCACAACGACAAGGCCGAGCCCTATCCGGCGGACCTCTGCGTGCACGAGCTGTTCGAGGCGCAGGCGGCGCGCACGCCGGACGCCGTTGCGATCTCCGGCGCCGGGCGGATTCTTCGCTACGGCGAGCTCGCGGAGCTTTCCGGCCGGCTCGCCCGGCGCCTGGCGGCTCTCGGCGTGGGACCGGAGACGCCGGTCGGCGTCTGCGCCGAGCGCACGCCCGCGCTCCTCGTGGCCCTCCTCGGCGTGCTCAAGGCGGGCGGCGCCTACGTACCGCTCGATCCGACCCATCCCAGAGAGCGGCTCGGCTACATCCTGGCTGACTCCGGAGCCCCGGTCCTGCTGACCGAGCGCGCCCTGCACGACGCCATGACGTTCGACGCCGAGCACGTCGTCCTTCTCGATGAAGCTGCGGATGACAAAGGGCGGTGGCGCCCCCTCTTCCGGTCGGCGGGGGGCGAGACCCCTGCCTATGTGATCTACACCTCCGGCTCGACCGGCCGGCCCAAGGGCGTCGCCGTCCGCCACCGCGGCGTCGTCAACTACCTGGCGACCATGGCTCGGCGGCCGGGGCTCGCCGCGGACGACGTGATGATGGCGGTGACCACCGTGGCGTTCGACATCGCGGTCACCGAGCTGTTCCTGCCGCTCCTGGTGGGAGCGCGCATCGAGATGGTGAGCCGCGAGACGGCGAGCGACGCGGCGCTCCTGGCTGCGGCGATCAGCGCGGCCGGCGCCACCTGCATGCAGGCGACCCCGGCGACGTGGACTCTGCTGGTGGAGGGAGGTTGGGCGGGTCGCCCCGGCCTCAAGGCCCTGTGCGGAGGTGAGGCGCTGCCGCGCGCCCTGGCGGACAAGCTGCTGCCGCGCGTTGCCGAGCTGTGGAACGTCTACGGCCCGACCGAGACCACGGTCTGGTCGGCCCTGCTGCGGGTCGGCGCGGGCGTAGGGCTGGTGCCGGTGGGTCCGCCGCTCGGCAACACGACGCTCCACCTGCTGGCGCGCCACGACGAGCTGGCGCCGATCGGGGTGGCCGGCGAGCTGGCGATCGGCGGCGACGGCCTGGCCCGCGGCTACCACGGCCGGCCGGACCTGACGGCCGAAAGGTTCGTCCCCCACCCCTTCCAGGATCGGACCGATCGGACAGATCCGACCGATCGGTCCGATCTCTTCGGCGCCCGCCTCTACCGCACGGGCGACCTGGCGCGGCGCCTGCCCGACGGGACGCTGGAGTTCCTCGGGCGCATCGACCACCAGGTGAAGGTGCGCGGCTTCCGTATCGAGCTGGGGGAGGTCGAGGCGGTTCTGGCGGCCCATCCGGCGGTGCGCGAGTGCGTGGTCGCCGCCCGCCAGGACGCTCCCGGCGACGTGCGGCTGGTGGGCTATGTGGTCCTTCATCCGACCGATCCGACGGATCCGACCGATCGGTCCGATCCTAAATTCGTGCTTGCCGCCTGGCTGCGCGACAGGCTGCCCTCTTACATGCTTCCCTCGGCCTTCGTGCTGCTGGACGCCCTGCCGCTCTCGCCGAACGGGAAGATCGACCGCAAGGCCCTCCCCGCGCCGGAGCGGCCGGAGGCGGCGGGCGCGCCCGCGGCGCCGCGCAGCGAGGAGGAGCGCCTGATCGCAGAGGCCTGGGCCGACGTGCTGGGGCGCGATGTCGGAATCCACGACGACTTCTTCGCGCTCGGCGGCCACTCGCTGCTCGCCACCCGGGTGGTCTCGCGGCTGCGCGATCTGCTCGGCGTGGAGCTGGGCGTGCGCAAGCTGTTCGAGGCGCCCACGGTCGCGGAGCTGGCCCGCACCGTGCGGGCGGTCCGCGCCGAAGGGACTTCGCCGGCGCCTCCGCTCGTCCCCTTGCCGCCGCAACTGCGGCAAGGCGAGCTGCCGCTCTCCTTCGCGCAGCAGCGCATCTGGCTGCTCGACCAGATCGAGCCCGGCGGCGCGGCCTACAACCTGCCGACCGCGCTGCGCCTGACCGGGGAGGTCTCGGCCGCACGGCTGGAGCGGATCTTCGCCGAGGTCGTCCGCCGGCACGAGGCGCTGCGCACCACCTTCCCGTCCCGCGAGGGGAGGCCGGTGCAGG
>DATFPH010000459.1:0-12842 GCA_035264905.1 Thermoanaerobaculia bacterium
CGGCCGCCTGTCCCGGCTGGGCGTCGGGCCCGAGGTCCTGGTGGCGATCTGCATGGAGCGCACCCCCGAGATGCTCGTCGCGCTCCTGGGCGTCCTCAAGGCGGGAGGCGCCTACGTGCCGCTCGATCCAACCCATCCCAGAGAGCGGCTCGGCTACATTCTGGAGGACTCCGGAGCTCCGGTCCTGCTGACCGAGCCGACCCTCCTGCTCGACGAGGATTCCGGGGGCGACGGGCGGGGGCTCCCCCTCTCCCGTGGGAAGGGAGAGGCTGCGGCCTACGTCATCTACACCTCGGGCTCCACCGGCCGTCCCAAGGGCGTCACCGTCCGCCACCGCGGCCTCACGAGCTACCTGACCTCCATGGCCGCCCGGCCGGGCCTCGCCGCAAGCGACGTGATGATGGCGGTGACCACCGTCGCCTTCGACATCGCCGTCACCGAGCTGTTCCTGCCGTTGACCGTGGGAGCGCGCATCGAGCTGGTGAGCCGCGAGACGGCCGGCGACGGAGCCCGGCTGGCGGAGGCGATGGAGACCGCCGGTGCCACCTGCCTGCAAGCGACTCCCGCGACCTGGACCCTGCTCGTGGAGAGCGGCTGGGCCGGCCGGCCCGGTCTCAAAGCCCTCTGCGGCGGAGAGGCCCTGCCGCGCGCCCTGGCGGACCGGCTGCTGCCGCTCGTGAAGGAGCTGTGGAACGTCTACGGCCCCACCGAGACGACTGTCTGGTCGTCCCTCCACCGGATCACTCCCGCGGACGGACCGGTGTCGGTGGGGAGGCCGCTGGACAACACGGTGCTCCACGTGCTGGCGCGCCACGACGAGTTGGCGCCGCTGGGCGTGACGGGCGAGCTGGCGATCGGGGGCGAGGGCCTGGCCCGCGGGTACCACGGCCGGCCGGACCTCACCGCCGAGCGGTTCGTCCCCCATTCGGGGGGCGCGCGCCTCTACCGCACGGGCGACCTGGCGCGGCGCCTGGCGGACGGGACGCTGGAGATCCTGGGGCGCCTCGATCACCAGGTGAAGATCCGGGGGTTCCGCATCGAGCCGGGGGAGATCGAGGCGGTCCTGCTGCGCCACCCGGCGGTGCGGGAGGCCGTGGTCCTCGTGCGCGATGACCGGCTCGTCGCCTGTGTGGTCCTCGATCAGACGGATTGGACGGATCCGACGGATCGGTCCAATCCCAAATCCGCGCTTGCCGCCTGGCTGCGCGACAGGCTGCCCGCGTACATGGTTCCCGCGGCGTTCGTGCTGCTGGACGCCCTGCCTCTCAACCCGAACGGCAAGGTGGACCGCGGAGCGCTGCCGGCGCCGGAGAGCCCGGAGACCGAGGGCGCGCGGGCTGCGCCGCGGAGCGAGGAGGAGCGCCTGATCGCGCAGGCCTGGGCCAAGGTGCTGGGGCGTGACCAGGTGGGGGTCCACGAGGACTTCTTCGCGCTCGGCGGCCACTCGCTGCTCGCCACGCGGGTGGTCTCCCAGCTTCGCGCGGTGCTCGGGGTCGAGCTCCCGCTGCGCGCGCTGTTCGAGGCGCCCACCGTGTCGGGGATCGCCGCGACCCTGCGCGCGAGCCAGGGGGCCGCTGTCGCTACGCCGCTGGTCCCGGTGCCGCGGGACGGCCGCGAGTTGCCGCTCTCCTACGCGCAGCAGCGGATCTGGCTGCTCGACCAGATCGAGCCGGGCAGCGCGGCGTACAACCTACCCACCGCGCTCCGCCTCACCGGGGAAATTTCGGCCGGCCGGCTGGAGCGGATCTTCGCCGCGGTGATCCGCCGGCACGAGTCGCTGCGAACGGCCTTCCCCGCGCGGGAGGGGAGGCCCGTGCAGGTCATCGACCCGGCAGCCCGGCCGGATCTCCCGGTCGTCGACTTGAGCGCCCTGCCAACCGCGGCACGCGAAGCCCTGGCGGGCGGCCTTGCCGCCGCGGAGGCCCTGCGTCCGTTCGATTTGCAGCACGGACCGCTGTGGCGCCTGACCCTGGTGCGGCTCGGCGCGGGAGACTCTCTCCTGCTCCTGACCTTCCATCACATCGTCGCGGACGCCTGGTCCCTGGGCATTCTGCTGCGCGAGATCGCGGCTCTGTGGACGGACCCCCATGCGCCAGGACTTCCCGAGCTTCCCGTGCAGCCCGCGGACTTTGCGGTCTGGCAGCGGAGCTGGTTGCAGGGTGAGGTCCTGGAGGCGCAGGTCGCTCACTGGAAGCGCCGGCTTGCCGGAGCGCCGCTGGTGCTGGAGCTGCCTACGGACCGGCCGCGGCCGGCGGTGCCCACCCGCCGTGGAGGCCTTTGGCCCGTGGCCCTGCCGGCGGCAGTCCGGGGGCTCTGCCGGCGCCAGGGGGTGACCCCCTTCATGGCCCTGCTGGCAGCCTGGGGGGTGCTTCTCGGGCGGCATGCCGGCCAGGAGGAGGTCCTGGTGGGCTCGCCGGTCGCCGGCCGTAACCGGCGCGAGGTCGAAGACCTGATCGGCCTCTTCATCAACACCCTGGTCCTCCGCGTGGACCTGACGGATGGGCCGAGCTTCGGCGAGCTTCTCGGCCGTGTGCGCCGGACGGCGCTCGACGCCTTCACCCACCAGGACCTGCCGTTCGAGCGGCTGGTGGACGAGCTCGCGCCCGGCCGTGACCTGAGCCGCTCGCCGGTGTTCCAAGCGCTCTTCATCCTCCAGAACGCCCCGCTCGGCGCGCTGGAGCTGCCGGGCCTGACCCTGCGCCAGCTCTCGGCGCCGGCAGGCACGGCGAAATTCGATCTGACGCTCAACCTGATGGAGACGGAGAACGGGATCACCGGCTGGTTGGAGCACGACGCTGAGCTTTTCGACGGCACGACCGCCGCCCGCCTCGTCGCGCGGTACGAGCGCCTTCTCTCGGCGGCCGTCGCGGCGCCCGGCCTGTCCGTCCGCGACCTGCCGCTGCTCCCGGAGCCGGAGCGCCACCAGATCCTGATCGAGCCCAACGACACCTTCGCCGCCGTTCCCGATCTCTGCGTTCACGAGCTGGTGGAGGCCCAGGCGGCGCGGACACCGGACGCCGTGGCCGTCCATGCGGCCGGCCAGACGCTCCGCTACGGCGAGCTGGAGACCCTCGCCGGCCGCCTCGCCGGCCGCCTCGCCGGCCGTCTGGCGGGCCTGGGAGTCGGCCCGGAGGTCCTGGTCGGAATCTGCGCCGAGCGCACGCCATCCCTGCTGGTGGCTCTCCTCGGAGTGCTCAAGGCGGGAGGCGCCTACGTGCCGCTCGATCCGACTCATCCTCGCGAGCGGCTCGGCTACATCCTGGAGGACTCCGGAGCCCGCGTCCTCCTCACCGAGAAAGCTCTGCTGGACAAGCTGCCGTCCCACAATGCCCAAGTCATCCTTCTAAACGAGGCAGACGACGGGCGGGGGTGCCCCCTCTCCCAGCCGGCGGGGGGGCGATGGGAGAGGGGGACAGGGGGTGAGGTCTCTGCTTACGTGATCTACACGTCGGGCTCGACGGGCCGGCCCAAGGGCGTCGCCGTCCGCCACCGCGGCGTCGTCAACTACCTCGCCACCATGGCCGTCAAGCCCGGCCTCGCTTCTGGCGACGTGATGATGGCGGTCACCACCCTCGCCTTCGACATCGCCGTCACCGAGCTGCTCCTGCCGCTGACCGTGGGAGCTCGGGTCGAGCTGGTGGATCGCGAAACGGCCGGCGATGCCACGCGCCTCGCCGCGGCGCTCGACGCGGCCGGCGCCACCTGCATGCAGGCGACTCCCGCGACCTGGACCCTGCTCGTCGAAGGGGGGTGGGCCGGCCGGCCCGGGCTCAAGGCCCTCTGCGGCGGCGAGGCCCTGCCGCGCGCTCTGGCGGACAAGCTGCTGCCCCGGGTCAGCGCGCTGTGGAACGTCTACGGCCCGACCGAGACCACGGTCTGGTCGGCCCTTCTGCGGGTGGCTCCGGGGGACCGGCCGGTGCCCGTGGGCTGGCCGCTCGGCAACACGACGCTCCACCTGCTGGCGCGCCACGACGAGCTGGCGCCGCTGGGAGTCGTGGGCGAGCTGGCGATCGGGGGCGACGGTCTGGCCCGCGGCTACTTCGGCCGGCCGGACCTGACCGCCGAACGCTTCGTCCCCGATCCCTACGGTTCTCCCGGCGCGCGGCTCTATCGCACGGGCGACCTGGCGCGCCGGCTGCCGGACGGGACGCTGGAGTTTCTCGGACGCCTCGACCATCAGGTGAAGGTGCGCGGGTTCCGCGTCGAGCTGGGGGAGATCGAGGCGGTGCTGCTGCGCCACCCAACAGTGCGCGAGGCCGTGGCCGCCCTGCGCGAGGGCCGGCTCGTTGGGTATGTGGTCCTCGATCGGACCGATCCGACCGATCCGACCGATCGGTCCGATCCAAAATCAGCGCTGGCCGGCTTCCTCGGCGACAGGCTGCCGCCCTACATGATCCCCGCGGCGTTCGTGGTCCTCCCGGAGCTCCCGCGCACGCCGAACGGCAAGGTCGACAGAAAAGCACTCCCCGCGCCGTCCTGGGGACGGGCCGAGAGCGGCGGCGGGGATCTGCCCCGCACGCCGGCCGAAGCTGTTTTGGCGCGGATCTGGGAAGAGGTCCTGGGCGTCTCCCAGGTCGGCCGCGGGGACGGCTTCTTCGCGCTGGGAGGCGACTCGATCCTCGCCGTGCAGGTCGCCTACCGCGCGCGGGAGAGGGGGCTCGCGCTGACGCCGCGGGACCTGTTCCGGTACACATCCCTGGGCGCGCTGGCGGAAGCCGCCCGGTTGGTGGAGACCGGGGACGCGCCGCTCGACAGCCCGCTGGAGCAGGTCTTCGAGCTGTCGCCCATGCAGGAGGCCATGCTGTTCTCCTGCCTGAACGCGCCGGGCTCGGGGGTGTACGTCGTGCAGCTCGGCCTGCGCCTGACGGGCCGGCTCGACGTCGCCGCTTTCGAGAAGGCCTGGCGGCGCCTGGTCGAACGGCACGGCTCCCTGCGCACGGGCTTCTCCTGGGAGGGCCTGGAGAGGCCCGTGCAGAAGGTCTCCGGCGAGGCCGGCCTGGAGCTGCGGCGGGAGTCTTGGAGCGGTCTCTCCGAGGGGGAGCAGGAGGCCCGGCTCGCGGTCTTCCTGGACGCGGACCGCGAGCGCGGCTTCGACCTGAGCGCGCCGCCGCTCCTGCGCGTGGTCCTGTTCGAGCTGGACGCGGACGTCTGGCACCTCGCCTGGACCGTCCACCACCTGGTGGTGGACGGCTGGTCGCTGGGCCTTCTCCTCGACGACCTGCTCACCGGCTACGCGGAGATCGCCGCCGGCCGCGAGCCGGCCGTGGCAGGCCCCCGCCCCTACAGCGACTACATCGCCTGGCTGCGGCGGCAGGACGCGGCGGAGGCCGAAGCGTTCTGGCGCCGCAGCCTCGCCGGGCTCGCCGCGCCGACGCTGGTGGCGGGAGGCGATGGCCGCGCCTCGGCCGGCGCCGGGCCGTCGCGGCGGCAGGGGCTGCGCCTGGCGGCGGCGGAGACCGAGGAGCTGAGCGGGCTGGCGCGGCGGCACGGCTTGACGCTGAACACGCTGCTCCAGGGGGCCTGGGCGCTGGTGCTGGCCCAGGCGACGGATGGGGACGAGGTGGTCTTCGGCGGCACGGTGGCGGGCCGGCCCGGCGATCTCCTGGGAGCCGACGCGATCGTCGGCCTGTTCATCAACACCCTGCCGGTGCGGGTGGCGGTGGCGCCGGAGGCGCTCCTGCTCCCCTGGCTGAACGAGAGCCAGGAGCGGCAGGCCGAGGCGCGGAGCTTCGAGCATGCGCCGCTCGCCGAGCTCCAGACCTGGAGCGGTCTCCCTCCCGGCACGCCGCTGTTCGACAACGTCTTCGTCTTCGAGAGCTATCCACCGGTCCGTCCGCTCGCGGGGAGGCTGCGGGACCTGGCCATCTCCCGGGCGACGACGAGCGCGCTGACCAGCTACCCGCTGAACCTGGTGGTGGTCCCCGGCGCCGAGCTGTCTCTGGAGCTGCTCCACGACGCCGGCCGGATCGACGCCCCGGCGGCAACGCGCCTGCTGGAGCGCCTCGCCGGAGCGCTGCGCGCCTTCGCGGCCGGTCCGGACCGGCGGCTGGCCGACGTGCCGCTGCTCCTGGACGCCGAGCGCCACCAGGCCCTCGCGGAGTGGAACGACACGGCCACCGAGTACCCGCGCGAGAGCGTGCCCGCACTCTTCGCCGCCGTGGCGGCCGCTTCTCCCGAAGCACCGGCGGTGGTGGGGGAGGACGGGGAGGTCTGGACCTACCGCCGCCTCGACGAGGGGGCGAGCCGGCTCGCCCGCCACCTGGCGGACCGGGGGGTGCGGCCAGGGGCGCGGGTGGGCGTCGCGATGGAGCGCACGGCCGAGCTGGTGGTGGCGTTCCTGGCTGTGCTCAAGGCCGGGGCGGCGTACGTGCCGCTCGATCCGGCGTACCCGGAAGAGCGGCTGCGCTTCATGGTGGAGGACACGGGGGCCGAGCTGGTGCTGGAGGCCAAGGACTGCAAGGACACCAAGGACTGCAACGGAGCGCCCCTGGTGTCCTTGCAGTCCCTGGGAGCGGCCTCCCTCGCCTACGTCGTCTACACCTCCGGCTCGACCGGCCGTCCGAAAGGCGTCGCCGTGCCGCACCGGGCCATCGCGCGGCTGGTGCGCGAGACCGACTACGTCCAGCTCGCCCCGGGCGACCGCATTGCCCACCTTTCCAACACGAGCTTCGATGCTGCCACCTTCGAGGTCTGGGGCGCCCTGCTCAACGGAGCCACGGTCGTCGTGGTCCCGCGCGAGGTGGCTCTGGCGCCCGCGGAGCTCGCGGCACTGCTGCGGCGGGAGCGGGTGACCACGATCTTCCTCACCACCGCGCTGTTCAACCAGATGGTGCGCGAGGCGCCCGAGGCGTTCGACACGCTGCGCCAGGTCCTGTTCGGCGGCGAGGCGGTCGACCCGGGCCTGGTGGCGCGGGCGTTGGAGCGGCCGGGACCGGAGCGGCTGCTGCACGTCTACGGGCCGACCGAGAGCACGACCTACGCCACCTGGCACCGGGTCCGGGAGGTCCCGGCGAGCGCGTCGACCGTGCCCATCGGCCTGCCTCTGGCGAACACGATCGCCCGCGTGCTGGACCGCCGCGGCCAGGCCGCCCCGGCCGGCGCCGCCGGGGAGCTCTTCATCGGCGGCGACGGCCTGGCCTGGGGCTATTGGAACCGGCCCGCGCTGACGGCCGAGCGCTTCGTGCCCGATCCGTGGGGCGACGGCGGCCGGCTCTATCGCACGGGCGACCGGGTCCGCCGGAGGCCGGACGGCGCGATCGAGTTCCTCGGCCGGCTCGACCACCAGGTGAAGATCCGCGGCTTCCGCGTCGAGCCAGGGGAGATCGAGGCCGTCCTGGCCGCCCATTCCGGCGTGCGGGAGTGCGCGGTCCTGGCGCGGCGCGACGGGCCGGGCGAGGTCCGCCTGGTGGCCTACGTGGTTTTTCATCCGACCGATCCGACGGATCCGACCGATCGGTCCGATCCAAAGCTCGGGCTGGCCTCCTGGCTTCGCGACAGGCTGCCCGGGTACATGCTCCCCTCAGCCTTCGTGCTGCTGGACGCCCTGCCGCTGACGCCCAACGGCAAGGTGGACCGCGGGGCGCTGCCGGCGCCGGAGCGGGTGGTGGCGGACGAGACTGCGCCGCCTGCGGGTCCGGTCGAGGAGCTGCTCGCCGGGATCTGGGCCGAGGTGCTGGGGCTGGAGCGGGTGGGGGTCCATGACGACTTCTTCGCGCTGGGCGGGCACTCGCTCCTGGTCACCCGCGCCGTGTCGCGGGTCCGCGCCGCGCTCGGCGTGGACCTCCCGCTGCGCGCGCTGTTCGAGGAGCCCACGGTGGCGGGGCTCGCCGCGACCCTCTGCGCGAGCCGGACGGCAGCCGCCGCTCCGCCGCTGGTCCCGGTGCCGCGGGATGGCCGCGAGCTCCCCCTGTCGTTCGCGCAGCAGCGGCTCTGGCTGATCGACCAGATGGAGCCGGGCGATGCGGCCTACAACATCCCATCCGCGGTGCGGCTCCGCGGCGCGCTGTCCGTCGCTCTCGTGGAGCGGATCTTCGCCGAGATCCTCCGGCGCCACGAGGCGCTCCGCACCACGTTCGAGGCGCGCGAAGGGCGGCCTCATCAGGTCATCGCCTTCGCCGCACGGCCGGAGCTGTCCGCCGTCGATCTCTCGCGCCTCCCCGCGGCCGGGCGGGAGGCGCCGGCCCTCGCCGTCGCCGGCGAGCTGTCCGGGCGGCCGTTCGATCTCCGCCGCGGTCCCCTGCTGCGCCTCGGTCTGGTCCGGCTCGCGGAGGACGAGCACCTCCTCGCCATGACCCTGCACCACATCGTCTCCGACGGATGGTCCATGGGCGTGCTGCAACGCGAGATCGCGGCCTTCTACGATGCCTTCGCCGCCGGCCGCTCTTCGCCTCTGCCCGAGTTGGTGATCCAGCCCGCCGACTTCGCGGTCTGGCAGCGCGGCCAGCTCGACGGCGCGTCGGCCACGGCGCAGCTCGACTGGTGGCGGCGGGAGCTGGACGGCGCGCCGGGCGAGATCGCCCTCCCGGCCGACCGGGCGCGCCGGCCGCGGCCGAGCCGCGCGGGCTCGCTCGTCCCCGTGACCCTCTCCCCGGAGCTGACCACCGGGCTCCGCCGGCGGGCGCGGGCCGAGGGGGTGACCCCGTTCATGCTGCTGGCCGCGGCGTTTCAGACGCTGCTCCACCGCCTCTCCGGCCAGGACGACGTGCTCCTCGGGACGCCGGTGTCGGGACGCAACCGGCTGGAGATCGAGGGGCTGATTGGATTTTTCGTCAACACCCTGGTGCTGCGCGGCCGCTTCGGCGCCCCCGGGCTGACCTTCCGCGGCCTGCTGGAGAGGACGCGGGAGACGGTCCTCGCGGTCTTCGAGCACCAGGACCTCCCGTTCGAGCGGCTCGTCGAGGAGCTGGTGCCGGAGCGCGATCTCGCGGTCGCGCCGCTGTTCCAGGTCCTCTTCGCCCTGCAGACCGCCACCGCGGCGCCCATCGTCCTCCCCGGGCTGACCCTGGAGCCCGTCGTGGCGCACGGCGGCAAGGCGCAATTCGATCTGAGCCTGGAGCTGGCGGACGACGGCGGCGCGCTCCGCGGCGCGCTGGAGCTGAGCCATGCGCTGTTCGACCGCACCACGGTCGAGCGGATCGCCGGATCGTTCGTCCGCCTGCTCGCCGCCGCGGCGGCGGCGCCGGAGCGGTGGATCGCGGACCTCCCCCTGCTCGGCGCGGCGGAGCGCTGGCAGCTCCTGGAATGGCGGGGAGCTCCCGGCGGATGGGACTCCGAGGTCCGCGTCCATGACCTGATCCTGCGCCAGGCCGAGCGCACGCCCGGCGCGGTCGCCGTGGTCGCGCCGGCCACCGGCGAGCGGCTCACCTACCGCGAGCTGGCCGGCCGGTCCGCCGTCCTCGCCGAGCGCCTGCAAGCCCTGGGAGCCGGCCCGGAGGTGCCGGTCGCGATCTGCCTGGAGCGCACCCCTGGGTTGATCGTCGCCGTGCTCGCCACGCTCCGGGCCGGCGGCTGCTACGTCCCGATCGATCCGGTGTTCTCTGCGGAGCGCCAAGCCTTCCTTCTGGAGGACTCCGGAGCCCGCGTGCTGATCACCTCCGAGGGCGAGCGCGCCGTCCATCCCTCTCCCGCTCCCGGGGGTGAGTGCCTCCCGGGCAACCTCGCCTACGTCGTCTACACCTCTGGCTCCACCGGCCGGCCCAAGGGCGTCCTGATCGAGCACCGCAGCCTCGCCAACGCGTATTTCGCCTGGGAGGAGGACTACGGCCTGCGCGGCGCGGCGGCGGGCGCGGTCCACCTCCAGATGGCGGCGTTCACCTTCGACGTCTTCTCGGGAGACCTGGTGCGGGCCCTCTGTTCCGGCGGCTCCCTGGTCCTCTGCCCGCGGGAGACGCTGCTCGATCCTCCGCGCCTCCTGGCGTTGATGCGCGCCGCAGGGGTCACCGCCGCTGAATTCGTGCCGGCGGTGGTGCGCGGGCTCCAGGAGACCCTGGAGCGGGACGGCGGCTCCCTCGACTTCCTGCGCCTGCTGCTGGTCAGCTCGGATCTCTGGTCGATGGGGGAGATGCGCGCGCTGGCCCGGTTCTGCGGCCCGGATACCCGGCTGATCGACTCCTACGGGACCAGCGAGACGACGATTGACTCCACCTTCTTCGAGCTCTCGCCTGCGGCCGGCCGTCTCGCCGCGGAGGGGCCGGTGCCGATCGGCCGGCCCTTCGGCGGCAGCGATGTGTACGTGGTGGACGCGGACCTGCGGCCGCTGCCGATCGGCACAGCCGGCGAGCTGGTGATCGGCGGCCTCGGCGTGGCGCGCGGCTACCTGGGCCGGCCGGACCTGACCGCCGAGCGCTACGTCCCTCATCCGCTGAGCGCGTCGCCGGGCGCGCGCCTGTACCGCACGGGCGATCTGGTCCGCTGGTTGGCGGACGGGAACCTGGAGATCCTCGGTCGGATCGACAACCAGATGAAAGTGCGCGGGCACCGCATCGAGCCCGGCGAGATCGAGGCGATCCTGGCCGGGCATCCGCGGGTGCGGCAGGCGGCGGTCGTGGCGCTGCCGGAGCGGACCGGCGAGAAGCGGCTTGCCGCCTGGATCGTCCCGCGGGACGGGGAGGGCGGTAGCGAGCTGGCGCGGACGCTCAGCGCCTTCCTGCGGGAGAAGCTGCCGGAGCCCCTGATCCCCACCGCCTGGGGCTTTCTGGACGAGCTGCCGCTCAATTCGAACGGCAAGGTGGACCGGAGGGCCCTGCGCGAGCGTCCGGAGGGCTGGGAGATCTCCGTTGCCGAGGCGGCCGAGGCGCTGCCCTCCGACCCGGTCGAGGAGCTGCTCGCCGGGATCTGGGCCGCGGTGCTGGGGCGCGACCGCGTCGGGGTCTACGACGACTTCTTCATGCTGGGCGGCCATTCGCTCCTCGCCACGCAGCTCATGTCGCGCCTGCGCGCGGCGTTCGGAGTGGAGCTGCCCCTGCGCGAGCTGTTCGAGGCGCCCACCGTCGCCCGGCTGGCCGGCGCCGTGCGCCGGGCGCTCCAGACCGAACGCGCGGCGGCCCCGCCGCCCCTCGTTCCGGTGCCGCGGCAGGGCGTTCTCCCTCTGTCCTTCGCGCAGCAGCGGCTCTGGCTCGTCGACCAGCTCGAGCCGGGCAACCCGGTCTACAACCTCTTCGACGCCGTGCGCCTCCGCGGCGCGGCGCGGCGGGACCTCCTCCAGGCGAGCCTCGAAGCGGCCGTCCGCCGACACGAGGCGCTGCGGACCACGTTCTCGGCCGCGCCCGGCGGAGAGCCGGTGCAGGCCGTTCACGCCGCGCTGCCGCCGGACGTCGCCACGGTCGACCTCACCGCCCTCGCGCCGGCCCTGCGCGAAGGCGAGCTGCGCCGCCTCGCCGAGAGCGAGCTCCTGCGCCCGTTCGACCTCGCGCGCGGGCCCCTCGTGCGCGCCCGCTTCGTCGTTCTCGGCGCCGAGGAGACCGCCGCGGTGCTCACCACGCACCACATCGTCGGCGACGAGTGGTCGATGCGCGTCCTGGTGGAGGAGCTCGGCACGGTCTATGCGGCCCTGGCGCGCGGCGAGGCCCCGGTGCTGCCGGAGCTGCCGGTCCAGCCGGCGGACCATGCGGTCTGGCAGCGCGGCTGGCTGCGGGGCGAGGCTCTGGAGGCGGAGCTGGCCTTCTGGCGCGAGCATCTGGCCGGCGCGCCGGAGCTCCTCGCGCTGCCCACCGACCGGCCACGCCCCGCGGTCCAGACCTTCCGCGGCACGATCGCATGGCAACCCCTGCCGGCGGAGCTGGCGGAGGCTCTCCGCGCCGCGGGCCGCGCCCGCTCGGCGACTCCCTACATGCTCTACCTGGCCGCCCTTCAGGCGCTGCTCGGCCGCTGGAGCGGCGAGAGCGAGATCGTCGTCGGCACGCCGATCGCCGGCCGCAACCGCCTGGAGACCGAAGGTCTCATCGGGTTCTTCGTCAATACGCTGGCGCTCCGCGCCAGCTTCGTGGGCCGCCCTTCGCTCGGCGACCTCCTGGCGCGGACGCGCGCGATGGTGCTCGCCGCCCATGCCCATCAGGACTTGCCGTTCGAGCTGCTCGTCGAAGCGGTCAAGCCGCAGCGCAGCCTCGGCCACACGCCGATCTTCCAGGTGATGTTGAGCCTGGCGGCGGCGCAGCCCCCGCTGGAGCTGCCGGGGCTCTCCGGGGCTCCGCTGGAGGGCGTACGGAGCCATTTCGTCCCCTTCGACCTGACGTTGACGGTCGCCGGCACGGGCGGCGGTCCGCTTCTCGGCTTCGAGCACAGCAGCGACCTCTTCGATCCCTCGACCGTCGAGCGCCTCCACGGGTGGCTGCGCGCGATGCTCCAGGCCCTCGCGACCGCCCCCGAGACAGCCCTCGCGGAGGTGTCGCCGTGGAGCCCGGCGGAGCGGCACCAGGTGCTGGTCGAGTGGAACGACACGGGAACCGGCCCGTCGCCCGGTGCGGGTCTGCACGGCCTCTTCGAGAGCTGGGCGCGGGAGCGGCCCGTCGCCCCGGCCGTCCTCTTCGACGGAGGAGCGTGGAGCTTCGCCGAGCTGGACGGGCGGGCGGACCGCCTGGCACGCCGCCTGCGCCGTCTGGGCGTCGGCGCCGAGGAGGTCGTCGGGGTGCAGGCGGCCGGAGGGCCGGAGCTGGCGCTGGGGATGCTGGGCGTGCTCAAGGCCGGCGCCGCGTATGTCCCGCTCGACCCGACCTATCCGCAGGAGCGGATGGCCTTTATGCTCGAAGACGCGCAGGCGGCGGTGCTGATCACCGACGCAATTTACGATTTACGATTGACGATTGACGATTTGGAGGAACCCAGACCTCAATCGTAAATCGTAAATC
>DATFPH010000460.1:0-35453 GCA_035264905.1 Thermoanaerobaculia bacterium
AGGGCCTGCTCCAGGGACGCGATCCGCAGCGGCCCGCGGATGCGCACGGCGCCGGCCACGTTGTACGCCGGCGTTTCCGGCTCCAGGCGGTGGAGGAACCAGAAGCGCTCCTGGGCGAAGGAGAGGACGACCGGCTCGTCCGGTCCGCCCGCGATGCCGCGGCGGATGGGCGGCGCCGTCCGTCCGCGCGCCGTGTTGCGCAGCCGCTCGGCGAGCCCGGTCGGCGTCGGCGCCTCGAAGAGGTCGCGCAGCGGCAGGTCGACCCGGAACAGCTCGCCGACCCGCGCGAGGACGCGGGTGGCGAGCAGCGAATGGCCGCCGAGGGCGAAGAAGTCGTCCTGCGCGCCAACCTGCTCGCGCCCGAGGACCTCCGCGAACACGGCCGCCAGAGAGTCCTCCACGGAGTTGCGCGGCGGCACGTAGCCGGCGGCCGGCCCCTCCTCGGGGAGCGGCCGCGCGGCCAGCGCCCGGCGGTTCACCTTGCCGTTCGGCGTCCGCGGCAGCGCTTCCAGGGAGACGAACGTCGACGGCACCATGGGGCCGGGCAGCCGCGCGGCGAGATGATCGCGCAGCGCCGCCGGATCGAGCCCCGCGGGCACCACCCAGGCCACCAGCCGGCGGTCGCCCGCAGCATCCCCCCGCACCTCGACGGCCGCGTCGCGCACCGCCGGGTGCGTGGTCAGAGCCGCCTCGACCTCCCCGAGCTCGATACGGAAGCCGCGCAGCTTCACCTGCTGGTCGAGCCGGCCGAGGATCTCCAGCACGCCGTCCGGCCGCCACCGCCCGAGATCCCCCGTGCGGTAGAGGCGGCCGCCGGGCTGCGGGCTCCAAGGGTCGGGCACGAAGCGCTCGGCCGTGAGGTCCGGCCGCCCGACGTAGCCACGCGCGAGCCCCGCGCCAGCCAGGAACAGCTCCCCCGCGACCCCGATGGGCAGCGGCCGCAGCCGGCGGTCCAGCAGATGGACGCGCGTGCCGTCGACCGGCCATCCGATCGCCGGCTCCCGCCCGTTCTCCGGCGCCACCTCGAACCAGGTCGAATAGGTCGTGGACTCGGTCGGACCGTACAGGTTGAGCACCCGGCAGCCCGGCACGGCGCGGTGGACAGCCGCGGCCAGCTCGCCCGGCAGGCGCTCGCCGGCCAGGCAGACCACCCGCACCGTCGGCGGCACCGCGCCGAGGCGCACCAGCTCGGCCATCGCCGAAGGCACCGTGTTGATCAGCGTGACGCCCGGGGCCGCGCCGGCGTGGAGCGCGTCCGGCACCAGGACGACCGTGCCGCCGCGCGAGAGCGGCAGGAACAGCTCGAAGACCGAGAGGTCGAAGCCGATCGAGGTGGAGGCCACGACCCCCTCCAGCTCCCCGGCCGTGAAGACGCGCCCCGCCCAGCGCAGCAGTGCCAGGGCGCCGGCGTGCTCCAGGGCCACCCCTTTGGGACGGCCGGTGGAGCCGGAGGTGTAGAGGATGTAGGCGAGCCGGCGCGGGTCCGGAGCGGGGAGCGCCGCGGGCAGCGGACCGGTCTCGTCCTGGAGCGCATCGAGCAGGACGGTGCGCACGCCCTCGGCGAACAAGTTGAGGCGGGAGCTCTCCGTGACCAGCAGCGCCGCGCCCGAGTCCTCCAGCGTCCAGGCCAGGCGCTCGCGCGGATGCGCCGGATCGAGCGGCACGTAGGCCGCTCCGGACCGCAGGATGGCGAGGATGCCGATCACCAGCTCGGCCGACCGGCCGGCGCAGATCCCCACCCGCACCTCGGGTCCGGCTCCCAGCGCGCGCAGGCTCTGCGCCAGGCGCTCCGCGCGGTCGACCAGCTCGCGGTAGGAGAGCCGCCGCTCGGCGCACACCAAAGCTGTCGCGTGCGGCGTCCGCTCCGCCTGGGCCGCCAGCAGGGCATCCAGCGAGCCCTCGACGGGCGCCGCGGCGCGCGGATCGTTCCATTCGAGAAACAGGGCCTGCCGCTCGGCGCCGCGCAGCAGGGGGAGGTCGTCCGCCGGGGCGTCCGGCCGCTCCGCCGCCGCCTCCAGGAGCGCCTCCAGGTGGTCCAGCAGGCGCCGGGCGGTGGCCGCGTCGAAGCGGTCGGCGTCGAGCTCCAGGCGCAGGCGCAGCTCCCCCGCCACCACGGCCGCGGTGAGCGAGACGTCGAGCTGGGAGCCGCGGCGGCCGAGGGGGAGCGTCTCGATCGCGAGGCCCCCGAGGCGGGCCGCCCCGCCCCCCTCGCCCAGAGCGAGGAGAGCCAGCGGCTCCTCCTCCGCATACCGCGTCCGGTAGAGCACCAGCAGGGCCTGGAAGAGCGGCGTGCGGCCGGCGTCGCGCACCGGATGGAGCTCTTCGGCGAGCCAGGGGAACGGCCAGTCGCGGTGGGCCAGCGCCTCCTCCGACTCGGTGCGGGCGCTGTCGAGCAGCTCGCGGAACGAGACCGCCTCCCGCAGCCGGCCGCGCAGCACCACCGGATTGACGAAGTAGCCGACCGTGCGGGCCCACCGCGCCGGTCCGCGGCCCGCGGCCGGCACGCCGATCCAGATCTCCTCGTCCCCGGTGGTCCGGTGCAGCAGGAGCTGGAAGCCGGCGAGCGCGGCGGCGAAGAGCGTCGCGCCGCGCTCCCGGGTGAAGGCTTGGAGGCGCGCCGTCACCTCGGCGCCGAGCCGCCCGGAGCCTCCCACGCCCGCGCCGCTCGGCACGGCCGGCCGCGGCCGGTCCGCCGGCAGGTCGAGAACCGGCACCGGCCCGGCCAGGCGCTCCGTCCAGAACGCGCGCAGCGCCTCTCCGCGGGGTCCGGCCAGCTCCAGCGTCCGGCGCTCGGCCCACTGCTCGTAGAGAGCCGGCGGCGGCAGGAGCTCCGCGGGAGCGCCGCCCGTCTCCTCGCCGTAGAGCTCCCCGAGCTCACGGAGGATGATTGTTAGCGACCAGAAGTCAGCAATCAGATGATGGAAAACAAAAAGTGCGGCGCCCCTGCCGCCGCACTGGTTGTCGATCTGGAAGAGCCGCACCCTGAGGAGCGGCCCGCGTTCTGGATCGAAAGGTCGCAGCGCCTCCGCCTCGAAACGCCCGCGGATCGCGGCGCAGGCGAGGCCGGAAGCGTCCTCTTCGACGATCTCGGGCTCGAGCCACCCTTGCACGCGGCGGAACGGCTCCCCGTCCGCGGCGGGAAAGGTGGTGCGCAGGGCGGCATGGCGCTCGACCAGCCGGAGCACGGCCCGGCGGAGAGCCGCGGAGTCCAGATGCGCGATGCGGATCGCGCCCGCCAGGTTATAGGCGGCGCTCCCCGGCGCCAAGCGGTGCAGGAACCAGAGGGCCCGCTCCCCCGGAGAAAGGAGCCCGCTGGAGCGGGCTGTTTGAGGCTCCGCCGACCGCGGGTCGGCGGACCGGTTGCCTGAGTGCATCCCCGGCTATTCCAGCCGCAGCGCCTGGAACGGCGCGACCTTGGCCGCGCGGCGGGCCGGGATGTAGCTCGCCGCCACCGCCACGCCCAGGAGGAGCAACGACATTCCGACCAGGATCACCTTGTCGAGCGGGCTCACGCCGAACAGCCAGGCCTGCAGGACCGGCGTCACCAGCGCGGCGAGGAGGAGCCCCAGCGCCACGCCGACCAGAGCCAGGCGGCTCCCCTGCCCCACGACGAGCCGCAGCACGTCGCGCAGCTGCGCCCCGAGCGCCATGCGGACGCCGATCTCCTGCGTGCGGTTGGCCACCGAGTAGGAGACCACGCCGTAGACGCCGACCGCGGCGAGCGCCAGCGCGAAAAAGGCGAAAAGGCTCATCAGCAGCACGAACGAGCGGTTCTGCAGCGTCTGCTCCCCGAGCCGGCCCTCCATGGTCATCGGATCGTAGATCGGGATGTCGGGGGCGATCTTGCCGAGCTGGGTCACCACCTCGGACGTCAGGTTCGCCGGGTCGCCCTGGGTGCGCACCAGCACGCCCAACGTCGACGGGCGCCGCGGCACCTGCTGGAGGAGCGACAGGTAGACGTTGTGCGCCGGGCGCTCGTCATTGCGCAGCAGCCCGTCGTGCCGCACGTCGTGGACCACCCCGACCACGGTGCTCCACGGGTTCTTGTTTTTGGGCCCTTGCTTGCCGAGAAGGATCCGCTTGCCGACCGGGTTCTGCCCCGGCCAGAAGTGATCGGCCATGCTCTCGTTGATCACCGCCACCCGCTGCGCCTGCGACGTGTCGGAGGGGAGCACCTCGCGGCCGTGCTTCATCCCGACGCCGAGCGTATCGAAGTAGCCGGGGCTGACGAAGTGGAGGACGCCCAGGAGCTCCCCCTCCGAAGGGGGCCGGTCGTCCAACGTGAAGTAGGCCCCCAGCCAGTCGTCCGTCGGGATGTACGGCCCTTCCAGGGCGACCGAGCTGACCCCCGGAATCGCCGCGATCCGCTCGCGGATCTCGGGCACCAGGTTGAACAGGGCAGGATCCTGGAGGTACCGCTCCCCCTTGGTGTTCAGCCGGACGGTCAGCAGGTGGGTGCCCTTGAAGCCGAGCTGGGTGTCGTGCAGGTGCTGGAACCCCTTGGCCATCAACCCGGCACAGACCAGCAGCACGAGGGCGAGGGCGACCTCGCCGATGATCAGCATGTTCTGGAAGCGCTGGTGCGATTCGCCCTGGCCGCTGCGCCGTCCCGTGTCGTTGAAGATCTCGTAGAGCCGCAGCCGGGTCGACAAGACCAGCGCCGGCACCAGGCCGAAGAGCAGGCCGGCGGCGAGGGAGACCACCAGGATCACCGCCACCACGACCAGGTCCACGTTGACGTTGACGAAGCTCTTGAGCTGGATGCCGCTCGCCCGCACCAGCAGCCCGGCGCTCGAACGGGCCACCAGCAGGCCCGCGGCGCAGCCCAGGAGGGCGAGGAGGACGCTCTCGGCGAGGATCTGCCGCACCAGCCCGCGGCGGCCGGCCCCCAGCGCCATGCGCAGGGACAGATCGCGCCGCCGCGCCACGAAGCGGGCCAGCAGCAGGTTTGCCAGGTTGGTGCAGACGATGAGCAGGAGGAACATCCCGCCGGCGAGCAGGATAAAAAGCTTTTTCTTCAGCTCGCCGAACCAGGCCTGCGCCAGGGGAGTGGCCTTGACGCGCGCGTCTTTATTGGAGGACGGATACTCGATCTCGAGCTGCCGCATCACCGCGTCCATGTCGCGCCGCGCCTTCTCCAGCGGCGTGTCCTTCTTCAACCGGCCGACCCCGTAGAGCCAGCGGAGCTCGCGCTCCTCGTAGTCCTTGCCCAACACGGTGGCAGTGGACAGCGGCAGCCAGACCTGCGCCTCGTCCGACAGTCCCCGAAAGCCCGGCGGGAGGATCCCCACCACGGTGTAGCCGAGGTCGTCCAGAGTGATCACCCGTCCGACGACCGGCTCGCCCCCATAGCGGCTGTGCCAGATCTCGTTGGACAGGATCGCCACCCGCGGTCCTCCGGCCTTGTCCTCCTCGGGAATGAAGGTCCGCCCCTTCGCCGCCTTGATGCCAAGGAGCTGGAAATAGGGCGAAGAGACGATCTCCCCCTTGATCATCTCCGGCCCCTGGTCGGTCCGCAGCGCGAGGTCGCGGGCGTCGGTCCTCGCCGCGAACGACTCGAACGTGCGCAGCCGGGTCCGCAGGTCCTGGAAGTCGAGGTACGAGATCGACCAGCGCTGCGTCTCGTCCTTCAGGTTCAACCCGTCCGCCAGGACCAGGCGGCCAGGGTCCTCATACGGAAGCTTCCGCAGGAGGACCGCATTGACGACGCTGAAGATCGAGCTCAACGCACCGATCCCCAACGCCATCGTGAGGACAGCCACCAGGGTGAACCCCGGGCTCTTGCTCAGCGTTCGAAAGCTGAACCGAACGTCCTGCCACAGACTCGACATCCAGACGACCTCCAGAGCCCCCGGATCCGGGCGAGCCGGATGCTGCGGAGGGGCTCCTCCTAAATTCCAGTGCCACGGTGAGGCGGCGTTAGCTTAATCGAAATGGTCCTCCAAGAAAACAGGAGAGCTGGAATAGCCACATGCCCATAACTTGTTCCCAGGCCAGTCCGTGAGCCAGGTCACACCCCGGCAGAGAACTACATCACAGACAGGGAAGCGGAACTGCCGCAGGATTGCTTCGTTGTCTAGATCTGAGAGGACCTTGCTGATGAAGCGACTGCGTCAAGCCCTCGGAGCCCTGTCCATTCTCGTCTGTCTGCCCGCGATCTCCCTGGCCGCGGCGCCTTCCGGCCCGGGCCTGCGGCTCGACGCCCAGCCCCAGGGGAGGCTCCTGGAGATCTCCGGGACGGGCTCCGCGACGGCGCAGGCCGCCAACCAGGCAGAAATCGTCCGCTTCGGCGAAAGCCTGGCGCCCGCGCTCCTCCGGGTCCCCCTGGAGGGGGAGGTGCAGATCGACGAATGGCCCGTGGCGCCGGGCGAGCGGGCGCCGGTCGTCCTCACCCGCTTCGACGCCTATGCCCCGGACGCGAAGATCTGGAAGGTCGGGCGCGGCGGCGCTCTCACCGAGGTGCCGCGCTCCAAGCTCGCTTTCTTCCGCGGCCAGGCCGCCGGCGATGCGGAGAGCCGCGTGTTCGTGGCGGTCGACCCCGCCACCTCGACGTTCTCCGGGTTCTCCTCGACGGCGGCGGGGCTCCAGGAGATCCGTCCCCTGCGGGAGATCGAGCCGCGGGCGCTCGCCTCCGAGCACCTGGTGGGCGCCTCCGAGCCGCTCGCCGCCGGCACGGGAACGGAGACGGCGTGGAGCTGCGACCAGTCCGGCGCACCCCTGGAATTCCTGGAGAACAAGGCCGAGGCCTCGACCACCCTCCCCCTCTTCGAGGAGGCGATCACCTCGCTCCACACCGCCGCGATCGCGGTGGACACCGACAACGAGCTGATCAACACGAAGTTCGGCGGCAACGTGACGGCGGCGACCGACTTCATCGCCAGCCTGTTCGCCTCGATGACCGTGATCTACGAGCGGGACCTGCTGATCCGCCTCGTCCAGGGGACCACCTTCCTGCGCGCCGCCGCGGACCCCTATACGTCCACGGGGTCGACGTTCGACAAGCTCCAGGAGTTCGGGAACTATTGGAACGCCAACAACTCAGGTGTCAACCGGGCCGCGGCGGCCATGCTCTCGGCCCGGGGCGGCGCGGGCGCATCGGGCATCGCCTGGCTGGACGTGCTCTGCAGCAAGACGAGCGGCTACAGCTACACCCAGCTCTACACCTCCGGGACCACGGTGCGCACCGGCGAGGTCATGGTGGTGGCGCACGAGATCGGGCACAACTTCGGCTCGCCGCACACGCAGTGCTACAACCCGCCGCTCGACAACTGCTACAACACCGAGGCGGGCTGCTACACCGGGACCAAGAGCTGCCCGGCGCCGACCACGATCAACGGCGTGCCCAACGTCACCGGCACCCTGATGAGCTACTGCCACCTCGGGGGGATCGGCTGCACCACCTCGAACGTGTTCCACCCCGGGAGCGTGGCCCTGCTGCAACCGAAGATCCAGGCCAAGGTCAACGTCTGCATCTTCCCGGCCGGCGGCACGACGCCCCCGGAGCCGACGATCTCCACGTTCAGCCCGGCCTCGGGCACGACCGCCGGCGGGACGGTGACCACGATCACCGGCGCCAACTTCCAGAGCGGGGCGACCGTGACCTTCGGAGGCACCGCGGCCTCCTCGGTGACCTTCAACAGCTCGACGAAGCTCACGGTCACGGCTCCAGCGCACGCCACCGGCTCGGTGAGCGTCGTCGTCACCAATCCGGGCGGGCAGAGCGCCACGAAAAACCCCGGGTTCTTCTATGCCCCGCCCGCGGTCGCGACGGACTTCTTCACGGTCACTCCGTGCCGGCTCCTCGATACCCGCAACGCCAACGGCACCTGGGGCGGCCCGGCGTTGGGTCCCTCGACCCAGCGGTCGTTCCCGGCGACCGGCCGCTGCGGCGTCCCGGCGACCGCCACGACGGTGGTGGTCAACGTGACGGTGACCGGGCCCACGGCCTCCGGGTATCTCAGCATCTTCCCCGGCAACGCGTTCGACCTGGGAACGAGCCTGCTCAGCCTGATCCCCGGGAGGATGCTGGCCAACAACGCCACCCTCCGCCTGGCCACGGACGGGACGGGGACGATCGTCATCAGCAACAATTCGACGGGAACGACGAACGTGGTCGTGGACGTGACGGGGTACTACTGACCTCGTAAAGCCGACCTCGTAAACCATGCGCAGCTCTGTATAATCCCGGGTCAGCTTTCCCCAGGAGGACCCGAGATGAAGAGCGCTCGTCGACTCGTCGGCGCGTTGTCTGTCGTCTGTGGTTTCATCCCCGCGATGGTTCTCGCCGCGGCGGACGGTCCCGTCCGGCTCGCGGCCGCGGCGCAGGGCCAGGTCATCGACGCACCCGGGACGGACGTCCGGGCCGAGGTCGTGACCTTCGGCGAGGCTCTGGCCCCCGCCCTCCTCCGCGTGGCTCCGGAGGAGACGGTCCGGATCGCCGGCTGGCCCGTGGCCCCCGGCGTTCGCGCGGACGTGCGGCTCACCCGCTTCGAGATCTACGCGCCCGGCGCCCGGATCTGGAAGGTCGAAGGGGACCGGCGCACCGAGGTCCCGCGCTCGCGCATGGCCTTCTTTCAAGGCTTCGCCGAAGACGCCCCGGAGACCCGCGTCTTCGCCGGGCTCGATCCCGACACCGGCGCCTTCCAGGGGCTCGCCGTCTCTCCAAAGGGGAGCTTCGAGATCCGTCCCTTCCCCGAAGCGGCCAAGGGACGCGGCCACCTGGTGACGGTTCCGGAGTACTTCCTCCCGGCGAACGGCAAGGCCGAGCCCCTCTCCTGGACGTGCGGGCAATCGACAGCGGACGAGCCCCTCGACTTCCTCCAGGAGCGGCCGGCCGGCGCCCCGGCCGAGGGATCGCCGATCGAGTCCATCGTCGGACGCGTGATCTCCTCTCTGCACACCGTCACCCTGGCCGTGGACACCGACAACGAGATGCTGCAGCAGAAGTTTTCCGACAATACGACGAATGCGACGAGCTACGTGGCGGCCCTGATCGCCGCCCTGAACGTGATCTATGAGCGGGACCTGAACATCCGCCTGCTTCAGGGCACCACGTTCCTGCGGGTCTCCACGACGCCCGATCCCTACAGCCAGCCGCCGGCGGGCGATGGCAGCGTCACGCAGAGCCAGCTCTCTGAATTGGCCGTCTACTGGGGCGCCAACAACGGGAGCGTCCAGCGCGGGCTCGCCATGCTGTTGTCGGGCAAGAGCCCCAACCCGTTCCTCAGCGCGGGACGGGCCAACGTCTCGCATGCGCTGTGCAGCACCGTGTACGGCTACAGCTTCTCCCAGGTCTTCAAATACAACGGCAGCACCGGAGCGAGCGACGCCTTCGTCGTGGGCCACGAGATCGGCCACAACTTCGGGTCCCCTCACACGCATTGCTACAGCCCGCCGATCGACTCCTGCTTCAGCGGAGAGAGTGCAAGCTGCTACTCCGGGCCGACCTCCTGCCCGGCACAGACGACGATCAACGGCGTGACCAACGTCGAGGGTACGCTGATGAGCTACTGCCACACCATCCAGCCCTCCGGATCGTGCCACGCCGTGAACGTCTTCCATCCGCGTACGGTCGACCTGATCACCGAAGTCGTCACGCCTAAAATCGGCGTCTGCGTCTTCCCGCTCCCGGCGATCACGACGCTCTCCCCGAACAACGGCACGACCGCCGGCGGCACGCTGGTCACGATCAACGGCGCCAATTTCCGGAGCGGTGCGACCGTGAGCTTCGGCGGCACCTCGGTCGCTGTGACGTTCAATAGCTCGACCCAGCTCACCGTGACCACGCCGGCCCACGCGACCGGCGCGGTAGGCGTGGTGGTCACGAATCCGGACACCGCCTCCGCCACGAAGCCGAACGCCTTCTTCTATGCCCCACAGCCTGTGGCGACCGACTTCTACACCTTGGCTCCGTGCCGCGTGCTCGACACGCGCAACCCCGACGGCCCCGCTGGAGGCCCGGTGCTCAGTCCCACCGGAGAGCGCAGCTTCCCCATCGCCGGAAGCTGCGGCGTCCCCGCGAACGCCGTCGCGGTCGCGGCGAACGTGACGGTCATCTCTCCCACGGTCGGCGGCTACCTCAGCATCGTTCCAGGCAACGCCTTCCCTCTCGGGACCTCCATCCTGAACTTCCCGAGTGGGACGATCCTGGCCAACAACGCCACCCTCGGGCTGGCGACCGATGGGGCCGGCACGATCCGCATCCTCAACGGAGCGGGCGGCACGACGCACGTGGTTCTGGACGTCACGGGGTATTACGCGGAGTAGGGGGGTTCCGGCGGCAGCGGCACCTCCACCACCGGCGGCGGGCTCTGCCTCTCGGCCAGCGCCCGCTGCGCCTCGGCCGCCGCCTGGCAGACCTCCTCGTAGAGCGTGCGCGCCTTGGCTTCGCGCAGCCGGTAGCGGATCCGCGCCCGCGCCCGCTTGCCGTAGACCGTGACAATCCACGAAGGCAGCAGGAAACCCGCGAGCGCGAGAACGCCGAAGAGCCCCGCGATGCCCAGGGTGATGCCGAGAGCGGCCGGCTCGGACGCGAACGCCAGGGAGAGCAGGGCGGCGAGCAGCGCGAGACTCGCGAACGACCACGGATACGGCCCGCCGCCCAGCTCCCGGTGCACCGTCGCGAGCAGCACCTCGTCGAAGAAGACCCTCCGGCGCCGGATCTCGTAGCGGTCGGAGGAATCGACCTCCAGCGCCTCGTCCGCGCGGAAGACCCGCATCCTCTCCGTCCAGCTGATGAAGGAGCCCACGAACCGGCGCCGCGGCGGTGGCAGGCCCGTCATCTGCTGAGAACACCGACCATCGAAAAGATCATGATGCCCACGATGGCGATCTGGAGGGCCCCGAGCACGACCGCGACGACCAGCGACCACACCCCACCCTGGTCGCCGAGCTCCCGGCGCTGCCGGAAACCGCGCCAGGCGAGATAGAACGTCGCCGGGCCGGTGATGAGCCCGAAGATGTACATGAAGCAGCCGACGACCCCGAGCGTGACCGCCATGCCCCGGTAGTCGCGGATGCGGGTCTGCGTCGAGACCAGCGCCCCTTCGCTCGCCAGACGATCGAAGCACGAGGGGCAGAGCTCCAGGCCGTCGATGTCGATCTTGCACAGGGAGCACATGAAGACGCCGCAGCGCGAGCAGCTCGCCACTGCGACGTTGCCGGAGTGGCGGGCACAGGGGACGCCTCCCTCCGGTCCCGCCTCCAGGATCGAGGCCACGGCCTCGGCGCGCGGCTCCGGCGGCGCGAACGGGGTCGCCCAGAAGGTCCCGGAGCAGGACGGGCACCTCTGCTCGCCCGTGTCGAGGATCGACGCGTCGAGCGGCATGCTGCAGCGCGGGCAGGCGGGGCCGATGTAGGGACCCCGCGCGGCCCGGCGCTCAGCCATTCCAGGTCACCACGCGCGTCTTCGCGGCCATGTCGTGGATGCAGGTCCGGTCCTGCCCGAAGGCCGGCGCGTAGTCGATGATGGCGCAGAACAGCGAGATGAGCTGGCGGATCGCGGCCCGCCCATACGCCTGGCCGCGCGTCAGGTCGTTCCCCTCGGGCGTCACGACCTTGAGCTTCATGATCTTCTTGCCGAGAGTCTGGCCGCCCCTGGAGAGCATGGTGCCCTCGTACAAAATCCAGATGCCCATCATGAGGAACGTGACCCCGAACTGGACCGCCACGATGACCCCGCCGATCAGCTCCTCGGGCGTCTCACCGGAGGACGCGGACGCCATGACCCCGAAGACGATCGCGGCGATCACCAGGCCGATCGGGAGCCCAAGGATGATGCCGTCGAGGAACAGGGCCACGAAGCGCTGGCCGATCGACGCCAGCTCGAGCTGGTGGACCGGCACGCCGGAGCGCAGGTCGCGCATCGCCTCGGCCTTGCAGTCGGCACAGTAGGTCTGCCCGCCGATCTGGACGATGCAGTCGACACAGAACGGGTTGCCGCAACGCGAGCACTGCCACAGCGGCCCCTCGACGGATGGGTGGTTCTTGCAGGGCATGGAAATCTCTCCTCGATCTCTTGCATCGACCCCGGGACCAGCCCGAGGAAACGTACGGGGTTCTCTGCGTCATTCTATCAGCAGAGGGACGTGAGCCCTCTTCTGGATAGAATGGGGCTCCAGTTGCTGAAGACCGCCACTCCCACCCGCTGCTTCAATCATCCGGACCGCCCGGCCCTGGCGATCTGCGTCGATTGCCGCCGGCCCGTCTGCCAGGCGTGCTCGACGCTCTGGGAGGGGATCCACTGCTGCGTCGACTGCCTGGCGAAGCGGCGGGCCGCGGTCGGCGTGCGCCGCGACGCGCTGCGGCTCGCCCTTCTGACCTTGGGGACGTTCGCCCTGCTCGCCGGAGCGACCATCGTGCGCGTCTGGATCGGAGCGGTTCTGGCGGAGGTGTTCTGAGGTGATCCGGAGGCGGCTCACCACCGGGGCCGTGCTGGACGCGGCGGTGGATCTGGTGTCGCGCCGGATCCCGGGTCCGGCGGGGCTCCTCGTCCTGACCTCCCTCCCGCTGCGCTTCCTGGAGGCCTGGCTCGCCAACCGGCTGCTCCAGCTCGGGGACGACGCCTCGGACCACGTCTCCTACCTGACCTCGCTCTCGCTGCTGGTGTCTGCCGCCCTGCTGCCCGCGTTCTGGGGACGGGCGGTCTATGCCCGGTCCTGCGCGCTGGCGCTCAGCGCGGGCGGGGAGGGGTTCCACCGCCTGCCGCTCCGGGAGAGGCTGCGCCTCCCCGCCGCCGGCTTTCTCTCCTATCTCTACGCCGCCGCGTTTTTCGAGCTGCTCTTCATCGCCACGGAGTGGACGATCGTGGCGCTCCCGTTCCTCGCCCTGCTCACCGGCCTGGCCGCGGCCACCTCGCCTCTGGAGGACCGGCCAGGCTTCTTCGCCTCCCTGCTGCGGATGGCCCGGAACGTCCAGCCCCCCGGCGTGCTCGCCGGCCTGACCACGGTCTTCCTCTTCGCCCTGCCGGTCGCCTTCATCAACCTCTCCGCCCTCTTCCAGATCCTCGTCTGGGCGGCCGGCCTGATGACCGGCGCCACCGGCTCCTGGTGGCAGGTCGCCCTGAGCTGGGACAACCAGCAGTTCGTCGTCCTCGCCGTGGCCGGGGCCGTGCTCCTCGTCGAGCCGTTCTGGATCGCCTCGCTCGTGGTGACCGTCCGCCAGGCCCGCGCCCGGCAGAGCGGCGAAGATCTCGCCGCCTGGTTCGACGCGCTCCGCAGCCGCGGACAGGAGGAGGTGGCGTGAAGATCCGCGCCTCCCTCCCCCTCGCCGGTCTGATCACAGCTTTGGCGCTCCTCCCGGAGGCCCTGACGGCCGAAGACCTCTCTCTCGCCATCTACCGGCAGCGGCTCGCGGCGCTGGAGACCCGGCTGCGCGGCGGCGATTGGGTCGGGGCGCGGACCGGTGCGCAGGATCTGCTCGACGACCGGATCGTGCATGGTGAGGAGATGCTGGAGCCGGACGTCTCCATCCTTCGCCCTCTCGCCCAGGCGCCGGACGCCGGCACCGCCCGCGCCGCCGCCCCGCGCCTGGCCCGCCTCGTCGAGGCGCTCGCGGAGGCCGCGCCCGCTGCCGCCCCGCCGGCCGACGCCACGGTGCTGGAGGAGGTCCGCTCCCGGCAGGCCGTGGCGGCTCTCCCCGCGGGGGGCCGGCTCCCGAAGAAGCGGACCGACCTGCTGGAGACCATCGCGGAGATCCTGGCGCCGTTCGGCGCATGGATGCGCGACCTCTGGGACGGCTTCCTCAAGTGGCTGACCGATCTGTTTCCGGACGAGGAGCAGAAGCCCGCCTTTCTCGGGCTGAACCTGCCCACGGTCGTCACGATCGTGGTGGGCCTCTTCGCCGCGCTCGCCGCATGGCTCGCCTGGCGGGCCTTCCGCAACCGGCGCCGCCGCGGCGCTCCCGCGGTGGCGGAGTCCACGCCTATGCCGCCCGCCGCGGACGACGATCCGCTCTCCCGCGGCTCGTCCGAATGGGAGCGCTACGCCGCCGAGCTCGCCGCCGCCGGCCGCTTCCGTGAGGCGGTGCGCGCCTGGTACCACGCCGTGCTGGTGACCCTCTTCCGGCGCGGCGCCCTCCACTACCGCAAGGGGCGGACGAACTGGGAGTACGTGGCCGACCTCGCGCCCGGCTATCCCTGGCGCTCCCGCTACATCGAGCTGACCCGGCACTTCGAGCGCGAATGGTACGGCCGTGACGCCAGCACCTCCGAATCCCTGCGCGAAGCCGAGGACATGGCGCGCGGGCTCCTCGGATCGCTGCGGGAGGCGGCATGAGGCGCGGCGTCTGGATCGCGGGCCTCGCCGTCGCGCTCTACCTTGTCGGCGTGGCCGTTCAGGTGCGCTACGACCGCCGCTCGGTCCGCGAGGTCTTCCAGCCCGGATCGGTCTTCAACACCAGCGATTCCGGCCTCTCCCTGGCCTACGGCTATCTGCAGGCCAAAGCCGCCCGCTCCGGCGGCAAGGGCCGCGTCGGCGTGCTCCGCCGCCGCATCGACCCCGCGGAGCTGCCGGCGCGGGCGGTGGTGTTTCGCGTGCTGCCGGTGGTGGTGCCTTTTCTTCTGGCGGACGAGGAAGTCGAAGAAAAGGACGGCAAGGAGCAGAACAAGGACTCAAAGGACGAGAAGGAGGCTCCTCTGGAGCTGGAGCCGGAGACGGACCCCTGGCAGGGGCGGCCGCTGCTGTCCGACCTCGAAGAGGCGTGGGTGCGCGGCGGGGGGCGGCTGGTGCTGGGCGTCGACGGATCGTATGGCCCCTTGTCGCTCGATCCCATCCAGGGAGAGACCCAGGTCCGCAAGGTGTTCCCTCTCTGGCCGGGAGTATCCGACCTGGCCCTGGACAAGCCGTACGCCCTTGCCGGTCCGCCGCTCGCCGCGGGCTACGCCGTGTTCCTGGCAGGCGAGGCGCCAGTCGTCGCGCGCATTCCGGTGAGCGCGGGGGACGTGATCCTCCTTTCCGTGCCAAAGATCTTCCAGAACGATCGCCTGGGCCAGAAGGACCACCTGGCTCTCCTGGAAGGGATGTCCGGGCTCGCGGACGGCCGGCCCGTGCTCTTCGACGAGCGCGGCCACGGCCTCGGCGAGGACGCCGGAGTGATCGAGACCCTGGGCACCTGGGGGCTCGGCCCCCTCCTCGCCGTCGCCGTGCTGATCGGGCTCCTCGCCGTCTGGCGCGCCGCCGTGCGCACAGGCCCGCCGGACCGCGACGACCGCGACAGCCGGTCGGACGCCGTCGAGCTCGTCGACTCCCTCGCGGACCTCTACGACCGCGCGCTGCGCCGCCGCGACGCGGTCCGCCTCTATTACGAAAGCTTCGTCCACGCGGTGGCGGCCGAGACCGGCCTGCGCGGACCCGCCCTCGAAGCCCGGGCGCGCACCCTGCTCGAGACCGGCTCCACCGGGGCCGGCGAGTGGGAGACGCCCGCCGTCCAAGGAGACCTGCCGCGCGACCGGTTCGACCGGGCGCTGCGGACTTTGAACCAAGCCTTCAGGAGATTGCAGGATGCAAAGCGCAAGTGAGGTCTCCGAGCGGTGGCGCCTCCTTAGGGAGGGGATCGACCGCGTCGTCATGGGACAGGACCGGGTGAAAGAGCAGCTCCTCGTCTGCCTGCTGGCCGGCGGCCACGCCCTGCTCGAAGGAGTGCCGGGCACCGCCAAGACCCTGCTCGCCCTGACCCTCTCGCGGCTGATCGGCTGCCGCTTCCGGCGGATCCAGTTCACCCCGGACCTGATGCCGGCCGACCTGCTGGGCACCAGCATCTACAACCAGAAGACCCAGGAGTTCGAGTTTCACCCCGGCCCGATCTTCGCCGACCTGCTGCTCGCCGACGAGGTCAACCGCACCCCGCCGCGCACCCAGGCGGCGCTCCTCGAAGCCATGCAGGAGAGAGCCGCCACCCTGGACGGCGAGCGCCGCGAGATCTCGCCCGTCTTCACCGTGCTCGCCACCCAGAACCCGGTGGAGTTCGAGGGGACCTATCCCCTCCCCGAGGCGCAGCGCGACCGCTTCCTCCTGAAGATCTTCATCGACTATCCGCGCGCCGAAGAAGAGTCCGCCATGCTCGCCGCCTACGCCGCCGGCCGCCGCCTTCACGACGACGCCGTGCGCGAGCTCACTCCGATCCTCACCCCGGAAGAGCTCCTCCAGTCGCGGCAGGTCGCCGCGCAGGGCGTGCGCGTCGAGGAGCACATCCTTGGCTACATCCTGGGGATCGTCACCGCCACCCGCAGCCACGAAGCCATCCACATCGGAGCCGGCCCCCGCGCCTCCCTCGCCCTCCTCGAAAGCAGCCGCGCCCTCGCGCTCCTGCGCGGCCGCGACTTCGTGACCCCGGACGACGTGAAAGAGCTCGCCGCCCCCGTGCTCGACCACCGGGTGATCCTGACGCCTGAGTCCGAGATGGAAGGGACCTCGCTGCCGGATCTTTTGCGGCAGATTTTCGAGAAGGTGGAAGTGCCGCGGTGAGAGGTGCCGCCTGATCCGCCCCGGCCCTCGCCTCCTCCGCACCCTCACCGCGCTCGTCCCGGTCGCGCTGCTGGTGCCGTTCGTGCCGCTCCTCGCCTGGGCGCTCCTGCCGGCTGCGGCGGTCATCCTGGGCATCGCCGGCCGCGAGGCCCTGGCGCTGCGGCGGCTGCGGGTCGACGCCGAGCGGCCGGAGGCCGTGGTGCTGCCGCTCGACGAGGACGAGGAGATTCCCTTGAAGATCTCCACCTCGGCGGCGCGGCCGGTGCGGCTGACGGTGCGGCAGACCTGGCCCGACCTCCTCCTCCAGCCCTCCACCGAGCGCAAGGCGGTCTGCCGCCCCGGCGAGGTGCTCTCCCTCGATTTCCCGGTGCGGGCCGTGGCGCGCGGCGGCGCGCGCCTCCCGGTTCCCTGGATCGCCGCCACCTTCGCCGGCTGGGCCGAGGCAATCGCGGCCACGCGGCCCACCGGTCCCGGAGCGGCGGGGACGGAGCTGACCGTCCTCCCGAATCTCAAGGCGGTCCGCCGCCTGCGCGGCCAGCTCGACCGGCTCTTCCTCCAGGGGCTCGGCAACCGCGCGGCGCCCACCCTCGGCAAGGGGCGCGACTTCGACCGCCTGCGCGAGTACGTGCAGGGGGACGACCTGCGCGACGTAGCCTGGAAAGCCTCGGCGCGCCACCGCAAGCTGATCACCCGCGAGTACCGGCTCGACCGCTCGCAGGACGTCCTCATCTGCCTCGACCGCGGGCACCGCATGGCCGCCCGCGTGGCGCACGTCACTCGCCTCGACCACGCGGTCAACGCCGCCGTGCTCCTCGCCTCCATCTGCAACCGGATGGAAGACCGGGTGGGCCTCCTCTCCTTCGCCGACGCCGTCGAGCAGGGGCTCGGCCAGGGGCGGGGCGGCGGCCACCTGCGCAAGCTGACCGCGTTCGCGGCCGGCGTCACCCCCGAGTACCGCCACACCGACTACCTCGCCCTGAGCGTCCACCTCCGCCGCCGCCTGCGCAGCCGCTCCCTGGTCCTCCTCTTGACCACCCTGCCCGAGCTCGAGGCCGAGGGGACCGTGGTGCGCGCGGTCGACATGCTGGTCCCCCAGCACCTGCCGGTGGTCATCGCCTTCTCCGACCCCGGCCTCACCGCCGCGGCCCACTTCCTCCCGGAGGGCAAGCCGGAGCTCTGCCGGACGCTCGTGGCGCGCGATCTGTGGACCGAGCGGCGGCGGGTTTTGGGCGAGCTCCGGCGGCGCGGCGCCCTGGTCGTCGAGACCGCGCCGGGCGACGCGGGCGTCGAAGCGGTCAACAGCTATCTCGAGGTCAAGCGGAGACAACTCCTGTAGAGAGGAGACGACGGATGGACATCGACACCTTCCTGCACGAGCGGACCCAGCGTTGGGAGCGCCTCGCCCAGCTCCTCGACCGGGCCGAGCAGTCGCCCGAGCGCGAGCTCGGCCCCGAAGGCATGCGCGAGCTCCTCCGCCTCTACCGCCTGGCGAGCTCCGACCTGAACCAGGCGCGCTCCCTGACCGCCGACCCCGAGATCCTGGAGCGCCTGAACGCCCTGGCCGGCCGCGGCTACCGCTTCATCTACCGGCGGCGGCGCGGCGACAACCTGCCGCGCCGCATCGGCGCTTTCCTGACCCGCGACGTACCCGACGCCTTCCAGCGCCACCGCGCCGCCGTGGGCTCCGCCGCAGCCGCCCTCCTCCTCGGCGCGCTCTTCGGCGCCGCGGCCGTGCTGGCGCGCCCGCAAGCCGCCGAAGATCTGATCCCGGGGCAGTTCTTCACCCAGAGCCCGCGCGAGCGCGTCGCGGAGATCGAGCAGAACGAAGAGCGGGTCGCGAACCTCGAGGACGCCGCGATGTTCAGCTCCCAGCTCTACACCCACAACATCCAGGTCTCGTTCCTCGCCTTCAGCCTGGGAGCCCTGACCCTGATCGGCGGGATCTGGATCCTCTTCTACAACGGGATCATCCTCGGCGCGGTGGCGGCGAGCTACTTCCTGGACGACGTGACCGTCTTCTTCCTCGCCTGGGTGGGGCCGCACGGCGCCCTGGAGCTGCCGGCCATCATGCTGGCGGGAGCGGCAGGCCTCGCGGCCGGCCGGGCGCTGCTCCTGCCCGGCCCGCTCACCCGCGGCGCCTCGGTCCGCCGGGTCTTCCCCCGCATCTGGCGCATGATGGTGGGGGTCATGCTGATCCTCGTCGTGGCCGGTCTCATCGAGGGCTCGTTCTCGCAGTTCTCGGCGAAGACCATCCCCTACGCCCTGAAGATCGCGGTCGCCGTGGTGCTCCACGCCGGCCTGCTCCTCTGGCTCTTCCTGCCGCGGCAGCGGTCCGGAGACGAGGCTCCATGATCGAACGCGCCGAGCGGGTGATCCTCACCCCCGAGCACGTGCCGATCCGGTTGACCCCGGCGGGCCTGGGGAGCCGATTCATTGCCGTGCTCATCGACTTCTTCCTCGCGATCGCGGTCATCGCGCTCCTGGCGCGCCTCTTCGAGACGCTGCTGCCGCTGGGGCTCGCCAGGGCGGTCCTCACCACCTGCAGCTTCATCGTGCTGACCGGCTACCACATCTGGTTCGAGGTCCGGCACCAGGGGCGCACCCTCGGCAAGCGGATGGCCGGCCTGCGCGTGGTGGACGGCCGCGGCCTGCCGATCACCCTGGAGCAGTCGTTCGTCCGCAACATCGTGCGGGTGCTCGATTTCGCGCCGGTCTTTTACGGCGTCGGCGGCCTCGTCTCCCTGATCGACCGCGACAATCGCCGCCTCGGCGACATCCTGGCCGACACCCTCGTCGTCCAGGAACGCACGCCGTTGGTCCCCCAGGGAGACCTGCGCCTCGACCGCCGCTACAACACCCTGAGCGCTCCGGCCCTGCGCCGCCGCATCCGCCAGCGCGTGAGCCTCGAAGAGCGCGAGTTTCTCCTGACTCTTTGCCTGCGAGCCGACCGCCTCACCGAAAGCGCGCGCTATGACCTGATGGAAAAAGTGGGAGATCACTACCGCAAACGGCTCGATATTTTCGATCCCCACCTTTCGAATGAAAACCTGGTGCGGGACCTCACGGCGATGCTGTACGGGGGGGAGAGCCCTCCTATGCCACAAACAATTCCAACCGCACCGAATACCGCGTAGCCGCCCCCGGCTGCAGCAGCGCCATGCCGGTATCCTCGCCCGCCCCCCACTCCGCCCCGAATGGATCAATCCAGTTGTATTGCGGCTCCAGAGCAATGAAGCCGATGTCCTGCGGAGCGAACACCTGGACCGCCCGGAGATCGGGTGCGTCCGTCACCGCGCGCACGCCGTAGCGGGCCTCCGGATCGACGATCTCCGCCACCACCAGCCCCTCGTCCGACCGTTCGAGATCCACGAAGCATTCATCCAGAAAGAGATCGCCGAGAGCCCGGCCCCCGGGCATCGAGAAGTCATACGGCGTTCCGGCCACGGGAGCCACCTCGCCGGTCGGAATGACCTCGTCATAGTCATGCACCAGGAGCCGCCGCTGCGCCGGGACGTGGAGGCGCGCCTGCCCCCGCCGGCCGCTCGGCAGGGCGAAATACGGATGCCAGCCGATCGCCATCGGCAGGACCTCGGTCCCCACGTTCCTGGCGGTGACGGTGAACGTGAACGATTCGCTCCGTAGGACGACCTCGAACGAGACCTCGGTCGAGGACACCCAATGCCTCTCGAAGTCGCCGGCCTGGAACGTGGCGCGGAGGGCGTCCTGCTCCTCCATGGTCTCGCGGCGCACGTCCTCCACCCGCGAGGCGAGCAGCAGCCCATGCATCGCATAGCGCTCCGCGCCGGGTTTCCGGCCGCCCGCGTTGGCCGGCAGCCGCACCGTCTTGCCCAGGATCGAGGTCTCGATCGTCTTGCCATCCGGCGCCAGCGTCCCGCGGATCCGGTTGGCGAAGGGGAGCAGAACGGCCCCGCCGAAGAAATAGGAGGGGTTGCCCGGAAACTCCCCCGCCTCGTCGTCGAGGATCTCGCGGGCTCTTTCGAGCGACGGCGCCGCGATCAGGTCCGTCGCGCCGCGCCCGGGCAGGTGCGCCCGGAGCTGCAAGGTCATCATGCCGCGGCCCGGCAAAACCTGGGCGCTCAGGAAGGCGGGCCGGCTGGAATCCTCCGGTCCGGGCCTTTCCAGCGTGATGACGGGCGCGCCGCTGATCTCCATGCGGCGCAGCATACCCCGGTGCGCTGGTAGACTGCCGGACCGGATGAGCGACCCCACCTTCTCCTTCGACGAGGCCTATTATCAGAAGTTCTACCGGGACCGCCGCACGCGTGTGGCCGACCGGAAGTCCTGCGCGCTCCTGGCCAACTTCGTCTTCTCCTATCTGGACTATCTGCGGCTTCCGGTCGAACGGGTGCTGGACGTCGGCTGCGGCACCGGCCTCTGGCGCCGCGAGGTCCGCCAGCGCTACCCCGAAGCGGTCTACGTGGGCGTCGAACGAAGCGAGTATGCCTGCCGCAAGTACGGCTGGGAGCTGGGATCGGTGGTCGACTATCGACCCACCGAAGACTTCGACCTGGTCATCTGCCAGGGCGTCTTCCAATATCTGGACGACGCGGAAGCCGAAGCGGCCCTGGACAACCTGCCGCGCCTGGCCCCGAACGCCCTCTATCTGGAGATCCTCACCGCGGAAGACTGGGAGCGCAACTGCAACCGGGAGGTCACGGACGGGGAGGTCCACCTGCGGAGCGTCGCCTGGTACCGCAAGCGCCTCCGCCGCCACTTCCGCAACTGTGGCGGCGGCCTTTTTCTGGGCAAGGGCTCGCCCGCGGTGCTTTACGAGCTCGAAAGGCTGTGAGCCGGCTCCCCGAGCCCGCCGAATCCGCGCTGCTGCACCAGAAAAAAGAACACGCCATCCACAATGATGACGATGAGATGCCCGGCCAGATAGGGCAGAACCTGGGTCGGTGCGCCTGAAAAGAGATTCTGCGACTCCGTGTAGATCCGCCACAAGTAATGCATGATCACGACCTCGTACAAAGCCGCGATCGGCAGATAGACAAGACACGCCCCCCGCGCCCACCGTGCCCGCTTCAGAATCCCAACGGCGCAGACGAGAGGAAAAACGCTCAAGAAAAGACCCCGCAGCGCGATCCCCGTCCGGAGAAACGTCGGATCGCCGTACTGATACATCTCCGCCTGAAGCCGGTCGAGATCCCGCACATCCTTCAAAGTCGTAAAGACCTGGACCAGGAAGAACACCAGAAAACACACGATCAGAAGCCGGGCGAATGGAGGCAGCGCCGCCCACCGTGCCGCGATCCCGGAGCTCACCCCTTGCAGTGGATGGGAGCGCTCCCGCCGCGCCGGCGGAATCCAATCGGGCGGGAGGCTTTCAACCAGCGGAACCTGGCAATCGACGCACGTAGTGAAGCCCTCGCGATACTCGCTACCGCATTCTGGGCAGTGCATGTTGGTGTCCTTTTAGCTGGAGTGATCGTGAAGAACGCGCCAGCCCTTGGGCGTGCGCACCCAGACCAGGGTGAACCACCCGGACTGTTCCGGCTCGCCGCCACCCGTCAACTTAAAGCTGCCGGTCTCCAGGGCGGCGTCTGGCCCCAGGCGCCGGAGGGTACGGTTGTCGAAGCTCAGGGTCTGCTTCGGACGGCCGTCCTTGAAGTACTTCTTCGCGAAGGCCTCTTCGAGCGGCGCCACGCCAGGCCGCGGCCCGGTACGGGTCATGAAGGTCATCTCATCCGCATAGATCGCGAGATGCCCCTTCAGATCTCCCTGGTTCCAGGCATCGGCCGACGCCTGGCTGAGGGCACGGATCTGCGCCTCATCCGCACTCCAATCCGAAGACGGCGGAGCGGGCTCGGCTGCGAGGGCGGGCGTGGCTCCCGAGAGGAAGCCACAGAGAACGAGACTGGCCAAAAGAAGGTTCGAGCGCATGGTCCGGAGCCTACGCGGTCGCCAGATCCACGTCAACGCCGAAGACCTCACCCCCCCGGCCCCCCTCTCCCATCGCCCACCCATCCACCGGGAGAGGGGGGAGACTGGCTTTCGGAGTAAGAGGGTGGGTGGGGGCGCCCCTCTCCCGGGTGGAAGGGTGTGCGATGGGAGAGGGGTCGGGGGTGAGGTCGGCGGACCTACGGCTGGCAGAGAGACGGCGCCGGAGCATTCGTGTTGTCGCCGACACGCCGGTCCATCCACTCCAGCACCGCGTCATAGGCGAGTTGGGCCTGGACGTGCAGGTTCAGGTCGTGCCCCGCTCCGGGGATGATCACCGCCTCCGCGCAGGCATCCGCCGGATAGAAGCCCGGCTCGCTGGCGAGGCTTCCGGACGCCGAGCAGCTCGGCGCGTCGCAGAACGCCAGGTCGAAATCGCCGACGACCACGAGCACCGGAACGTGGATCCCGCCCGACAGGCCGAGCGCAGGCACTGCCGTGGCGAGCTCGCTCGTGGTGACGGTCTCCTTGGTCTGCTCGTCGATCGCGATCACGAGCGGATCAGCGGACGGCAGGTAATAGAAAACGGTGCGCTGGCCGGGAAGGGTGGTGAGATAGCCGTCCGGGATGCCCGTGCCCGCGAAACGTGGATCGAGGCTCGCCGGATAGAGGCTCGCAAGGACCTCCCCCAGGGCCGGAGTCACGGTGTGCGACACGCCGGTCAGCACCACGCCGTCGACGTCGCCATAGGTGGCCGCCTCCTGGATCGAGATCACGGAGCCGAGCGAGTGCCCCACGAGCGCGACCCGTTCGGCGCGAACGCGGCCGAACGAGGGCACGATCAGATCCCCTCCGCGCAGCGCCTGAACGATCTGGTGGACCACGTACCCGTTGGCCTCGATCGTGACCGCCTCCGCCGGAGGATGATCGCTCTGGCCGATGCCGATCCGGTCGACGTTCAAGACCGCGTAGCCCGCCGCCGTGGCGCGGCGCATGTACGAGTAAGTCTCGGGCTGGAAGGGCCAGTCCCAGTACAGGTGACCGTAGGTCGCGCCGTGCAGGGTGATCTGGACCGTCTTGTGCTCGATGCTGCCGCGGGAGCAGAGGACGCCGAACACGTTGTAGACGGTGGAGTCGCTCGGAGACACCGTCACCGGAAACGACAGTTCCTCACAGCGCAGCCCTCCCTGGTCGGCCCAGGCGCTGGACGGAACGAGCAGGGCGACCGCCAGGGCACAGAGCAGGGCGACGCGCCGGAGCGAAGGAACAGCGTGGACCTCATCAAAAGATGGACAGGAATTCATCATTTCTCCTCTCTTCCGGCCGGAAAGGCCTTGTTGGGAACTAAGCGCACGAATGCCGAGAATCCCCTCACCATCCCGGAACTTTCTGGGCTCGGTGGCATGTTAGAAAGAGGGGAGGATCTCGAAGATGGCGCGTGGCTGGGAAAGCAAATCCGTCGAGTCTCAGATCGAAGACGCCCAGCGCTCGGATCGGGGAGAATTCCTCACACCCGAGCAGCGCGAGATCAAGCGCAAGCGGGAGAGTCTCGAGCTGTCGCGGCGGCGCGTCCTGCAGGACCTGGAAGCGACGCAGTCCGCGGTCCGCCGCACCTCTCTCGAACAGGCGTTGGCCTTTTTGGACGAGGAGATCCGGAAGCTCGGTTCCCATGCTATCATGACCAGGAAGGAGTGACGGTCGGCCCCTGGAATAGACCTGGGCGTCAGCCTGTTGCTCCTGGTACAGCGAACCGACGACTCGGCTCAGTCTGTACCAAGCCTCGTGAGGGTCTTCTCACGATCAAAAACAGTAGATTGGGTACGGTTTTCGCCGGCTCAGACTACGTGGAGCAGGTGAAAAATGCGCGTACAAGGTACTGTCAAGTGGTTCAACGGAGAGAAGGGATTCGGATTCATCACTCGGGAAGACGGTGGGAAGGACTGTTTCGTCCATCACTCCGCGATTCAGGGCGACGGGTTCAAGAACCTCGCCGAGGGTGAGCGGGTCGAGTTCGACGTCGTCCAAGGCCAGAAGGGCCCGGCGGCCGAGAACGTGACCCGGCTGTAAGCTCCAGCGTTGACCTGGTTGACTCCAGAAAGAGGCCGGTTCGCCGTAAGGCGGGCCGGCCTCTTTCTTTTTTGGCCCCCCGGGGGATTCCGGCTCAGAGGAGCAGTTGCCTGGCCTTGAGCACCCTTCTCACCTTGTCGAAGCAAGCGTCGATCCTTCCCTTTGGAAACGGGATATCCTGGAGACCCGCTATGTTGCTAAACCCAGCGCAATCGTCCTCACGCAAGATAATGGCCCGCTCAAATCCCAGCTTTCCTTGAAAAAGTCCCGCTTCATGAACCACGTTCTCCCGGGCATGCATTCTTCCATCGGTTGCGTGCTCATCCTCAGCGGTCATTACTATAAAAGCGAAGCTCGCACGGCTCAGCATCTCACCCAGGCGGACCGTGACGTTTCTCCCCGCCTGATCCTCTTTATCGAAATAATCACATTCGAGGTGCAGCTCCTCCAAATAATCTCTGAGATCTTTCCAGTCCTTGGAGGGACCGCCATGGCCGATGAAGATTCTTTTATCATCCTGGTTCATCCCTGACAGGTGCGCCGCCACCAGGCTGGCTCCCTCCTCTTCAGTTTTACCCCGGATGTCAACAAATCTCTCAGGTCTTTCCTGTAGGTAAAGAGGAATGTCCTTATCGTTGATATCATGAAGCAGGACCGGGACAATGAAATCCGTCTTCTGACGCTGTTCCAGCATAAAGAACGCGTTGAGCTCGTTGCTCAGCCAAACATCCTCCAGATACGGACGCGAAAGAAAGACAATGACAAGATCGGGGCCGGAAAGCTCCTTTTCCAACGTCTCGGGATCAAATAGACGAGAGACCCGCTTGAGCAGGTTGAAGAGGTTCCTGTCATAAACGATCACCTCGTCGTTCGACGAATAGAATTTAACGAGAGCATCATAGAGCCTGTTCTCGTCCTTCTTGCTCACGAAGATCCTTCTCATGGTTCCTCCTGGCTGCCCGTCACCTCACTCCGGGTCGCGGTGGACGATGTCCGGTCCGAAGGCGGGAAGGCAGACGGCGACGTACTCGGCGCCGCCCGGCTCGGGGCTGCTGTAGCGGATCCACTCGCCCGGCTGCGAGATCACGGCCTGGCCCGCCCGCACCTCCAGCGCTCCTCCTTCATGCTCCACACGCACCATGCCGCGCAGCACGACGGTGATCTCCTCGAACTCCGGCCGCTGCCCGGGCTCGCTCCAGCCGGCGGGCGAGATCATGCGGGCGACGCTCACGCCCGGATGGCCGGTGTTCACCCGGCCGGCGTATTCTTCGATCCGCTTCGGTGGCTGTCCCGCCGCTTGAATTACTGTGGGTCCTTCGATCAGTCGTGGCATTCAAAGTCTCCTTGGATCACCGCCTTCATGACGGGGCCGTCGCTGCGCCGCCGCAGCTCGGGATAACGCTTCCGTCGTCGATCGTCTCGACCGTCAGGAAGGGGGCGTCCACAGCATCCGGCCGTCCTCCGATCAGGACGACCTGGTCGAGACCGGCCGGATTCTGGAAACAACCGATGTACTGGAGATCGACCCCTGCGCGGATCAACGCGTAGGCGATCTGCTGGATGTCTTCTTTCAGCACCTCGCTGCCGATCCAGATTCCATTGGGCCGGATCGCTCCTCCGGCGTTCATCCGCACCGGAGTGAAGCCGAGCCCCTGAAGAGTCAGATCGAAGGCGCCGAGATCTGCATCCGGTCCGAGGAGATTCGGAGGGTACCGGATTTCGATGAGCTTGCGCCGCTCCGCGACGGCGGCCTCTGGAGCTTCGAGCTGCCGGTTGGCCTCATAGCTCTCGTCGAGGCTCTCTTCCGGAATGAAAATTTGCGGCATCGGGATGCCTCTCCATCCAGGGAGAACCGGAGCCTTGGGCTCGCTCGCCCATCCGACGCGGATTTTCTTCTCGCGTTTCGCCCGCTCGCTCGCCTTTTCCGCCTCCTTCCACTGGAAAAAGGCGAAGAAAGAAAGCAGCAGCGCTCCCAGAAACGCCAGCGTCATGAAGCCCAGGACCACGCTCAACAGGCGATACTTGGTCTTCCGGCTGGCCATGACATAGGCCGTCTGATCCTCGGTGACCTTGGGCAGCCGGTGCGCGTTGTTGGCAGCCAGCCATTCTTCCGCCTTCTTCAGCTCCTTGCCCCACAGCAGAAGGCTCGCGTTGCGTCCGCTCGCCTGCCACTCGGCGGCGCGGAGCAGGAGGCGCGTATGGGCGCGCACCCATTCGAAATCGGTGCCGATGAGAGCGAACAGACGGTCGAGGGTGCCTTCGGAGATTTGCCCGCCGCGCAGGTCCACCCACTCCAGAGGGCCGAGGGCGGGATGGGCCTGCGACGGATCGCACTCCCGGTACAGGATCGGGATCAGCCGCTTGTTCTGCTTGAGCGCGCGGTCGATCTCCTCGCGGCAGAACGCGGACGAGGACGCCTCCGGGCTGAGCACGCAGAGCACGGCGTCGGCGCCGTCGATGCTGGTCATCGCCTGCTCGAGACACGGCCCGCTCGCCGCCAGGTCGCTGTCCGGCGTCCAGCTTTCCAGGCTTGCATCCTTCAAAGCCTTCCGGAGCTCGGCGACGAACGAGGAATCCTGCGTGGCCGCGGAGATGTAGACATAGGCTCGCTTGTTCGTGATCGCGCTCTCGCGGGCGGCCGCCTCCTCGGCGGCTTTCTGCGGCAGCTCGGTCGTCCGCTGCGCGAGAATCTGGTGGTCGCGCAGCTGGATTCCTTCCAGGACGAAAGCCTCTTCGCGCTCCGCGAGACCTCCCGGATGGGCCTTTCTCCACTCCTCGGCCTCGGCCAGGCGCCGGCCCTGCCAGAGGAAGCTCGGCTCGCGCCCCTTCTCGTCCCAGAGGGCGGCTCCGTCGCGGATCTCCCGGGAGAGCCGCGAGTCGCGGGCCTCCAGGGCGGCCCATTCGCTCAGTTTCTTCCACTGCCGGATCAGGCTCTCGTGAGAGATATCGATCACCGTCGCGGGGATCAGCGCGACGTCGGACGGCGGCATCAGGAACGACCGGCCCGGCGCGCGGAACTGCTCGACGACGGCCGCCACCTCTTCCGGCTGCACCCCCGCTTCGCGCGCGATCGATTCGAGAGAAGCGGATTGGCGTACCACCTGGCGCTCCCGGGTCGTCTGCGTCAGCTTGCGGAACAGCCACTGAGCGATCCGCTGATCTCCGGCGCTGAGATCGTCATAGACCTGCCCGACGTGCCGGGACAGCGCCTCCGCGATACCGCCGATCGGCTCGTACAGCTCCAGATCGAGCGCCGCGTCGCGCGGCCCCTCGCTCCACAGCGACCAGAGGCGCATCATCGCGTGCTGGAGGATCGGGAGCTGATCGGCGTCCTCGCCCAGGTCGTTGAGCAGCCGGTTGACCAGGCGCTCGGTGATCCGTGCGCCGTAGAGCTCCACCGGTCCGCGCACCGCCTCGCGCAGCTGGGCCCGGCCCATCTGGGGGACCAGATAGAGACCCTGGTTGATCGCGTCCGGCAACCCGGGCAACGCGGCGCAATTGCCCAGGAAATCGGAGCGCATGGTGATGCCCACGTAGACGGGCCACTGGCGCTGCGTCACCGTCTCCAGGAAAAGCTTGACAAACGCCCGCGCCTCGCGCTGGGACCGTTCGGGATCGGCGCCGAAGCGGAACAGCTCCTCGAACTGGTCGATCAGGAGGAACAGGCGGACCTTGGGAGGCAGCGGCGCTTCCGCCACGGCCTCGACCAGGCCGAGCGAGCCCCGGCGCAGAGTCGCCTCCAACGCGGCCAGATTCACCGCGTCCGGATAGAAATCCCCGAGCGCGCCGGGGGCATGAAGCGCCTGCGCCAGGCAATGGATCGGCGTGTCGCCCGGGCGCATCACCGCGATTCGCCACTCCGCGCCGGACTCCACCAGAAACCCGTCGCGCAGCGCCGCGAGCAGCCCCGCCCGGATCAGCGACGACTTGCCGCAGCCGGAGGCGCCGACCACGGCGAGGAACCGGTTGCGCCGCATCAGCCCGAGGAGCTCGCGCACCTGGTCGTGGCGGCCGAAGAAGAGCTCGGACTCGTTCGTCTCGAAGGGCCGCAGACCCGGGAACGGATTCGGGGGCAATTGGGGCATCTCTTCGGCCCGCGGCGGTTGGACGGCCGGCTCGCTCATCCCCGGCCTCCGAGGCGCGCGAGAAGCGGCCGGAGCCGTTCCGCCCGCCGGCCGTCCCGGCATTCGATCAGCAGCAGATTCTGGAAGGAGAGGCCGACCGCCTCCTTGTCCGGCGGCGGCCCGTCATAGATCGACATGACGAAATCGCGCCGGCCGGCCAGCAGCCGGCGGACCTTCAAGATCTCTTCGCGCACCCAGTGGAGCGGGGAATTGGCGTAGAGGACCAGCAAGGCGTCGCAATACTGGAGATTGGTCCGGTAATGCTTGTCGAGCTCGGCGTCGCTCCCGGTCCGGATCGGCAGGACGACGTCATGATGGGCGGCGCGCAGAAGATCGCAGATCTCGTCGGCTTCCGGATCGTCCTCCGGCCGGCAGGAGACGTAGACGACCGCGCCCGGCGTCTCCGCGACCACGGGCTCGGCGGGCGGCGGAAACAGCTCCGTCAGCTTCTCGATCACCGTCTCCTTGAGCTCTTCCAGGCCGACTTTGAGCACCGCGGCGGGAGACGCCGAATCCGGCTCCTCCTCCACGGCCTTCACGAGCTGCTTCTGATCTTCGCGGAGCGACGCGACGTCGAGGCTGCGGGGGATCCAGATGAAGCGCGGCAGCTCCCTCTCCGACCCGGCCCGCTCCAGGGCCGCCTCCGCCGCGAGGTCGAGCTGCACATGCGTGTACGAGCGGGTCTCGCCGGCCGGCTTCTTGCCGTAGAAAGAGCCGAGCAGATGGATCGAGAGGGCCGCCTTCCCGAGATCCGCCCGCACCTGTTCGGCCAGCTTCTCGTCGCCGGGGTCCAGCGGCCGGTCCGGCAGGACCGTGACGCCGCGCTGGAGGAGAGTGCGCCGGAGATCCTCCCGATCCGGCTCCAGATCGTCTGTGACCTCGGCCAGATAGACGGCCGGGGCTGCCGCCGTGGGCGCAACGGCCCCCCGCGCCGGCACGGCCTCCTCGCCGTCCTCGCCGTCCTCTTCCACACCGCCGAGGCGCCGCATCGCCTTGAGCAGATCCGCGAGATTGCGGGCGAGGTCGTCCAGCGTGGACCAGTAGCGCCGGTCCTCGTCCTGCTCCTTGGTCCGCCGGAACGCCTCCTCGCGCCCCGAGGCCGGATCGAAATGGTAGAACGGATAGCCGGTCGTCTTGTTCAGGAGCTCCCGCACAGGCTCCGGCATCTCCTCATAGGGTACGTGCGAGAGGAGAACCTTCAAGACGCGGCTCTTCCCCTCCAGCCGCCCGTCGAGCTCCGCATCCAGCCGCGTGCAGAACTGCGTCAGCTCGCGGCAGCACCACTCCGATGCGATGAAGCCGGGCGAGACCACGAAGATCGCCAAGGCGCTGTGCCGGTAGGCCGCGCTGATCGTGTCGTCGAACTCGTCGTTGCCCTGGACCTTCAGATCCCGCCAGATGGAGACCGAATCGCGCCGGCCGAGCTTCCTGGCCAGCACGACCGCCAGCTCCCGGTGGAACGAGGAGATCCAGCCGTGCTCCTCCTCGAACAACGGCTCGTCGTCCACATGGGCGTAGCTGATGAAGATGTCGTGCCGGAACCCTGGTACGTAGGCCATGACGGGCAACCCCTTGTGATGCCTTTATTTTAGCCGAAGTCGTCTCAGGGAGTCAGAGCGGCCCCACAGCCATCTCGGCGATCGTCCGCCCGATCGCCAACGACGCCGTCGCGCCGGGCGAGGGGGCGTTCAGGACATGGATCGCTTTTTCGCTGTGGACGATCCGGAAGTCGTCGACGAGGGCGCCGTTGCGTTCCATCGCCTGGGCGCGGACGCCGGCTCCGGCGCGGTAGAGGTCCTCGTCCCGGATGTCGGGGACGAGTCTCTGCAGATCGCGGACGAAGGCGGATTTGACGAGGGAGCGCCAGACTTCGAAGCCGGCGATCTTCCAGAAGCGCGCGGCCAGGCGCCAGAGGCCGGGCCAGGTGGCGCTCGCCACGACGTCGCGCAGCCCGACGTCCGTCCAGCGGTAGCCTTCGCGCTTCAGGGCCAGCACGGCATTCGGCCCGGCTTCGACACCGCCCTTGACCATGCGCGTCAGGTGGACGCCGAGGAAGGGGAAGCGCGGGTCGGGCACCGGATAGATCAGCCCGCGCACCAGGCTCCGCCGCTCCGGCACCAGCTCGTAGTACTCGCCGCGGAAGGGGATGATCCGCACGTCGACCTCGGCGCCGCAGAGGCGCGCCACGCGGTCGGATTGCAGGCCGGCGCAGTTCACCAGGCTCTTGCAGGAGACGGCGCCGCGCGCGGTCTCCACGATCAGGCCAGACTCCAGACCGGAGCCGTTGCGCTGCACGGCCTGGACGCGGGCGCCGGTCCAGACGGTGCCGCCGCGCGCCTCGATCCTCCGGCCGTAGGCCTGGGCCACGGCCGGGTAATCCACGATTCCGGTCTCGGGCACCCAGAGGGCCGCGATCCCGGCTGCGTGCGGCTCGCGCTCGCGGATCTCCTCGCCCCGCAGGCGTTGCAGGCCGGTGAGGCCGTTGGCCTGGCCGCGCCGCTCGAGCTCGTCGAGCTGCGGCAGCTCGTCCTCCCGGGTCGCCACCACGAGCTTGCCGCAGCGCTCGTGCGCGATCCCTTCCTCTTCACAGAAGCGGACAAGGGCGCGCGCGCCTTCGACGCAGAGCTTGGCCTTGAGGGAGCCCGGCTTGTAATAGAGGCCGGAGTGGATGACGCCGCTGTTGTGGCCGCTCTGGTGCGCCGCCACGCGGTCTTCGGCTTCGAGGACGGCGACCGTGCGGCCATGCTTCTCGGCCAGGGCGAGAGCGGTGGCAAGGCCGACCAGGCCTCCGCCGACGATTGCGACGTCGCACTTCATCGCAGGCCCTCACCCCCGGCCCCTCTCCCGCGAGCGGGAGAGGGGAGAGGGTTAGAAAGGTTTTTGGTCTGCGGAATGAGGCCTAACCTGCACCCCTCTCCCGCTTGCGGGAGAGGGGCCGGGGGTGAGGGCCTCACGGCGACAACCTCTCGATCGCCCACCCTCCCTCTCCTCCCTCCGCCCCCTCCCCCCGCCGATACCGCAACCGGTCGTGGAGCCGGCTCGGCCGGCCTTGCCAGAATTCGACCTCGTCCGGGACGACACGGTAGCCTCCCCAGAAGTCGGGGAGGGGCGGATCGTCTCCGAAGCGCTCGGCGATCTGCGCGGCGGCCTTTTCGAGCTCGTCCCGGTCGGCGATGACGGAGCTCTGCCGCGAGATCGAGGCGCCGATTCGCGAGCCCACGGGACGGGTGCGGAAGTAGGCGTCGGACTCTTCGCGCGAGGTCTTCTCCACCCGGCCTTCGACGCGTACCTGCCGCTCGAAGTCCGCCCAGTAGAGGACCAGCGCCGCGCGGGGGTTGTCCGCCAGGTCCCGGCCCTTCCGGCTGTCGTAGTTGGTGTAGAAGACGAGGCCCCGCTCGTCGCACTGCTTGAGAAGGACGATGCGCGCCGACGGCCGCCCCGCGCGGTCGGCCGTGGCCAGGGTCATGGAGGTGTAGTCGTCGGGATGGGCGGCGGCGGCATCCGCCAGCCAGCGCTGGAGCTGCTCGATGGGATCCGCGGCCAGATCCTCTTTGCGCAGGCCGGCCCGCGCGTACTCGCGGCGGACGTCGGAGAGGCTCATGGCGGGAGTCAGCGGCCGAAGAGCGACTGGACGAAGCCCTTCTTGATCTTCTCGTAGCTGCCGATGAGCTCGGTCTGGGCCAGGATGTGGCCGTCCATCGCGGAGAGGAGCTTGGCTTTGGTCGGATGACGGAGATCCGGCAGGACGACGTCCAGCGCGTAGAGCCTGAAAGAGTACCGGTGGCGTCCTTTGGGGGGGCAGGGGCCGCCCCAGCCGGTGCGGTTCCAGTCGTTCAGCCCCTCTCGCGTACCGGCGGGCAGGTCCTGCGGCGAGATCCCTTCGGGAAATCCCGTGGAGGACGCCGGGATGTTGTAGAGCACCCAGTGGACCCAGGGCTGCGGGTCGGGCGCGTCCGGGTCGTCCATGATCAGGGCCAGGCTCACGGCGCCGGCCGGCACTTCCGTCCAGCTCAGCTCAGGCACAATGTCGTCGCCTTCGCACGTGTACTTGGTGGGAATCTGGCCACCGTGCTCGAACGCCGTCGTTGTCAGGGTCAGGCTCATGCTCTTTCTCCTCTCTCTGTCCGCCCATTCTATCCATGCGCGCCTCCGGCGGGAGACGGTTCTGCCTTTCCACCTCCGCCGAAGCTTTCGAGGAGGCATCTCGATCACTAATCCTGCCGGCGGGGTACCGATCGATCAAGCGATCTTCTGCATTGATCAAATCACCTGCCAAACAGTGATCCTGCTTGAGTTTACGCATCGATCGAGCAGGCGGAAAAACCTTGACTTACGCCCTTGTTACGCTTTAAATTGTCGGTGTATGGCGAGACCGTGGCGCGAGATCCCCGAGAGTGAGCCGGAGCCCGAGAGCGGGGCAGCTCCGGTTCCTGCCGCGCTGCAGAGGGTGCGCTCGGCTCTCCCGGAGGAGCTGCGGAGCCGCCTGCGCAGTGCCCGCGAGCTCGACCGGACGCTGCGGGACGAGGAGGAAGAGCATCCGCCGCTGGTCACGGCCGTGCCCGCTCTGGACCGTCTGCTCGACGGCGGGCTCCCCCGCGGGCATCTGGTGGAGCTGGTCGGCGGCCGGACGAGCGGCCGCTTCTCGACTCTCCTCTCGGCTCTCGCCGCGGCGACGAGTATCGGCGAAACCGCGGCGCTCGTCGACCTTGGGGACGCGCTCGATCCGGCGGCGGCGGCGGCCCTGGGGGTCGATCTGGAGCGCCTGCTCTGGGTGCGCCCGACGGATCTCAAGGAAGCTCTGGGCAGTGCGGAGATGCTGATCGGCGCCGGGTTCGCCCTGGTGGTGCTCGATCTAGGGGCTCCGCCGGTGCGCGGCGGCCGCGGGGTCGAGGCCGGCTGGTTGCGGCTGGCGCGCTCCGCCCGGTCGCACGGATCGGCGCTCCTGGTGGGGAGCCCGTACCGGGTGAGCGGCACGGCGGCCTCGGCGGTGCTGAAGGCGAGCCGGCCCCGCACGCTCTGGCAGGGCGGAGCGGGCGCGCCCTGGCTGCTCGGCGGCCTCTCGGCGCGGATCGAGGTCGAGAAGCACCGCCGCCGCCTCCCGGGGCAGAGCGAGGGGCTGGAGCTGACGGCGATGGAGGCTCCGCCGCTCCCCGCACCGCCAGCGCCCCGGCCCGCAGCGCCGGCCGAGGAACGCACCGAACGCGAGGCGGCCTGGCCAACGCCTCTGCGGGCGGCGGGTGGTAGGCGGTGATGGACCGCATCGCCTGCATCAGCCTTCCCCTCTTCCCGTTGGCCGCGCGGCTGCGCAGTGAGCCGGAGCTGTCGCGCGAGGCGCTGGTCGTGGTCGAGGGGAACGGCAACGCGGCTCGCGTGGTGGCGGGCAACCGGCTGGCCCGTTCCGCCGGGATCAAGCCCGGGCTCACGCTGCCGCAGGCGCGGGCTCTCTGCCCCAAGCTGGTGGCCCGGTCGCGCGACGAGGAGTGCGAGCGGGCGGCGCAGGAGGCTCTCCTGGAGGTCGCCGAGCGCTTCTCTCCCCGCGTGGAGGACACGGGCGAGGGGACGGCGTTCCTCGACGTCAACGGCATCGAGCGGCATTTCAAGGGGGACTCCCCCGAGCTCGACCTGGGACGGTCGCTGATCGCCGCGGCCGAGGCCGAGGGGCTGCCGGCGCGGGTGGGGATCGCGTCGAGCAAGCTGGCGGCGCGCATCGCCGCCGGGCTGCCGGATTCGCCGGTGGTCGTGCCGCCCGGTCAGGAGGCAGAGATCCTGGCGCCTCTGCCGCTCGCGCGGCTCTCTCCCGAGGTGGAGATGGCCGAGACGCTGGAGCGCTGGGGGGTGCGCTCGATCGGGGACTTCGCGAAGCTGCCGCAGGCCCGGGTGGCAAGCCGGCTCGGGAGCCGGGGCCGCGATCTCCACGCCACGGCCCGGGGGATCGATCCGCGGCCGATCATCCCGCGCGAGCCGCCTCCGGCCTTTCATGAAGGAATGACGCTGGAGTGGCCTCTCGTCTCGCTGGAGCCGTTCCTGTTCGTGAGCCGGGCGGCTCTGGAGCGCCTCGCGCAGCGCCTGGAGTCGTGCGGCCTCGCCTGCATCCGCCTGGAGCTCACGTTGCGGCTGGAGCCGGAGGGCCATCAGACGCGCTCGATCGACCTGCCGGCGCCCACGCGCGACGTCAAGACGCTGCTCACGCTGGTGCGGCTCGATCTGGAGGCCCGCCCGCCCGGCGCGCCGGTCGTGGGCTTCACGTTCGCGGCCCAGCCGGACCGTCCGCGCGAAGCCCAGCTCTCGCTCTACGGCCCGGCGGCTCTCTCGCCGGACAAGCTCGCCACGACGCTGGCCCGGCTGTTCGCCCTGCTCGGACCCGACCGCGTCGGCTCGCCCCGCGTGGTGGACGGCCACCAGCCCGAGCGCTTCTCCCTGGTGGAGTTCACACCTCCCCCGCCGCCGGAGGTACGCCGCGCGCCGCGCGCCGGCCGCGGCCTGCTGGCCGCCCGCGTCCTCCGTCCGCCGGTCGCTCTGGAGGTGCTGACCGACGAGCCCGCGCCGGCCGCTCCCACGGAGGAGGCGCCGCCGGTCGAGGTCCGTCCCGTGACCACGGAGGAGAGCGAGAAGCGGCCGAAGATCGAAGGAGCGGTGAAGGTGGCCTCCGGGCCCTGGGGTCTGGAGGACGGCTGGTGGTCCGAGGCGCCGGCGGACCGGGACTACTGGGACGTGGAGCTCACCGCCGGGGGGCTGTATCGCCTGTACCGCGACCGGGCGACCGGGGAGTGGTTCGCGGACGGGATCTACGACTGACACGATTCCCCCCTCGCCGCACCACACTCACGGCGTCGGCATCACCCGTACCCCAAACCGCCGCTCAGCGTCCTCGATCACTCCGGGACCGATCGGCTCGCTGGGG
>DATFPH010000461.1:0-31125 GCA_035264905.1 Thermoanaerobaculia bacterium
CTGGAGATCTACGCCCGCCATCACGCCCTGACCGGCGACCGGCAGTCGGCGCGGATCGTCCGCGAGACCGCGGAGTGGATCGCGCGCGAGATGACCTCGCCCGAGGGGGCGTTCTTCAGCGCGATCGATGCGGAGACGCACGGCCACGAGGGGGAGTTTTATGTCTGGACGCGCGAGGAGCTCTACGACGTGCTGGGGCGCGAGGACTTCGCCTTCCTCGCTCCGATCCTGGGCTTCGACGGACCGGCGTTTTTCGAGCAGTCGCACTACGTGCTCCATCTGCCCGAGCGGCTCGACGGGGCGGCAGGCCGGCGGCGGATGTCCGAGGACGAGTTGCTGCGCGACGTGAAGCTCGCGGAGGCGAAGCTGTTCGAGGCGCGCTCCCGGCGCGACCGGCCGCTGACCGACGACAAGATCCTGACCGACTGGAACGGCATGACGATCACCGGCCTGGCCGTGGCCGGCGCTCTTCTCAACGAGCGGGAGTACGTGGAGCGCGCGGCGCGGGCGGCGTCGTTCATCCTGGCGACCCTGCGGCCGGCGGGGGGGCCGCTCCTCCACGCCTGGCGGCAGGGCAAGGGCCAAGAAGGGAAAGGAAAATTCGCCGCCTATCTCGGCGACTACGCGTTCTTCGTCCGCGGTCTGCTGGCGCTCCACCGTGCCAACGGGGACGAGCGCTGGCTGCGTGCCGCGGCGGAGCTGACCGAGGAGCAGATCCGCCGGCTGCGCGACCCGCACGGCGGCTTCTTCGTGGCCGGCGAGAGCCCGGACGTCCTCTTCCGCAGCAAGGACGTGTTCGACGGCGCCACGCCCTCGGGCAACGCGGTGGCCCTGATCAACCTGCTGGACCTCGCGGAGCGGACGGGCGATTCCATGTGGCGCAACGAGGCCCGCTTCGCCCTCCAGGCGTTCGGCACGGTGCTCCAGACCCACGCCGAGGCGATGCGCATGATGACGATCGCGGCCCGGCGCTACCACGAGCAGGCGCGGGGCGCGGACCCGATGATGGCCGGAGAGGGCAACCTCGAGGCGCCGGAGGAGCTGGCGGCCCTCGAACGGAGCGCCGACGCGCCGGCCACTCATGCCCTGGAGGACATGGCGGAGTCGCTGGTCACCCTGCATCTCCATCTCGACGAGGAGCGCGACGGCTGGCGGCCGTTCCGCCTGACGGTGAACGTCGAGCCCGGCTGGCACCTGCAGGCCAATCCCGCGTCCGCGGAGTACCTGATCCCTACGACCTTGCGGGCCGAGGGGGCGGAGCTGCGCAACGTCAGCTATCCGCCGGGGAACCAGCTCGCCTCGAAGTTCTCGGACCAGCCGCTGGCGGTCTATGACGGGACGGTCGAGATGACCGGCGAGGTGCGCCAGGTGGAGCTGGGCGGCCGGCTGGTGCTCGCGTTCCAGGTCTGCGATGACACGCGGTGTCTGCCGGAGGTGGAGCGGGAGGTGGCGTTGCTGCCGATGTGAGGGTCCTATAATGGTGCCCGAGGCACCGCGTCCATGCAGTCACCGAAACAGCTTGTCCCGAGGGAGATCAACATCAACCCTCTCGTGGACCTCTCGCTGGTCCTCCTGATCCTCCTCGTGGTGGTGGTTCCGATGCTGCGGCGCGATCCCGTGCCTCCACCGTCCCGGCCGCGGCCGGCGGCGAGCGCGCCGCAGGGCCGTGCCGACCATCTCGCCGTGGAGATCGGTGCCGACGGCGCGATCTTCATCGAGCAGCACCGGGTGCAATGGGAGGAGCTTCCGGAGCTCCTCGCCGCTCTGCACGACGCCGGGCCGAACCGCCAAGTGATGGTCCAGGGAGACCGGCGCGTGCGTTACAGCGAGGTGCGCCAGCTCATGGTGGAGCTCCACCACGCCGGCTTTCAGCAGGTCTCTTTCCCCTATAAGAAAAACCCCTCTCCCGCGAGCGGGAGAGGGGCAGAAGGCTCAGGGATGTAAGGTTCGGAGGCGCTCAACCCGCGGCGACCATCGAGAGGTCCTGCTGCCGCCGGACCTGCCAGTAGGGTCCCTCGAAGTCCTCGACGCCCGCCTTGGCGCGGATGTGCGAGAGGTACTCGTATTGGGACGGCAGGGTGGCGACCAGGTGCTCCGACTTGCGGCGGACCTTCCGGAAGGCCTCGAGAGCGTTGCGGTCGTCCAGGAAATCGAGGACGGGGAGGTTCACCTCCGGCTGGTGATTGAGCCCGAGGAGCATCACCGAGTAGGAGTAGGACTCGAAGCCGTGGTACGAGGTGTTGATGCTCTTCGCGTTCGGCAGGCGCCGCTTCCAGAGGCTCATCCGCTCGGCCAGCTCGGCGGGCAGGGACGTGTTCTGCGTCGCCCGCCAGAACTCCGTGTCGCGCCGGTCCGAGGCGCGGTAGTGGAGCGTCAGGAAGTGACGGACGCCGTCGATGCATTCGGCGACGGTCCGGTTGTAGTTGCGGACCGACTCCTCGTCGGGCATCCCGTGCGGGAAGTGGTGGATGAGCTCCTCGATCCCGTGCTGGATGAAGAAGATCCCGGTCGACTCCAGGGGCTCGACGAAGCCGCTCGACAGGCCGATCGCCAGGCAGTTCTTCACCCACGAGTTGCGGCTGCGGCCGATGCGCATCCGGATGTGATTGGCGGTCAGCCCATTGGAGGCAGGCCCCAGGTGCCGGCGGAACTCCGCCTCGGCATCTTCCGGGGAGATGAACGCCGACGAATAGACGTAGCCGGTGCCGACCCGGCCGTAGAGGGGGATGTTCCACACCCAGCCGGAGGACATCGCCGTAGCCGTGGTGTACGGGTTGATCCCCTGGCTCTGGATGTCGACCGGCACCTGGAGGGCGATTGCGCGGTCACAGAGCAGCGACTCGGAAAAGGAGATGAAAGGCTCCTTCAGCGCCTGGTTGATCAGAAGGCCGCGGAACCCGGTGCAGTCGACGTACAGGTCGGCCCGTAGATTGCCGTTGTCGCGGGTGACGAGATGGTCGATCGCGCCGTCCTCGCCGAGCACCACATCCATGACCTCGTCATGGATCTGCTTGACGCCCCGCGCGGTGCCGTACCCTTCGAGGAACCGGGCCAGCAGGTGGGCGTCGAATTGATAGGCATATGGGTATTGAACCTGATGATCGGCCAGGAACTTGTTCTCGGCGATGGCTCCCTCGCCGGTGAAGATGTCCTGGACCTTGTCGTCATAGACGCGGCCGTCGAAATAACGGGGAGATTTCTTGGCGTCGCAAATGGCCGGGGTGTTGAAGCAGGCGTAGTCGAAAGCCTCCTCGCCGCGCTTGAGCTTCAGCCACCACTCGCCGAGATTGTAGCCTTCGACCTGCTCGTACCGCTGGAACGGGTGATAGAAGTGGCCGCCCTGGGAGGTCCAGTTCTCGAACCGGATGGCCAGCTTGTAGGTGGCGTTGCAGCTCGGCATCCAGTCGTTCTCCGAGAGGCCGAGGAAATCGAAGAAGAGCTTGATCGTGCTGAAGGTCGCCTCGCCGACTCCTACCGTCTTGATGTTTGGAGATTCGAGGACCGTGACGTCGACCCGCTCGCCCAGCGCCTTCCGGAGGTAGGACGCGGTCATCCAGCCGCCCGTTCCACCCCCAACAATCATGACTTGCTTTTTCATCACCAGATCCCTCCAAGAAATAAGTTGACATCCTCCACGAGCGACTTCGGGCGGTTGCCCGGGCGGCTCGGTGGTATAAGTCAGAACAGCATTGTCCAGTGAGTGCCCTCGCCGGCACAAAGCGGGACAAGAGGTGCGAAAAAAGTCGGAGCTGGTCCGAGGCTAGCCCCGCCGGGGGGCTTGGGCGAGGGTCTGGCGGAGGACGTCGATGTCGACCGGCTTGGTGAGATAGCGGTCGAAGCCGGCTTCGCGGGCCCGGCGCTCGTGGTCTTCGCCGCGGTAGGCGGTGACCGCGGAGATGAAGACCTTGTCGCCGCCGTTGGGCGCGCGGCGGATCTCGCGGGCGACCTGGTAGCCGTCCATGCCCGGCAGCCCGAGGTCGAGCAGGACCACGTCGGGCATTTCCTGGGCGATGGCTTCGAGGGCCGGGGGGCCGGCGGGGACCAGCGTGGTCTCGTGTCCCCAGACGGACAGGAGGGCTCCCATCATCTGCAGGCTCTCGGGATCGTCCTCGACCACCAGAATGCGCAAGCGGTCGGCTTGAGGTCGGGGAGAGGATGCCATCGCTTCCATCGTCCGGGCATCTTACACAGAGTCGAGGCGCGCCGAAACCCTTTCCGTGGCTGTCTATACGTCCGGTGGTACTCTTCGGCCCCGTGAAATCCAGGGGACCGTCTCCCTGTTACCAGAGGACATCTATGGCCACCCGACGTCTTGCCACCGCCGTGCCGCTCTTGCTGCTGGCCGTTCTCGCCAGCGCCGCCGTGCCGTTCGCCGCCGCCGAGACCTCCGCCGGAGTGACTCTCGAAAAAATCATGTCGGACCCCGACTGGATCGGCACGCCTCCCGAGAACCCCTATTGGGCGGACGACGGCCGGGCCGTCTATTTCGAGCGCAAGCGCACGGGCTCGGAGGTCCGCGACCTGTACCGCCTGGAGCTCGACGGGGAGGATGGCACGTCCGTGCGCGTGACCGACGAGGAGCGCGGCCAGGCGGACGTGGCGGGCGGCGACGTCAGCGAGGACCGCGCCTGGAAAGTCTACTCGCGCCAGGGCGACCTTTATCTGAAGGACCTGAAGACCGGCGCCATCCGGCAGCTCACCCGCACCGGCGACCCGGAGACCGAGCCTCGCTTCCTGGCGGGTGACACCCGGATCTCCTTCCGCCGCGGCACCTCGCTCTACGTCTATGAGCTGCCCACGAGCCTGATCTCCCAGCCCGCCGAGCTGCACCTGGAGAAGGATCCGGCCGAGGTGAAGCCCCCTGCGACGTACGTGGAGGAGCGGCAGATCGAGACGTTCGACGTCCTCCGCAAGCGCAAGAAGAACCGCGAGGAGCAGCTGGAGACCGAGCGGGCCGAGCAGCAGGCCGACCCGACCCGCCCGCCGCTCCCCTGGTATCTGGGCGAGGGGCTCGAGATCACCCAGGCTTCGCTGTCGCCGAGCGGCGACTGGATGATCGTGGTCACCCAGCCGAAGGAGATCGATCAGGGGAAGAGCTCTCCCATGGTCGATTTCGTCACCGAGAGCGGCTATGCCGAAGCCCGCGACGTCCGCGCCAAGGTCGGCACCGGCAAGCCGGTCAACCCCACGATCCTCCTGCTGGACCTGAAAGCTCACGAGAAGCACGAGGTCGATCTGGCGGCGCTGCCGGGGATCAAGGAGGATCCTCTAAAGGCTCTGCGGGAGAAGGCCAAGAAAGAAAAGGACATAAAGGACCCAAAGGACTCAAAGGACAAGAAGAAGGAGGAGGAGGAGGCTGCCAAGGCCGCCGAGCCCGCTCTGCGGATCGTGGAGCTGGGGCGGATCGCCTGGTCGGACGACGGCCGCCGCGCCGCCCTCCTCTTCTGGTCGGACGACAACAAGGACCGCTGGATCGCCACGCTGGAGCCGCCCGCGGCGGGGCTCGTCACCCGTCATCGGTTGAGCGATCCGGCCTGGGTCAACGACTACGACGAGCTCTTCGAATTCGGCTGGCTCGAGGACAATACGACCCTCTGGTACGTCTCGGAGGAGACCGGCTACTTCCATCTCTATACGCTCGCGACGGCGGGAGGTGCCGGTGCCCGGCCGCGGGCCCTCACCCAGGGGAGCTTCGAGGTCACGGCGCCCGTGCTCACGCGGGACGGGAAGAGCTTCTATTACGTGGCCAACGCGTCGCACCCGGGCATCTACAACGTCTGGCGGCTCGACGTGGCGAGTGGAAAGAGCGAGCCCGCCGCCGAGCAAATCAGCCAGCTCGGCGGCCTGACCGGCTTCAGCCTCTCCCCGGATGAAAGCCGCCTGCTCCTGGTCAACTCCCAGCTCGCGCGGCCGAACGAGCTTTTCGTCCAGGCCGCCGAGCCCGGCGCCGAGGCGCGGCAGGTCACCCACACGGTGAGCCAGGAGTTCCTCTCCTACGACTGGTCGATCCCGGAGATCGTGGCGGTCCCCTCCACGCACGCCAAGCAGCCGGTGTACTCGCGGTTCTTCACGCCGCCGGGCTTCGATCCGTCCCGCAAGTACCCGGCGGTGATCTTCATCCATGGCGCCGGCTATCTCCAGAACGCCCACGCCGGGTGGTCCACCTACTTCCGGGAGTACCTGTTCCATACGCTCCTGACCCAGCACGGCTACGTGGTGCTCGACATGGACTACCGCGGCTCGGCCGGCTATGGCCGCGACTGGCGCACCGCGATCTACCGGCAGATGGGCTACCCCGAGGTGGAGGACCTGGAGGACGGGGTGGCGTGGCTCACCCGCACGAAGAGCGTCGATCCGCAGCGGATCGGGGCTTATGGCGGCTCCTACGGGGGGTTCATGGTCATGATGGCCCTGTTCCGCCAGCCGGACCTCTTCGCCGCCGGCGCGGCGTTGCGGCCGGTCACCGGCTGGGCCCACTACAACCACGGCTACACCTCGAACATCCTCAACACGCCGGAGGTGGACCCCGAGGCCTACGCCAAGAGCTCGCCCATCGAGTACGCTGAGGGGCTGAAGAAGCCGCTCCTCATCTGCCATGGCATGCAGGACGACAACGTGCATTTCCAGGACACCGTGCTCCTGGTGCAGCGCCTGATCGAGCTGAAGAAGGAGAACTTCGAGACCGCCATCTATCCGGTCGAGCCGCACGGCTTCGTGCAGCCGACGAGCTGGCTCGATGAGTACCGGCGCGTCTTCAAGCTGATGGAGACCTGGGTCAAGCCCACCGGCGATCGATGATCGAATAGCTAACCGGCTCTCCTCCTGACGTTCCTCTGACAGACCTAACGCGGCCTGACACCTCCTGACAGGTGTTGGCCGCGGCTCGCCTCAAATCCTTCCAATCCCTTTCTTTTCTTCCGTTTACCCCGATTCTTCGGGGTGGTACGCCTCTTGCCTTGACCCAGTTGCGTCGAACGAAATCGAAAACAACCGACGGCAGGACAGATAAAAAGGGAGAGAACCATGTATCGATCCATTAGAACGTTGCTGACCTGCCTGACCCTGATGCTCGGCATGCTCATTGCCGTCCGCGGGGCCGAGGCGCAGCCGCAAATCTCATCCGAGCTCCTCCTTCCCTATTTCAAGGTGGAGCTCGAGCCCATCGGCCTGACGACTCAATTCGCCGTGGGCAATGCGCTGGACGAGCCCGTGGACGTGCTCATCACCCTGCATACGAACTGGGGCATTGCTCTGGACAAGTCGGCTCTCACCCTGGCGCCGCACGAGGTGAGGAGCGTCAACCTCCGCGACTGGCTCTCCGGCAAGGCTCCGGGCCGGAATCTGAGCGCCAAGCAGGTGGCCCACCTGAAGTCCGCGCTCTCCGGGCAGCGCTCGCCGCAGGATTCCCTGTTCTACAGCACGCAGATCCGGAAAGATCTGGCGGTCGGCTATGTCCGCATCAAGACCCAGGGCGCGCCGCGTGCCGCCCTCTGGGGCGACTACTTCATGATCGATCCGGCGGGGAAGTCGAGCGAGGGTGAAGCGCTGGTGGCTCTCGGCCAGGGAGCGAGCTGCCCCGGGCTCTGCGCCCGCCACATCCTCCGCTATCTGTTGAGCGGCGACTTCGACGCCGGCACGGAAGTCATCCTGTGGACCGAGAAGGCCGGGCGCGCCTCCAAGCAGCCGTCCGCGGACCAGATCCGGGTCCCCACCGACTCGGTGGTCTACAACGAGGCGGGCGAGGTCGTCGACGGCTTCCAGGTGCGGACGCTGCCGGTCGAGCAGATCACCCTGAGCGACCTCGCGATCAAGCAGCCGTTCGGCTGGCTCGACCTGCAGACGGAGACGGACTCCTTCGTCGCCGTCCGCTATCGCTCGCGCAGCAACGGCGCCGCTCTGCTGCGGACCTGGTGCCTCCCCGCCGGCTCTTCGGACGGCCCGGGCATCAAGATCACCAAGCTCACCAACGGCGAGGATGCGAATGTTCCGCCGGGCCCCTCGATCGCAGTGGGCTCTCCGGTGCTCTGGGAGTATCTGGTCCTCAACACGGGCAACGTCGAGCTGACCGACGTCGAGGTGGAGGATGACCAGGGCGTCGCGGTGAGCTGCCCCAAGACCTCCCTCAAGAAGGGGGAGTCGATGACCTGCACCGGCCACGGCACGGCCGTCGCCTGCCAGTACTCCAACCTCGGCACGGTCACCGCCCGGACGCGGGACGGCGTGGAGATCTCGGCCGACGACCCGAGCCACTACTTCGGCGAGGCGGCCGCTTCGATCGACCTGGAGAAGCTCACCAACGGCGAGGACGCCGACACCGAGCCCGGCCCGAAGGTCCCGGCCGGCTCGACGGTCACCTGGACGTACGTCGTGAAGAACACCGGCGAGGTGGCGCTCTCCGGGATCAAGGTTGACGATGACCGCGAGGGCTCCGTCAGCTGCCCGAAGCGCTCGCTGCGCCCCGGCGAGTCCATGACCTGCACCAAGACCGGCAAGGCAGTCGCGGGACAGTACCGCAACGTCGGCACCGCGACCGGCGAGACCACCTGCGGCAAGACGGTCCGCGACGAGGACGCCAGCCACTACGTCTCCCCGACGGACGACCCGCCGAGCCCCGACGTCGACATCGAGAAGCACACCAACGGGCAGGACGCCGATACCCCGAGAGGTCCCGAGATCCTGGTCGGCGCCCCGGTCCTCTGGGAGTACATCGTCACCAACATCGGTGGCACCCGGCTGATCAGCCTCAAGGTGGTCGACGACCAGGGGGTGGCCGTGAGCTGCCCGAAGACGACCCTGGAGAAGGGTGAGGCGATGACCTGCACCGGCCACGGCACGGCGCAGAAGGGCCAGTACGCCAACCTCGGCACGGTCACCGGCAAAGACCCCGACAACAATCCGGTCACCGACAGCGATCCCAGCCACTACTTCGGGGTCGAGCTGCCGAAGACGGCGTCCATCGACATCGAGAAGCACACCAACGGGCAGGACGCCGACACCCCGAAGGGTCCCGAGATCCTGGTCGGCGCTCCGGTCCTCTGGGAGTACATTGTCACGAACACCGGCGAGGTCGCGCTGTCCAACGTCAAGGTCGTCGACGACCAGGGGGTGGCGGTGAGCTGCCCGAAGACGTCGCTCGGCGTCAAGGAGTCGATGACCTGCACGGGCCACGGCACGGCGCGGAAGGGCCAGTACGCCAACCTCGGCACGGTCACCGGCAAAGATCCCGACAACAATCCGGTCACCGACAGCGATCCCAGCCACTACTTCGGGGTCGAGCTGCCGAAGACGGCATCCATCGACATCGAGAAGCACACCAACGGGCAGGACGCCGACACCCCGAAGGGTCCCGAGATCCTGGTCGGCGCTCCGGTCCTCTGGGAGTACATCGTCACGAACACCGGCGAGGTCGCGCTGTCCAACGTCAAGGTCGTTGACGACCAGGGGGTGGCGGTGAGCTGCCCGAAGACGTCGCTCGGCGTTCAGGAGACGATGACCTGCACCGGCCACGGCACGGCGCGGAAGGGCCAGTACGCCAACCTCGGCACGGTCACCGGCAAGGACCCCGAGGGCAAGCAGGTCACCGACAGCGACCCCAGCCACTACTTCGGGATCGAGCCGCCGCCGACCGGCGACCAGGGCTGCACGCCCGGCTACTGGAAGAACCACGAGGATTCCTGGCCGGCATCCGGCTACTCCACGAGCCAGAAGGTGCAGAGTGCGTTCGCCGAAGCCTCCCGGTACTCGGCGTTCGGCTCCGCCCGCCTGCTCAACGCGCTGAGCTTCCAGGGCGGCTCGACCGTCGAGGGCGGGGTGGGCAACCTGCTCCGGGCGGCGACGGCCTCGCTGCTCAACGCCGCGCACCCCGGCGTGGACTTCCCGCGGACGGCGGCCGGCATCATCGGCGACGTGAACGCCGCTCTGGCCAGCGGCAACCGCGACCGGATGATCGATCTCGCCTCGAATCTGGACAAGGACAACAACCTGGGGTGCCCGCTCAACTGACGCCCCGGGACCCGTCTGCCAAACCGGCCTCTCCTTGGCCCTCCCCTCGGGGAGGGCCTTTTTTCTTTCCTTGCCCTCTACAGTCCCGCCTCGTTACACTGACCCCCAATGGCGGAAGAAACCTGCGAGCTCACCGTCCCCCATCCGGCATGGGGGGGCAACCGGGCCCCCGATGGGGACCGCAGGAGGCGTGCGCGCTCGCGCATCCCGGCGCTGACCATCCTCTTCCATCCGGACGCACGGCGGGTGGGGGAGCGGGCCCTCCTGAGCGAGATCGTCAGCGGGCGCGTGGTGCTCCTCTCCCGGAACGAGCCCGGGTTCTCGGCTTCCGGCAGAGCGGATCTCCGGCCCCTCGGGGACCTCCACCTCAGCCGCAGCCCGCTGCGGATTGCCGCGGGAAGCGAGCCCGGCGCCTGCACCGTCGAGGTGGCGGGGAGCCGGACCCGCCTGTCGATCGACGGCGTCTGGGTGCCGGAAGGCCGGGAGCTGTCGGCCGCCGAGGTGCAGCGCGGCGTGGTCCTGGAGCTGGCGGAGCGGGTGGTGCTCTTCCTCCACACCATCTCCTCGACGCCGTTCACGGCGCCGCCCAGCCCGGGCCTGATCGGCGAGAGCGAGATCATGCTTCGGGTCCGCAACGAGATCCGCCGCGTCGCCGACCTCGAGATGCCGGTGCTGATCCGCGGCGAGACCGGCACGGGCAAGGAGCTGGCGGCCCGCGCCATCCACCAGGCCAGCCGCCGCCGCGGCGCCGTCTGCCTGTGCGTCAACATGGGCGCGATCCCGGCCACCCTGGCGACCTCGGAGCTGTTCGGCTCGGCCAAGGGCTCGTTCACCGGCGCGGTGCGCGACCAGGCCGGGTACTTCCAGCGCGCCAACGGCGGCACCCTGTTCCTCGACGAGATCGGCGAGTCGCCGCTGGAGGCGCAGGTCCTCCTGCTGCGCGTCCTGGAGACCGGCGAGGTCCAGCGGGTCGGCGGCTCGGATACCCAGAAGGTCGACGTCCGCCTGATCGCGGCGACCGACGCGGACCTGGAGAAGGCGATCGAGGACGGGCGTTTCCGGGCGCCGCTGCTCCACCGCCTGTCCGGCTATGAGATGAATCTGCCGCCCCTGCGCGAGCGGCGCGAGGACTTCGGCCTCCTCTTCTTCCACTTCCTGCGCGAGGAGCTCCGCGCGATGGGCGAGGAGCGCCGCCTCGATCCGCCGGAAGGGACGGACCCGTCCTGGCTGCCGGCCTCCATCGTGGCCCGGCTCGTGCGCCACCCCTGGCCGGGCAACGTCCGGCAGCTCCGCAACGCGGTCCGCCAGATCGTGGTGGACAGCCGCGCCGCCGAGACCATGCAGGTCGGCCCCCTGCTGGAGCGCCTTCTGCGCGAGGCGACCCAGCCGGACGCCGTGGAGGCCGAGCCGGCCGCGGCGGTGCCGGTTGCGGCCTCCGTCGAGCCGCCGCGCCGCCGGGCGCAGGCCTCCGTCTACCGGTCCCCCTCCGAGGTCGGCGAAAGCGAGCTCCTGGAAGCGCTGCGGGTGAGCCAGTGGGAGATCAAGGCGGCCGCCGCCCATCTCGGCGTCTCCCGTCCCGCCCTCTATCTCCTGATGGACAAGTTCCCGGGCATCCGCAAGGCGGCCGACCTCGGCCGGGCCGAGATCCTGGAGGCGCGCGAGCTCTGCGGCGGCGACTTGAACGCCATGGTCATCCGCCTGGAGGTCTCGAAGAAGGGGCTCCTCCAGCGGATGAACCAGCTCGGGATCTGAGGGCCTCTCTTGCGGCCCGCCCTGTCCCACGCTATGGTTGCCGCAGGCGGCCGTGTGTGCGGGGAGGCAGAGTGACGCTGGAGGAACATCGATCATGCTGTTGCGGATGACGGTGCGGGACTGCCTCTATCTGAATTGGGCCCTTCCCGCGGAAGGGTTGCCGGATCTGCCATCGCCGCTGCGCTACCAGCTCCATTCCTGGCAGGGGCGCGATTATGCCTTCGCCTCGGCCCTGCTGTTCCATCAGGACGCGGTCCACCTCTCCTCGCTCCCGCTCCTCCGCGTCGGCTATCCCCAGCTCGACCTGCGCCTGTATGTGCTCGACACCGAGGGAGTCCCTTCGGTCCTCTTCCGGCGGATGCTGATGCCGGCCTGGGTCACTCCCGGGGTGCGGCTGTTCACGCACCAGCCGGCGTCACGGGCCCGCCTCGACTTTCCGCGCCCGTCCCGGAGCCCGGGACACGGCGGTCCGTGGACCTGGAAGATCGCCCGCCATGGGGCCCTCAAGGTGCGCGCCTGGCAGGACAGCCCGCAGGTGGGGGAGGGGCCCCGCCTCGGCAACTGGGAGCAGACGGTACGGTACTTCTACGAGCGCCCGCGCGGCTATGCCGAGGGCTCCAGCACCCTGCACCGCATCGAGGCCGGCGTCCCCCAGGCCGCCTGCTGGCCGGTGCGCGTCGAGCTCCAGGGAGACAACATCCTGCGCCCCTGGCTCCCCATCGACCGGAACGGCTCGTCGCCGGCCTGGCCGGCGGTCCACTCGGCCTGGCTCTGTCCGGAGGTCCCCTTCGTCTTCGAGCTCGGTCTCGTCCCCCAGATCCAGATGGCGCCGAGCGTCCCCTCTCCGGCGGCGGGACGGGTGGCGGCTCCGGTGCTGCGCAGCGGAGTGTTCCAGCCCAAGGAGGTGGAGCGGGCACCTCCCGAGAGGCAGCGGGTTGCGTGTTAGCATCCCGCCCATGAGCCAGAGCTCCTCCCAACGCATTGCCGTGCTCCCGGGGGACGGCATCGGCAAGGACGTCACGGCCGAGGCCGTCAAGGTCCTGTCCGCCGCCGCCGAGGTCTGGGACCTCCCCTTGGAGATGGTCCAGCTCGACTGGGACGCCGACCGCTATCTCGCCACCGGCGAAACGCTCCCGGCCGGCGCTCTCGACGATTTCCGGAAGAACTACGCAGCCATTTTCATCGGCGCCTACGGCGACCCGCGGGTGCCCGACATGAAGCACGCCGCCGACATCCTTCTGGGCATCCGCTTCGGGATGGACCTGTACATCAACCTCCGCCCCGTCAAGCTGTACGACCGCCGCCTCTGCCCCCTGAAGGACCGCACCGAGAAGGACATCGACTTCGTCGTCTTCCGGGAGAACACCGAGGGCGCCTACGTCAACATCGGGGGCAACTTCAAGAAAGGGACGGCGGACGAGATCGCCGTCCAGGAGGAGCTCCACACCCGCAAGGGCGTGGAGCGGATCATCCGCGCCGCGTTCGACTATGCGGTGAAGCACGGGCGGCGCGAGGTCCTGATGGCGGACAAGTCGAACGTGATGCGCTACGGCCACGACCTCTGGCAGCGCGTCTTCGCCGAGGTGGCCGGCGACTACCCGCAGATCGAGAGGCGCCACATGTTCGTGGACGCCCTGACCATGCAGATGGTGTTGAAGCCCGAAACCCTCGACGTGATCGTGACCAACAACATGTTCGGCGACATCATCACGGACCTGGCCGCCGCCTTCCAGGGTGGTCTGGGCATGGCGGCGTCCGCCAATCTCCATCCCGGCCAGACCTCGATGTTCGAGCCGGTCCACGGCTCCGCCCCGAAGTACGCCGGCACCGGCCGCGCCAACCCCATGGGCGCGGTGCTCTCGTCGGCCCTGATGCTCGAAACCCTCGGTCATACCGAGGCGGCCCGCGCTCTGGAAGAGGCGGTGGCGCAGGCGGTCCGCGAAGGGCAGACCACCCCGGACCTGGGGGGCTCCCTCACCACCTCGCAGGTCGGCGACCTGCTGGCGCGCTCGGTTTCCGCTTCGGTGATGAAAACATGAAGTTGAAAGAATCAGACCTGATCTATGACTGGAACCGGGCGGGCGACGGGGACCTCCGGCCGGCCCGGGGGCGGGTGGAGCTGGACGACGAGACCCTGCGTGACGGGCTCCAGTCCCCCTCCGTCCATTCGCCCTCGATCGAGGACAAGGTCCGCATCCTGCACATGATCGCGGAGCTCGGGATCGAGAGCGCCGACATCGGCCTCCCCGGCGCGGGGCCGCACGTCAAGCGGGACGTGGAGGTCCTCGCCCGCGAGATCGTCGAGCACAAGCTGCCGATCGCCCCGAACTGCGCCGCCCGTACCGTGGCCGCCGACATCCTGCCGATCGTCGACGTGTCCCAGAAGGTCGGCATTCCGATCGAGGTGGCCTGCTTCATCGGCTCGTCACCGATCCGCCAGTACTCCGAGGGGTGGACGCTCGACCGCATGCTCAAGCTCACGCGCGAAGCGGTCGAGCTCGGGGTCAAGGAGGGGCTGCCGGTCATGTACGTGACCGAGGACACGACCCGCGCCGCGCCGGGGGACCTGCGCCGTCTCTATACCGAGGCGGTGGAGGCCGGGGCGCGCCGCGTCTGCGTGGCCGACACGGTGGGGCACTCGACGCCGAACGGCGCGCGCAACGTGATCCGCTTCATCCGCGAGGTGGTGGACGCCACGGGCGAGGACGTGAAGGTCGACTGGCACGGCCACAAGGACCGGGCTCTCTCGGTGATCAACGCGCTGGCCGCGGCCGAGGCCGGCGCCGACCGGCTGCACGGCACGGCGGTGGGCATCGGCGAGCGGGTCGGCAACTGTCCGATCGACCTGCTGCTGGTCAACATGCAGCTCCTCGGCTGGATCAACCGCGACCTCCACCGGTTGGGGGAGTACTGCCGGCTGGTGGCGGAGACGACCGGCGTGCCGCTGCCGGACAATTATCCGGTGGTGGGGCGCGACGCGTTCCGCACCGGCACGGGCGTGCACGCGGCGGCGATCATCAAGGCGCGGGCGCGCGGCGAGGACTGGCTGGCCGACCGCGTGTACTCCTCGGTGCCGGCGAGCCTGATCGGCCGCCGTCAGCTCATCGAGGTCGGGCCGATGAGCGGCGAGTCGAACGTCGTCTACTGGCTCCAGGAGCGCGGCATCGAGGCCTCGCCGGATCTGGTCAAGGAGATTTTCCAGAAGGCCAAATCCGCCGACTGCATCCTGCACGACGAGGAGATCCTGGGGATCTGCCGCTCCCGCGGGCTCACCCCCGGCGAGCCGCGGCCGCGGGCGCTGCCTTGACCTCACCCCCCGACCCCCTCTCCCGTCGCCCCCCCACCGGCCGGGAGAGGGGGCGCCACCACCCAAAAGACCACGATCTCGAATGGGTGGGGGTTCCCCCTCTCCCGGGGGAAGGGGGGGCGATGGGAGAGGGGGCCAGGGGGTGAGGTCTCTCTGGAAGCGGGTCCTCGAGCGCTATCTCGAGGGCCTCGCTGTCGAGCGCGGGCTGTCCGCCAACACGGTGGCGGGCTACCGCAACGACCTGACCCGGCTAGGCGAGGCGCTGGCGAAGCGCGGGGGCGACCTGCTGACCGCGGTTCCTCCGGCCCTGGCGGGCCATCTGCGCGACCTGCGGGTCCAAGGCCTGTCGCCGCGCTCGATCAGCCGCGCCCTGTCGGCGATCCGCGGCTTCTACGAAAACCTGGTGGTCCTCGGCGAGCGGGCGGACAACCCGGCGGTCAACCTGCTCCCTCCCCGGCTCGGCCGGACCCTGCCCAAGGTTTTGTCGGAGAGCCAGGTGGAGTCGCTGCTCGCGGCGCCGGACGTGACCACGCCGCTCGGTCTGCGCGACCGCGCCATGCTGGAGCTGCTCTATGCCACCGGGCTCCGGGTCAGCGAGCTGGTCGGCCTTCAGCTCCCGCAGCTCCGCCTGGACTCCGGCTTCCTGGTCGCCTTCGGCAAGGGGAGCAAGGAGCGGATCGTGCCCGTGGGCGAAAGCGCGGAGGAATGGGTGAAGCGCTGGCTGCGCGACGTCCGGCCCGAGGTCTCCAAGGGGCGCCACCAGGCGGTCTTCGTGAACTACGCCGGAGAGCCGATGACCCGGATGGGCTTCTGGAAGAACCTCAAGGCCTACGGAGTGCAGGCGGGCATTCGCGATCTCTCCCCCCACGTCCTCCGCCACAGCTTCGCCACCCACCTGCTGGAGCACGGCGCGGACCTGCGGGCGGTCCAGAGCATGCTCGGCCACGCGGACATTTCGACCACGCAGATCTACACGCACATTCACCAGCAGCGATTGAAGACGATGTACGACCGGTTCCACCCGCGGTCGTGAGCGGCGGTAGACTCCCCCCGTGCCCCACGAGCCTGCCGTCTACACCCTGAAGGTCCTGTTGCAGGACGGTTCTTCGCTGCGCCGCTTCCCTCTGCCGGTTGGGGAGCATCTCGTGGGGTCGGCGCCCGAGGCGGCCGTCAGCCTCGACCTGCCGGGGGTGTCGCGGCGGCATGCCCAGCTCAAAGTGCTGTCCGACGGCGGAGTGGTCGTCACCGATCTGGGCTCCAAGAACGGCACCTTCGTAGCGGGCCGGCCGGTCCGCGAGGCGGCGGTGGCCGGATTTACGGTGCTCGCGTTCGGGTCGGTCCAGGCGCTGCTCCAGCCCGCGGATCCTTCGCGCTCCGACATTCTCCTGGAGCCTCCGCAGGCCGCGGCAGCCCCGGGGAAAGCCGGCCGGGCTCCGACGACGGTGGGCCTCCACCCGGTCGAGCGCCTGGCCGAGAGCCTCGAAGAGGTCCTGCTGCCGCTCCTTGGGGAGCCGGTGCGCCGCGAGGAGATCGCCGTCGCCCTGGCCGAGCGGTGGATCGAGGTACTTCCCCTCGGCCGGGTCGAGATCCTGCGGTCGGCCTCGGGGAGCGAGGCGGTCGTGGCCGCCGCCTCGACCGCGCACCGGGTGCCCAAGGCCACCGAGAGCCTGGAGGTGGAGGGGGCCAATGGTTGGAAGGTCCACCTGCGGGCGCCAGGAACGGTGACGCTGGCGCCGCTCGCCCCGCTCTTCCGGCTCGCCCTCGGTCTGCTCGATGCTCTGCCGGCGCGCTGGGGCGGCTGGCGTGATCGGTCGGATCATCGGACGGATCGGTCGGATCGCTCCGCGGCGGAAGCTCCGCCGCCGGGCCTGGGTCCCGAGATGACCCGCATCTACTGGCAGGCCGGCAAGGTGGCGCGCGGCGACCCTTCTCTGGAATACCCGGCAGCTTCGGACAGGTTCAGGGGATAGGCGATCCTGGGGCTTTGTCCGTAGAATAGTCGGCGCTGGCATTGGAGGCTTTCGCAGCATGAGACTTCGCCGTCCCCTTCTCCTTCTCGCGTTCGCTCCCTTGGGAGCCGGTCTGCTCGGTGCCGTTCCGGCCCGGGCGGAGCTGGTCGTTTTGACCGACGGCAACGTGCTCAAGGTGATAGGCTACGAGGCGGTGGGCGAGCAGGCCTGGATCACCCTGTCGTTCGGCGGGCGGATGACGGTCCCCATCGAGCGGGTCGAACGGGTGGTGGACGACGAGGTGGTTCCCGCGCCGCCGGTGGACGAAGTGGAGGCAGCCGTGGCCGACGCTCCGGCGCCGCCCATCCCGCTGCGCTTCGCCGAGGACCAGCCGGTCCCTGAAGGTCCTTACGGCAACCTCATCTACGAGGTGGCCAAGCGCCACTCGGTCAATCCGCAGATCGTGGCGGCCCTCATCCGGCAGGAGTCGGCGGGCAACCGGCGGGCGGTCTCCCACAAGGGCGCCCGCGGCCTCATGCAGCTCATGCCGGCGACGGCCATCCGCTTCGGCGTCGGCAAAGAGCACCTCTTCGAGCCGGAGCACAACCTCGAAGCCGGCGTCCGCTATCTGAGCTGGCTCCTCGACCAGTTTCCCAACGACCTCGCCAAGGTCCTCGCCGCCTACAACGCGGGCGAGAACGCGGTCGTCCGCTACCAGGGCATCCCCCCCTACAAAGAGACCCGCAACTACGTGAAGCGGATCTTCGGAACGCTGGGTCTGACGATCTCCGAGATCTAGACGGCCCCTGCCTCGAAAAACTCCACAAAAGCTGTTCCACTTCGCCGGTCCGGACGGCACCTTCCGCTTCGAGGCGGGCAACTTCACGCTCTACGACAACATTCTGCGGGCCGGGGAGTACCGGCTGATCCCGAACGCGGGGCAATCCTACGTGATCTACCAGCGGATGCCCGAAAAGGAGAAGCGCGAGCTCCTGAAGCGGGCCACGGCAAATAGGCCGCTCCTCCTCTCTGCGTCCTTTCTCGGCCGGGGCTCGTCCCCGGCCTTTTTTCTTTGCATTTGCGCGGGCCGAGACCGGATGGACCGGGCGTAACAGCATTATGCAACCAGCGCGGAAGTAAGCGAGAAAGCAGATATATCGGGGCCGATTAGGGTACAATAGGGAAGCCGATGAGGTGAGTCGGCGTGGCGACCGGCTCTCATGGTCGATGTTTCCAAGCCCAAGGAGGCGTAAATAGGCACTGCCGAGCAGGCGCCCCACTTACCTAGCTATCAGGTATTCAGTTATGGATATGAACCAACGGCAGCTCCCCGACTTTCTGCAGTCTTATAGAAAGGCAAACTTGACTCCGGCTTCAATCGATGCCTGGGATATTGCAAAAGCCGCTAACTGCCAGAATCAGATCGCTCGAGTTGACCTTGACCTTAGAGGCGCAGCCCCGCGGGAATCTGTGCCGCCTCATGGGTGAGTAGAATTTTTTGGAGAATTGTATGGAGATAACACTTCAGGTCCCGGATTGGTACCAAGTCAACCAAAGGCCTGCTGAGCTTGGCAAGCGCATCAAGCTGTATGCCGCCCTGCTCATGTTTCAGACTAAAGAGATTTCTGCGGGGGCCGCCGCGGAGCTTGCTGAAGTCGATCGCTTCACCTTTGCAGTAGAGAGCGAGAAACTAGGGATTGCTTTGATCGACTACCCGGCTGAGGAGCTCCGCGAAGAACTGGCTACTTGGCGGGTCAAGACGTAATGCTGGTCGTCGCAGACACCTCTGCGCTCGTGGCGCTGGCTGCGTGCGACTCTCTATCCCTCCTTGTCGACCTTTTCCAGGAGGTGCGAGTCCCTCCAGCGGTTCTCCGGGAGTGTGCTGTTCCTGGTAAGCCCGAGGCAGAGAGACTCGAAGCCTTTCTCCGAGAGAGAGTCGTTGAGGTTGATCTCAAACAATTTGTCATCGCTGTTGCCGGTCTTGGTCAGGGTGAGCTCGAAGCTATGGCTCTTTATAAGCTCCTCCATGCTGACCTCATGCTTGTAGATGATGATCGTGCTCGGAAAGTGGCACGCTTAAATGAGATCGCGGTAGTCGGGAGTCTCGGAATCCTGCTTAAAGCCAAAGAGGCAGGACTGGTCTTAGAAATACGTCCGTTGTTGGCAGCGATTCAAGCTTCTGGTGTGCGCTATGGCGAGCAACTCGTGGCCGAGGTCCTTCGTTTGGCAGGTGAGCAATGAGCGGACTGCAGTTTGCGGGCCTACATCAGGGGACGGTAGAGTAGAAATCTGATTGAGCGAATAGAGCCGGGGATTCCGCGATGGATTCCGTGGCCCGGCTAGCCTGAGGGCTTGATCTTCGGGTTGCTTCTGAGCCTGCCGTCCGCCATCGTCACGAAGGCGTACTACCGATTCTGATCATTGGGGGTCTCGAGGGCTTGGTGATCGGTGGCCTCATCCACGGCTGAGGATAAGGACCGCCCCCGCCACCGCATCACCATCAGCGTCCGGTCGTCCCCCGGCGGTTGCGAGCCCACGTGGCGCTCGACTCCGGCGAGGAGCCGGTTCCGCACGTCCGCCGCGCTGACGTCGTCGGGGAACCCCTGGAGCGTGCGCAGGACGCTGTCATAGCCGAAGGGCTCTCCCGCGGCGTCGGCGGCTTCGATGAGCCCGTCCGACAGCCAGACCACCACGTCCCCGCGCTCCAGGGCCACGGTCTCGTGGGCGTAGGTCCGGCCCAGGCCGCCGAGAGGGGAGCTGGGCAGGAGGATCTCCCGCGCCTCGCCGCGCCGGATCAGATAGGTCGGCGGATGGCCGGCGTTCAGCAGGCGGAGCGTGCCGGTCTCGAGGTCGATCAGCCCGAGTGTCGCGGTGACGAAGGCGCGGCCGTCGCGCACGACGCGGTCCAGCCGGCGGAAGATCTCTTCGGGCTCGTTCGTCTCCTCGACCAGGATGAGCAGCGCGGCTTTGACCATCGCCATGCGCAGGCCGCTCGACAGGCCATGCCCCGACACGTCCGCGATGATCACCGCCAGCTCGTCCTCCGAAAGGCGGAGCACGTCGAAGTAGTCGCCGCCGATCGCCGCGCTCGGCTCGAAGAGAGTGGCGAACTCCACCCCCTCGCGGATGGGCAGGTTGGAGGGGATCAGGCTCTTCTGGAGGTCGCGGGCGATGGCCAGCTCCTTCTCCAGGGCCTCTTTCTGCGCGGCCGCGGCGACCAGCGACTGGAGGTCCGCCGACATCTCGTTGAAGGAGCGCTGGAGGTCTCCCAGCTGGTCGCGCCGGCGCACCGGGATGCGCTGGTCGAAGTTCCCGGAGCGCACCGCGGCCGTCGCCCGGCTCAACCGGTTCACCGCCCGGGAGAGGCCCACGATCATGTAGATCGCCATGATGGTCGCGATGAGATAGACGTCGAACAGCAGGATCGCGAAGATGAGCAGGGCTGCCCAGACCCCGGACTCGAGCTCGCTGGAGCTGGAGAAGAGGTGGCGGAGAACCGTCCGCGGCGTGCCGTTCAGGGTGGCGTTGAGGCGGTCGGAGAGCACCCGGCCGGTCGCCGGATCGAGCAGGGGACCCGAGACTTCCGCCCACCAGAGGAGCGGGTCGTCCCAGTATTTCTCCCCCCGCGAGAACCGCTTGAAGAACTTCTCCGCCTCGCCGGCGTGCTCCTCGCGCCGGATGCGGCGCAGGCGCAGAGCCCTGTCGCCGACGCCGATCTGGATCGTCGGGCCCAGGTCGTCCGTCCGGTCGATCTCCACCCAGAGATCGCTGCGCCGGCTGATCTCCCGGTTGAGGTTGCCGGTGTAGAGGGCGAGGACGCCGCTGTGGCCGCCGGGATCGCCGGAGGCTGCCGCGATCAGGGTCGGCAGATTGCCCGCCCCGGCGAAGAACCGCTGGGCGGCTTCACGGTCCCGTCGGGTGTCTCCGGCCAGGTCGCGGGCCGCGACCCAGGCGGGCCAGCGGGCGGGCAGCCGCGGATCGCCGGCGATCTTGCGGCCGTCCCCCCCTTTCCGATACCAGGCGAAGACGATCCCCGGCTCCGCCGCAGGCGGGGCCGGATGCGCGCGGTCGATCTTCTGGAGCTGGAGCCGTGCCGCGGTCTGCAGGTCGCGCTGCAACTCGTCGACCGCATCGCGGTAGAGGTGTCCCAGGAAGAACCCGGCGAGGATGTAGGACACCACGCCGAGGAGGAGGAGCACGAGGGGGATCGGCAGGACGCCGATCAGGAAGTAGGAGAAGGCGAGCCGGCGGCCGACCTTATAGAGAAAGGACCGGTACAGCTTCCAGAGCAGCCAGAGCGAGAAGCCGACCACGAACCCGGCCAGCAGGACCTGAGCCATGACGCTGAGGACGGGGATGTGCAAAAAGGAGACGACGAGCGCGAGGGTCGCGCCGATCGAGGCGATGAGGGTCCAGCGGCGGGAGCGTTTTTTCACGAAGGAGTCCGGGACGGGTGAGGCCGTCCCCGAAAGTCACTACGGAAGGACGAGGGGCGAGGTTTTGCTTTGGCTGGTTGGATGGCTGCCGCGTCTCGCATAGAATTGCCACGCCTCGGGCAGACCCGGCCTCGCAGATGAGACTGCCCGGCCATCTTAGCGCACAGGAGAGGATACCGTGTCGAGGATTCCCCGTTCCCAGGAGCACCTGAAGACCGCATTCACCGCGGAGGCCGCCAGCGCCGCCCGCTGCCGTGCCTATGCCACCCGCGCCGAGCGGGAGGGCCTGCCGAATCTCGCGCGGCACTGGCTGCGCCTGGCTGCCGAGAAGGACCGCCTCGCCGTCGACCTCCTCGGCGCGGCAGGCCAGCTCCAGACCCTGGACGCCGACCTCGGCAACGCCATCTCCGAGGAACGTTACGAGAACGACGCCCTCTATCCAAAGATGATCCGCGACGTGGACCAGGCGACGGCCGACGTCTTGCTGCGGGTCGTGGCCGCGCAGAAAGAGCACCTGCGCCAGCTCGAAGCGCTGCGCGAGTCGGTCAACGCCGCGCAGGGCGACGTCCTCCTCCCCGCCGAGGTCGACCGCGGCACGGCGCCGTCGGCTCCGGCTTCGTAAGAGGGCCCTCACCCCCGGCCCCTCTCCCGCGAGCGGGAGAGGGGTGCAAAGCAAAGACAAGAAAAGAAAAAGGCTCCCTGGGATGGGAGCCTTTGCTGTTCTCCCCTCTCCCGCTTGCGGGAGAGGGGTCGGGGGTGAGGGGCTACGGCCGGTCGAGCGTCACGACCGGCGAGGTCCAGGTCTCCCAGTGGGCCGGGTCGTTCGCATCGCCCAGCGCCTTGAGGGCCTTGACCACGATGACGTACTGGCCGTCCGGCACGACCTTGGTCTTCTGGTTGCCGTTGTTGTAGATGCGGGTCCCGTCCCAGAAGAAGGAGAAGAAGCTCGTGGCCGTGCTGTTGCGCGGCAAGTAGTCATCCTCCTCGAAGTTGTGGAAGACGGGGTGGACCGGCTGGCCCGTGGCCGCGTCGCGGATCTCGAACTCGAGCCGCTGCACCTGATGGTCGAAGTGGATGAGGAAGTAGGGGATGTCGCCACCCTGCAGGGTGTAGGTGGCGCCGGCCGGCTGGTTGAAGAACGACGTGCCCACCAGCTTGGCCAGCCACGGGAAGTTGTTGGCGGTCGGCACGATCGCCTGGATCGACTGGTAATCGCCCTTGAAGCCGGAGTAGGGGACGCGCACCTCGCGGCCGCTCGCCGGCGTGAGCACCAGATAGCCGCCGAAGAGCGCCTTGTCCGCCAGGCCGGTATTCGGCGAGATCGTCACGTTGATGGTTCCGGTGCCGCCCGCGGGAACGGTCAGCGACGCCGCGCTCCAGGAGACCGTGGCCGGCGCGTTGAAGTAGGCGGGCGTGAAGGTGCCGAGGGTGGCCATGGCCGGCTCGTGCGAGGGCGTGAAGGTCACGGCAGAAGAGCCGTCGTTTTTGACGGTCAGCGTGCGGGTGATGGGGCCGGCCTGCGTCTCACCGAGCGACAGCTTGCCCGGCGTGACGTGCACGGTGCCTGTAATCGCGTCGGCGATCTGCAGGATGCCGGCGCCCTGCTTGTGTGTCGCGTCGCGGAAGCCCGAGCTGGGGCTGAGGTTGAACAGCTGCGGCTCGGCATAGTTCTGGAGGATCGAGCGCACATCGGCCGGGGTCGTGCCCGGATGCGCCTCGAGCAGGAGAGCCGCGGCGCCGGCGACGTGCGGAGAAGCCATCGAGGTGCCGCTGATGCTGGCATAGCCGCCCAGCTCGAGCGGATAGGTCGAACGGATGGAGCCGCCCGGCGCGCCGATGTCCGGCTTCAGGCTGAGGATGGGCGAGACGCCGATGGAGCTGAAGGTGGAGATCAGGTTGCCCGTGGTATTGGGCGAGGAGAGGATCTGGGTGGTCCAGGTCATGGTCACCGGACCCGAGGCCAGGCGGTTGTTGATGATCACGCCGCTCGCCTGGGAGACCGACACCACCGGGACGGTGACCGCCGCCGGGCCGACCACGGTGATGTTCTGGATCCCGGCCACGTTGTTGTAGATGACGACACCGATGGCGCCGGCGTTCTGGGCGTTCGCCACCTTCTCGTTGAAGGTGCAGAAGCCGCGGCGGATCAGCGCCACCTTGCCGAGCAGGCTTCCCGCCGGTGGGGCGACCGCGTTGCACGCATCGTTCGTCGTCGCCGACGTGCCGGTGCGGGCCATGGGAGAGCTGCCCGAGAGCGGAGCGGGCAGGGCTCCGGTGGCCTGGTTGTAGGCGATCGCCAGGTTGTCCGGTGAGAGGGTGAAGACCGGGAGATTGAGATGGGTGTTGTCGAAGCTGGCGGTGGCGATCACCTTCTCGCCGACGCCCGGCGCGCTGACCGCATAGGCACCGTTGGCTCCGGAGTTGCCGGCGGAGGTGACGACCACGACGCCCCTCTCGACCAGCCGGTCCGCGGCCGCGGCCGTCGGGTACTGCGGCCACTGGAACGACGAGCCGATGCTCATGTTCAGGATCTTGGCGCCGTCGTTGTAGACGCGCTCCATGGCGGCGACCATGATGTCGGACGAGGTGGAGCCCTGGCAGCCGAAGACCCGGTAGGCGGCGTAGGTCACCCCGGGAGCCATGCCCTTGATCGCTCCATTGGCGCCGATGATCCCCGCCACGTGCGAGCCATGGCCGTTGCAGTCATCCGGAACGGGATCCGGAGTCGGCACCGGGTTGTAGCTTGGCGAGGTGTTGTCGTTGTTGTAGGCATCGCCGACGAAGTCATAGCCCATGGCGATCCGGCAGCCCGGTCCGAAGCAGCCGCCGAGGTCTGGGTGGTCGATGTCGATGCCGGTGTCCATGATCGCCACCAGGACGCCCTGGCCGGTCAGGCCGAGGCCGCTCTGGGCGGTGTCGCCCTGCACCATGGCGAGCGAGGTCACCAGGTCGATCTCCTCGCCGGCTCCATTCCCGACCGGCTCCGGCAGCTCGGCCGCGAAGACCGGATAGACCGCCTTGACGTTCGGCATCTTGGCGAGCTTGGCCAGCCCGGCGCCTCCGACCTCGACCGAGAACCCGTTGAACAACGTGTCATAGGTGTAGCGCACCTTCATCGGGACGCCGAGCGCCCGGGCGCCGTCGCGGAAGGCCTGGCGCTCCGTGGCCAGGCGGAGAGCCGCGCCGCCGAGGGAGCGCGGCGCTCCCTTGAGCTCGATGAACCAGGCGGAGACCCGATCCTCGGACGCCCTGGAGACGGCGGGCCTGGTCGGCTCGATCGGTTGGGGGCCCGCCATGGTCGCCTGAGCAGAGGCGAGCAGGGCCAGGGCCGTGAGCAGCAATGCACGTCTTGTCATGAGAAAGGCTCCTCTTCTCGGATCACAGAGATCCATCCATAAGAAAGGTGGATATTAAAACGACAGCTCTGATGCTGTCGGGACTGCCGAAGAGGACAGAGCTGGGCAACGGCATCGGACGTGAACCCGGGGATCATACCAGGCGGAGATCGGGCAGAGCAATCAAAGAAAAAGGGCCGGCGGACAGTGTCCACCGGCCCTGAAAGGGAGCAGGAGAGAGGCCCCGCTTACGGCCGGGCGATGGTGATGACCGGCGACTGCCAGGTTTCGACGTGCGCCGGGTTGGCGGCATCGCCGAGGGCCTTGCGGACGGACATCCGCACTACGTACCGGCCGTTGGGCACGGTGTAGGTCTTGCCACCCGACACGGTGGTGCCGTCCCAGGCGAGGGTGAAGAACGTCGTCGCGCTGCTGTTGCGGGGGACGTACTCCTGCCGCAGAGCGCGGTGCCAGGCCTTGCCCGTGTCCGCGTCGATGACGTCCAGGACGAGCTCGCGGCTCTGGTGGTCGAGGTGGATCACGAAGGTCGGGATGTCGCTCCCTTGCAGCGTGTAGGTGGCGCCACCCGGCTGGTTGAACAGGGAGCCGGCGCTGACCTTGGCGAGCCAGGGGAAGTTGTTCGCCGTCGGGGTGAGCACCTGGATCGACTGGTAGTCCCCCTTGAAGCCGGCGTAGGGCACGCGAACCTCGCGGCCGCCGTCCTGGGGGGTGAGCACCAGGTAGCCGCCATAGAGCGCCTTGTTGGGCAGAGTGCCGTTCGCCGCGATCGTCACGTCGATGGTGCCGGTGCCGCCGGCGGGCACGGTCAGCGCCGGAGCGCTCCAGGTCACCGTGGCGGGCGCGTTGAAGTACGAGAGCGTGAAGGTGCCGAGGCTCGCGAGGCTCGCCTCGTTCGACAGGGAGAAGGTGACCGCGGCCGGGCCGGAGTTCCGCACGGTCAGCGTGCGGGTGACCGGGCCGGCCTCGCTCTCGCCGAGCGAGAGCTTGCCGGGCTCGACCTTCACGGTGCTGCGGACCACGTCCGCGATCTGGATCAGACCGGCGCCCTGGCGGTGCACCAGCTCGAGGAAGCCGAGGCCGGGGTTGCCGCTCCAGACGTGCGGCTCGGCATAGTTCTGGAAGAGATCGCGCACGGCCGCGGGGGGCGTGTGCGGACGCGCTTCGAGCAGCAGGGCCACCGCGCCGGCCACGTGGGGGGACGCCATGGACGTGCCGCTCAGGTTGGCGTAGCCGCCGGCCTCCAGCGGGAACGTCGAGCGGATGAAGTTGCCCGGAGCGCCGAGGTCCGGCTTGAGGCTCAAAGTCGGCGAGATGCCCAGCGAGCTGCTGGCCGCGACCAGGTTGGCCTGGGCGTTCGGCGTGCTGACCGACTCAGGCGTCCAGGTCAGGTCCACCAGGCCCGAGGCGAGGCGGTTGTTGAGAGTCACGCCGTCGGCCTGGGAGATCGACACGGCCGGGATGTTGATCGCCGCCGGACCGGCCACCGTGATGCTCTGGATGCCGGTGTTCGCGTTGTTGTAGATGATGATCCCGGCGGCGCCGGCGTTTTGTGCATTGACCGCCTTGATATGGAAGCTGCAGGTACCGCGGCGGATCAGCGCCACCCTGCCGACCAGGCTGGCCGGCGGCAGAGCGGAGCAGGCATCGGCCGCCGAAGCCGCGGTGCCGGTGCGGGTCAGGGGCGCGCCGCCCGAGAGGGGGGCCGGCTGGGCGCCGGTGGCCTGCAGGTAGGGGAACGCCTGATTGTCGGGCGAGACGGTGAACACCGGCAGGTTGATGTGGGTGTTCTCGAAGTTGGCGGTGGCGATCACCTTCTCGCCGACGGCGGGCGCGCCGGTCGCATAGGCACCGTTGGCCCCCGAGTTGCCGGCCGAGGTGACGACCACGATCCCCTTCTGGACCAGGCGGTCCGCCGCCTGGGCGGTCGGATACTGCGGCCACTGGAAGGAGGAGCCGATGCTCATGTTCAGCACGTCGGCGCCGTCCGCATAGATGCGCTCCATCGCGGCGACCATGATGTCGGAGGAGGTGGAGCCTTCGCAGCCGAACACGCGGTAGGCGCCGAAGGTCACTCCGGGGGCCACGCCGCGCACCGCGCCGTCGGCGCCCACGATGCCCGCCACGTGCGTGCCGTGGCCGTTGCAGTCGTCCGGGATCGCGTCCGGCACCGGCACCGGGTTGAACGCCGCCGAGGTGCTGTCGTTGTTGTAGGCGTTGCCGACAAAGTCATAGCCGATCTCGACCCGGCAGCCGGGTCCGAAGCAGCCGCCGAGGTCCGGATGATCGATGTCGATGCCGGTGTCCATGATCGCCACGCGGACGCCGCGGCCGGTCAGGCCCAGGTCGTTCTGGGCGACGTCGGCCTGCACCATGGCGAGGGAGGTGGTGAGATCCGCCACGTCACCGGGCTGCTCCTCGGCGGTCGCCGGACGCTCGATGGCCACGACCGGGTAGATGTTCTTGACGCCGGCCAGGCCGTTGAGGCGGGAGAGGCTGCCAGCGCTCACCTGGACCGAGAGGCCATTGAACAGCTTGTCGTAGCTGAAGCGCTCCTTCATCTGGACGCCCGCCTTGCGGGCTGCATCGCGAAACGCGGCCTTCTCCGCGGCGAGAGTCGCCGGAGAGCCGCCGTCGGCGAGCGGCGGGCTGCTCAGCTCGACGAACCAGGCGGTGACGGTGTCCTCGGACGCCTGAGACGCCGCGGCGGCTTGCGGTTCGAGGGGCTGGACCTGTGTCGCTGCGAAGGCGGGGAGAGAGGCGAGGAGGGAGCAGGCGGCGAAGAGCGCCAAAGACCTTCTCATGAATCGATACTCCTTGTGGATCCTTCCGTGGAGATGCTTCTGAGGCGAGTAGTACTGCGCCTACTGTGAGTGAACCCACGGCGCACAACGGGTCCCCGGGAAGGTATATTCCCACTCCGAGCATAATTCTTCGCGCCCACCTGGAATGCCCCTAGCCCGCCGTGCGTTGGACCGATCGACGGGGGCAACTCTCGTCCTTTGAGTCACTTGGAAAGCTTGTGACCGACAGTCACAAGACGGTCGGAAGAAGTGATAGACTCGGTGCCCCGGGAGAGGAGCGATTCACGCATGAACAAGATGTTCGGAGAAAGCTGGGTCACGACCAAGTTCGAGGCCCTGGAAGATTGGGCGCAGCGCAACTCGTTCTGGCCCTTCCCTTTCGGGACGGCCTGCTGCGCCATCGAGTTCATGGGAACGGTGTCCAGCCATTACGACGTCGCCCGTTTCGGGTCGGAGGTGGTGCGCTTCTCGCCCCGGCAGAGCGACGTGCTCCTGGTCGCCGGAACCATCAACGACAAGATGGCCCCGGTGCTCAAGAAGATCTACGACCAGATGGCCGAGCCGCGGTGGGTGATCTCGATGGGCGCCTGCGCCTGCTCGGGCGGCTTCTACCGGGCGTACCACGTGATGCAGGGGATCGACGAGATCATCCCGGTCGACGTCTACGTCCCCGGCTGCCCGCCCACCCCGGAGGGGCTGATCTACGGCATCCTCCAGCTCAAGGAAAAGGTCGTGCGCGACCGCAGGAAGCATGCTGCCCGCGTCCAGGGGGAGCAGCAATCTGAACCGGAAAAGGAGACCATCGGTGCCCACGCTGGCTCCGCCACTGCCTGAGACCCAGACCAGCCCGGACCTCGAGCAGATCCGGGCGAAGTTCCCCGCGGGGAGCATCACGCCGCAGGAGGGGACCGACTGGCCGACCTGGATCGTCCGCCGCGACATCCTGGTCGACCTGGCCCGCGAGCTGCGCGACAACCCGGCCACGCAGCTCGACCTGATGGCCGACCTCTTCGGCGTCGACTACCCGGACCGCGAGGAGCGGTTCGACGTGGTCTACAACCTCTATTCGATCCCGCGGCACAGCCGCCTGTTCCTCAAGGTCCCCCTGCGCGAGGAGGACGCCGTCGTCCCGTCCCTGATCGACGTCTGGAAGGGCGTCGACTGGTTCGAGCGCGAGCTCTTCGACATGTTCGGCATCCACGTCGAGGGCCATCCGAACCTGCGGCGCATCCTCTGCCACGAAGGGTTCCAGGGGCATGCCCTGCGCAAGGACTATGATCCGGCGCGGCGCTGGATCCTCACCGAGGACAAGATCTACAAGCCGCACTTCGACCTCCCCCCCCATGAGGACAACCGGGAGGACGACCTCTTCGAGCGGATGACGATCAACATCGGTCCGTCCCACCCGGCCATGCACGGCACCTTCCGCCTGATGGCCGTGCTCGACGGCGAGACGATCATCGCCTCCGACGTGGAGATCGGCTACCTGCACCGCTGCTTCGAGAAGATGTCGGAGACCCACAGCTGGCAGCAGGTGATCCCCTACACGGACCGGCTCAACTACTGCTCGGCGTTCATCAACAACGTCGGCTACTGCAAGACGGTGGAGAAGATGCTGCGCGTCGAGGTGCCGCCGAAGGCGGTCTGGGCGCGGACGATCCTCTCCGAGTTCTCGCGCATCATGGACCACTGCGTCTGCAACGGCACCACCCTGGTGGACGCCGGCGCGCTGACCAACTTCTGGTACATGTTCCAGATCCGCGAGGAGATCTACGGTCTTCTGGAGTCGGTCTGCGGCGCCCGGCTGACGGTCTCCGCCTGCCGGATCGGCGGCCTGATCCAGGACCTGCCGCCGGACTTCGAGGCGCGCTGCCGGACGCTCCTCGAGATGATCCCCCCGTTCATCGAGGACGTCGAAAAGCTGGTCGACAAGAACCGGATCTGGCTCGACCGCTCCGTGGGAATCGCGGCCATCTCGGGCGAGGAGGCGGTCAACTGGGGCTGGACCGGCCCCTGCCTGCGCGCCAGCGGCGTGGCCTACGACGTCCGCAAGGCCTATCCCTACGACCTCTATGACACGGTCGAGTGGGAAGTGCCGGTGCTCTTTGGCGGCGACGTCTACGACCGCTACCGCATCCGCATGCTGGAGATCCGCCAGTCGCTCAAGATCATCCGCCAGCTCCTCGACCGCGGCATGCCCGCCGGGCCGCACATCGTGGACGACCCGCACGTGGCGCTGCCGCCCAAGGAGGCCTGCTACAACGAGATGGAGGCCATGATCTACCACTTCAAGCTGATCATGGACGGCATCCAGGTGCCGGCGGGCGAAACCTACGACCTGGTCGAGGGGGCGAACGGAGAGCTCGGCTTCTACGCGATCAGCGACGGCACGGGGAAGCCGTACCGGCTGCACTGCCGGCCCCCGTGCTTCCCGATCTTTTCCACGTTCCCCCGGCTGATCAACGGTGGCTCGCTCTCCGACTCCATCGTGTCCCTGGGAGGATTGAACATCATCGCGGGAGAGCTGGAACGATGAGTCATCCGACGGAGACCCAGCCGTACAAGCAGAGCTTCTATGAGAAGACCTACCTGCCGCTTCTCGGCGGCATGATGGTCACCATCCGGCACTTCCTGCGCAACCTCCTGGGGCGCGGGAAGATGTACACCATCGAGTATCCCGAGGAGCGGCGCAACTACAGCCATCGGTTCCGCGGGCACCACATCCTGACCACCCGGCCGGACGGCTCGGTGCGCTGCGTCGCCTGCTACCTGTGCGCGCAGAACTGCCCGGCCGAGTGCATCCACATCGAAGCCGGCGAGCATCCGGACGTCAACATCGAGAAGTACCCGGTCGTCTACGAGATCGACATGCTGCGCTGCATCTTCTGCGGCTACTGCGTGGACGCCTGCCCGGAAGAGGCCATCATCATGAGCAACAACTACGACATGGCCTACTTCACGCGCGAGCAGTCGATCGTCGGCAAGAACGACCTGATGAAGCCCTTCACCTTCGACGAGAGCCAGCTCGGCTACCGCCCGCGGTTCCCGGAGGAGGACGCCAAGCGTTCCAAGATGCGGCGCGAAGCCTTCGACATCGTGGCCGCTGCCAAGCGCGCCCAGGATCTCGAAGAGACCGCGGCGCGCGGCCGGGCGTAAAAACCAGGAAAGAGTGGCGGGTGGGGGAGAGCTTTCGCGTATCTCCAATCGACAGCGTAACTCTCCAGATTTCCCCACCAACCCTCCGGGGCGGCTCCCTCCGCCCCGGCCCCGCCATTCCTCACGACGGCTCCTCCTGTCCAGTCTGCTAAGATCGCGCCGCAATCCGGCAATGTGGGCCGGTTTTTTCCTGTTTCCCCCTAAGGGGACCGTTTCCCCTTCCCTGGAAGAGAGGATCATGAGCACGACGGTCGCAGAAAAAGAGACGCGTGACGTCGCCCACGAAAAGCTCGACGAGGTGGTCATCCGCTTCGCCGGCGACTCGGGCGACGGCATGCAGATGACGGGTACCCAGTTCACGAACAC
>DATFPH010000462.1:0-20217 GCA_035264905.1 Thermoanaerobaculia bacterium
GCGATCCATCCCACGCGCCGCACCCGGATCGCCACGTGGAGCTGGCCGCCCGGCCCGATGGTCTCCAGGGGGACCGGGAAGACTTCGGCAAAGGGGAACGTCAGGCCTTTCGACCACCCGCGGGAGCTCCCGAGGAGGCGCCCACCGGCATACACCTGGTAGCCGCCGTAGCCGGACGGGCCGAAGAGGATGGCGAGCTCATTGCGGTGGGCGGCGAGCCGGGTCTCCGGGTCGATGTCGAAGGAGCGCCGGAACCAGACCCTCCCGTCGAAGCCCTGGGAGCCCAGCTCCCGCCAGGTGCTCGGGAGAGGCACCGACGGCCAGGCCGAGTCGTCGAACGTCGGGCTCGCCCAGCGGACGTCGTCGCCGCGCTGGGTCTTCCAGAGCGCCTTGTGGGCTGGAGTTTCCGAGGGAGCACCGGCCGCGGTGGCCGGGCAGAGCACAAGGACAGCCAGCAGAGCCGTAGCGCCGGCGAAGGCAGCGCGCCACCCGCCGCCGATGCAACGGCCCGGGGGCGCCGCCCCCCGGCTCACGGCCTCCCTCCGGAAGCGCGGTGGTCACGGCGAATGTGCACGGGCATGGCCCCGGGGAGGAGTATAGCTCGGCGCGGGCTTGGCTTTGCCGGTGCGGGGAATCTAGAATTTCTCCAACCGTTGCAACCAAGGAGACCCTATATGAAGGTGCTCGCTCTCTCCGCGCTCCTCCTCTCCTTCGCCCCGGCCGAGGCTCCGGCCGCGCCGGAGGAAGCCGCTCCGCCGGCCTATGCCCAGAAGCTCGAGGAGGGGAAGGACCTTCTCGAAGAAGGAAAATTCTACGAGGCCGTGCGGGTGCTGCGGGAAGCCGACAAGCTGGCGGACGGCAAGTGCCTGGAGTGCAGCCTGGGCCTGGCGAAGGCCTTCAACAAGCTGGGCGCCTACAAGGACGCGGTGAAGCAGGCCGAGGCGGCCCTGCGGCTGACCAGCGATCCGGCCCGGCTCTCGGAGGTCTACAACGAGCAGGGGCTCGCGCTCGTGGCGCTGGCGGGAGACGACGTGAAGCAGCTCGCGGGGGCCGAGAAGGCCTTTCGCCAGGTGCTGGAGCTGACCGGCGGGAACGCCAATGCCGCGCGCTTCAACCTGGGCTATACGCTGCTGCGGTTGTCGCGCGACGACGAGGGGGTCAAGATCCTCAAGGAGTACCTGGAGCAGGAGCCGCAGGCCAAGCGCGCTGAGGAGGCCCGCGACCTCATCAAGACCCCGCTGCGGGCGCGGAAGCGCCTGGTCCCCGATTTCGAGCTGGTGACCCTGGACGGGAGCTTCATCACGTCGGACGAGCTGCGCGGCAAGGTCGTCCTCCTCGACTTCTGGGGCACCTGGTGCGCGCCCTGCGTCGCGGCGGTCCCCACGATGCGCGACTGGAGCCGCCGCATGGACAAGGACCCGTTCGTGCTGCTGAGCGTCAGCACGGAGCCCGACGACTCGGTGCTGCGCGCGTTCATCGACAAGAACAAGATGCAATGGCCGCAGGTCTGGGACAAGCAGCACGAATTCGCCGGCAAGTGCCAGGTCGAGGGCTACCCCACGTATGTGCTGGTGAGCCACGAGGGCGAGATCCTCTACAGGACCCGAGGCTGGGGGCCCGGCATCGAGCAGGAGCTCCGTGGGAAGATCTTCTCGGCGATCAAGGCGGCGAAGAAGACCACGAAGAGCGGCAGATAACCCTCAAGAGATTGTGCAACCGGGCACCCCTCGATAGGATTGTCCCGGGACCGCGCGGGGCGGTTCCGCTTCCTCTGGGAGGGTTCCCACCGTGATGACTCCACCAGTCGAGACCGCAGACGAGCTCCACCCCTTCGCCCTCGTCGCCGGCTCCTCCGACGCTCTCTCCCTGGTCGCCGACGACGACGATGATGACGAAGACGAGGAGTGGGAGGACGACGACGACCTGGACGACGACGAAGATGATGATTTGGAGGACGAGGACGACGAGTAGGCGCGGCGCCGAGGCGGCGGAGGGAGTTGGGAGAAATCCTGCGCCGCAGGGTGCTTGGCGATCCAAAAAGAGGGCGTGGCCGGGGCCACGCCCTGGTGGTTTCAGGCGAGTTGAAAGGTTATGGAGTCGCCGGCCTGGCTGCCGGCGGCTCGCTTTCGGGCGGAGACGGCTTCAGCGGCTTGCCGTCGGGCCCGACCAGGACGAGCCGCGGCCGGCTGCGGAACGGCTGCAGCCCGAACTCCGTCAGCTTCTCCGACCGGGTGCCGTAGTGCTGCTTCACTCCTACATCCAGGAAGGCGACCAGCTTGTTCCCCTCTTCCATGAGCTCCGCGAGACGTTTGGAGACCTCCTGCTTCCTGGCGGCCAGGCTGGCCTGCTCTGCCGTGAGGCTCCTCACCTCGATCAGCACCTCATTGAGCCGCAGCCGCTTCGGCTCCAGGTGGGGAAGCTCCACCGCATTCGCGGCCAGCGCTGTGTTGGTCAACTCCATCTTCTTCTGAGCCACTGCATACGGGCGTGCCATTTGCTTTCCTCCTCTATGGGTTATCGTTCGAGCCGCCCGGCCTAGCCGAGCTGCTCCGCGAGGTCCAGAACCGCTTCCGTGATCCCCGTGTCGGCGCCCTGGGAGCGGCCGGTGAGGCCGACACAGATGGTGTTGCCGACCACCGAGGCGCGCAGGGGCTGACCCGACTGGCGGGCCAGGAGCGATGCAAAGGCCAGGTAGGCCGCCGCCACCAGCGGGTCTGGGAACTTCCGCATCCGATCGATCGCCTTCCCACTCTTCTGCAATCGCCAGAGGGGCATCCGCTTCAGGCGCAACTGCACCCGCTCGGACTTGAGCCGCTGCTCCGCCCGGCTCCCCGTCAGGGTCATCGCGGCACCGATCTCATCGTCCGGCGGCAGACGCTTCTTCCGCATCAGCAACTCCTCCTGCACACGCTCCGACTTGAGCTCCTGGACTGCGCTCTGCTTGTTCATAGGACTTCTCCTCTTGGAAAAACCCGCCGCCTCTATGGCGGCAGGGACCTGCTAGAAAACTTCGAACCCGGCGTAGGTGGTGAAGGTCGAGCTGCAATCGCGCGCCTGCACGGTGTGCCGGATCTCGTAGCTGCCGGCTGTCAGGCCCGAAAAGGAAACCTCGCGGGGAATCGAGCCCGGATTGATGGATTTGGTCTCCACCGGTGTGCCGGTGGTGGCGTTGCGAAGCTGAAAGACGACGTTGAGCACCTTCTCCCGCGGCGTGGTGGTCGTCTCGTCCTCACAGACGATGCGGTGGCTGCCGGCGACCCGGCACTGGCCGCTCAGGTGAATGAGATAGGGGCCCGTTTCGCACGTCGCGACCTGCTGCACATCGTCCTTCGGCTCGGTGGGGCTGGATTCGCAGCCTTGCCCGAGGAGAGAGGAGATCGCGAGAATCGCGAGCAGGGCGGTAAGTCTGGTGATTCGCATTTGCACACTCCCTCATGAATTTGGGCAGATCCCGCTTGGGGGGAACGCCCGGATTTGAAAGGCTCTACTGCGCGCTCCACGAAAGGCGGGTTGGGAGCAGCACCGGTCCGCGCCCCAAAGGCTGGCCGGCGAAGCTCACGCGAGCGTTGGGCGGGATTTCTTCGCACCGGGCCTGGAGCTCACCGGCTGGGCAGAAGATCCACCAGGGGGCGGTCTCGCCCACTCTCGTGATCGGGAGCAGGACCCCGACCAAACCCTGACCGATCTCCGCGGTGAGGTGATCCGAGGGAGCTGCCTGGACCGGGACCACGGGACCCGTCTTGATGCCCACCATCGTCAAGTCGGCCAACGTGGCGGAGGTGAACAGTGTCTCCCCGGCCTGACCCAAGGGCCGGGTAAGGCGGGTGAGGGTGCCGCAGCCGGTGAGGCCGATGGCCAGAGCGACCAACGCAGCGAAGAGGGGAGGATGGATTCGTTTCATGCCGGGCTCTCCTTTCGGGCAAGGTCCCAAGCTCTGTGCTTGGCGACCGTAGGCGAACGATAGGACAATTATAGTGAGCATGTCAACACCTTTCTTGATAGTCGTTCGCCTTTCTCCCAGTCGGGGTAGACTAGGCGCCATGGAACTCAAGAGAGAGAAGCTCGAAAACGAAGCCCGGGAGCTTTCAGAGCGGGTCCGCAGCGCCTTGAAGGCCGAGGCCCGGAGGCGAGACTTCCGCCAACTCGACCTGGAGCAGGCGCTGGGGAGGAGTCACGGCTATTTCTCCCACCTGTTCGCGGGGCGGCTGGCCCTCACGATGGAGGGCGTCCTGGAGGTCCTGCTGGCGATCGGCACCGATCCGGCGGAGTTTTTCGCCAGCGCTTTCGGTACGGCCGAGAAACGGACAGCCGGCCCGAGCTCCGAGGACATCGAGGCGACTGTGCTTCGGGCTTTGAAACGGTACGGCTACGCGCCGGGGGGAGAAGCGGCCGAAAAGGAAGGGACCGGGCGGTCCTAGACCGCCCAGAATTTCCGCTGCGCGTACAGGAGCCGGCTCAGCTCGCACACCAGGTCGACGTCAGGCTGCGAAGACTCCAGGATCCTGTAGAGGAGCTGAACCTCCTGCGAGTCTTCGGGAATGCCGAGCCGGTTCAGGATCGGGCCCACCAGCGCGACCTCCGCCCGCGCCTCCAGCGGGCTCGCGCTCAAGAGGTGAAGCGCCAGGTCGAGGGAGATCAACGCGACTTCCTGCAGCATCTGCTCCCTGGCGCAGCGTTTTCTCACCTCGACGAAAACCTCGCGCGCCGACGCCTCCCCGAGCGCGCCGGCAATCCGCGCCAGGACCCAATCCATCCTGAGCTCACAACGCGCTCCGCCGAGAGCCACGAAAGGGCGTGAATGCCGCACCACCCGAAGGGCCGCGTCCGGGCGGCCCGCGTTGGTCAAGTAGAGCGCCAGATTCTGGATTGCGGTCCGTTCCAGTTCCTCTCCCGCTCTAGAGACAGGTTGCTCAGCGAGCGTCTTCAAGGCGCTCAGCGCAACCGCTGCGGCGGCATCCGGCTTCCTGGATTGATCGAGGACCATCGCGGTCTTCAGCAAGGTCGCCGACTGCGCGAACGGATCGACCAGATTGGTGCGAAGCGCCGCCGCTCGAGAAAGGGCTTCGGCCGCTTCGTCCAGCCTCCGCAGATCGAAAAGGAGTGAGGCTTTGAAATCGAGAAGGCGGGGCTCGCCCGGAGCCAGACTCAGTGCCTTGGTCAGCTGCTCCTCGGCGCTCGTGAACTCCCCCACGACCCTGTGGGCGTTGCCCGCGTAGCCATAGAGGAGCGCCGCCGTGGGCGCGTCGGTCCCCGGTGGCAGCCCGATCAGGGCGGCATCGCACCAGGCCCGCATGGCTTTGGGATCGATGTACCGCAAGGAAAAGCCGTGCTCAGCGAGAGACAGGCGCTCACGCGCCGTCCCCGGCTGATTGCGGAAGTAGAGAGCTGCAGCTTCAGGCTCGCGGAAGCGCAAATTTCATCCCCCTCTTAACTTCGGGAAAGCGTCGAGGGGGATGATACCGAGCCGGAGCGGAAAGGGGAAGCTTCGCCTTTCTAACTTCCCGGGCATCCATCAGGGTCGATGGCGCAGCTCCCCTCAACCCACGACGCGGGCGGCGGCTCAGGCGGTGCCACCGCCCCGCTCGGGCACCCGTCGGGGTCGACTGCGCATCGACCGTCAACGTTCGAGTTGAGCTGAATGCCGAACCACGTGGCTAGGCCGCTCCAGAGGTTTTCGAGCACCGATGCCTGTGCAGGGGCACGCCCCTCTCTTTCCTGGGCGGCCAGCCCCATGGGCGCGCACAGCAGCAAGACTGCGACCACTCCCGATAACACCTTACGAGACATTCAATCCTCCTCCCAGCGTTTGACCGCATCCGCTGTCATGGCGGCGCGGCGATACAGTTGCGTTCTCCAGGAAATTATACGCTGCGCTATGGGCCTCGGGTCAACCCCGTGCTTCTAGGAGGAGAACGGAACCGGCGCCAGGCGAACGTCGAACCGGCGGCAAAGACGGAGGAATTCCGCGCCGGCCCGCGCCGCACCGCCCCATGGGTGTGCGCCCTGCTCGAGCGTCGCCCGATAGAGCTCGAGCGCTTCCACCGCGAAGACGACCCCCTCTTCGGGCTCGAAAGCGGCGTCCCGGATTTCCGCGGCCAGCCGCTCGATCTCCTCCGCACGGCCAAGGCTCGCGAGCACCGCTCCCTGGGTCAGGGAGGTCAGGGCCACCTCGGGCAGATCCCGCCGCTGGAGCTGCTTGCGGCGAAGCCCTTCGAGCAGAGACTCGCCGTGCCCCAGCTCACCAAGGCGAGCCCGGGCCGCGCCTTCCAACCGGTAGGCCCGAAGGATCTCCGCCTCGTCGCGCGTGCGGCTGTAAAAGTCCATGGTCCTTTCGAGCACAGCCCGGCCTTCCGAGCACGCCCCGAGCTCGGCCAGGTACGTGGCGCGCAGGAATCCGCTATGAAGAGCCAGCCAGGGATGGTCTGGGGTTCCTCCCACCAATGCGGCGTGGTGCAAGGCACCCAGACCCCGCACCGGCTTCGAGGTCTCCGACCAGAGCAGACCGAGGAGAGAAACAGAGACGGCGTCTTCGCCGATGAGGCCGTGCTCGTCGAAGAGCCAGGCCGCATGCTGCAACAAACTGATCCCCTCCGCGAGCCGGTCTTGGGCCCAGCGCAGGAGCCCGAGAGCGCGGCAGAAGAAGGGCTGTTCCGGTGAGTCGTCGGCGAGGTGGATCAGCCCCCCGGCGAATGCCCGCTCCGCAGCTTCGAGGTCGCCTTCCAGCCGCAGCACGTTCCCCTTGAGGCGGGCCGCACGGGCCTTCGCGTCGCTGCGCAAAAACCTCTTGTCGCGCAGAACCTCTGCCAGCTCCGAGGCGAGCTCCGCCCAGAAGACGGCGCTCTCCGGAGCCTCGTCCTGAAGGGCTTCGCTGTCCTGCAGGAGGAGATCGATCAATGCTTCAGAGTGAAACCGCGGGTGCAGCGGCTCGCCCGGCGCGAGGCTGAGCAGCTCGTCCCGCAGGTCTTCCACCTCCTCGACCTTGCGATCAGTGCCCATCCTCCAACACCCTCCTGAGATCCCGGAGGAGCGGCTCCAGGTAGTCTCCCGACACACATTCAAGGACGACGCGCGCCACGTGCAGGAACACCGGCTCCGCCTCGCCGACCAGCATCAGGTCGTCGCCGGGAGGGATGGCCAGCCGCCCGTGAAGCGCCCGCACACGGCCGGCCAGACTCTCCACCTCCCGAACGATCTCGTGGAGCTCGCCCCGGACCTGGCCATCGTCGCTGAGAGGAGGCGGAGCGCCGGTCGTCATGTGCCGCAACGGTAGGGCGGAAGCGGCCGTTTCCGAACCCCGGGTGAACGACAGGAGCCCGGGAACGAAGCCGTAGCTTTCCGGAGGTGACAGGCAGGGCGAAAGGCCGACGCAAGGCAAAACTCGGTGTCACGAAACGACGGCGAGCCGCACTTGTGTTGGATAGAAGTAAACTATCGGGGGGGTCAAGGAATGTCGAGAACGTCGCTTCCAGATCTGAGCGTAGTGCTGATGTTCATCCGATCCGGCTTGGGGTGGAGCCAGACCGAGCTCGCCGAAGCCGCCGGGATTCAGCGCAGCCTGCTCAATGGCTATGAGTCCGGCAAGAAGACTCTCCATCGACCGCGCCTGGAATACCTCCTCTCCTTCATGGGCCTCACGGCGGAGGCGATCGACCGGACCCTGACTTGCCTGGAAGCGAATCGCTCCGCCAGCCGAGGGCTGCGAGATGCTGCGGGCCAGCTCTCCCCGACCCAACGCTCAATCGACGCGGTCGCTGTCAAGGCGGGGCGCCTGATGGAGGACTTCGCGCGGCAGACCATCTCTCTGATGACGTTCGAAGGGGATCGTCTCCAAGCGCGCCAGCAGGCGGAGATGCTTTGGAGCCGCCTTAGCCGGAGAAAAGTGGACGAAAGGATCGCGCTGGTCGAGGACTCCCAAAAATTCAGAAGCTGGGCCTTGGTGGAGCGGGTGGCGGCCGAGAGCATCGCGGTGGCGCCAAAAAGCCCTGCCGATGCCCTGAAGCTCGCTCAGTTGGCGGTTCGCATCGCAGAGCTTTGCCCAGGCGAGGACTGGCTGCGCTCCCGAGCCCAGGGCTATGCGTGGTTCCATGTGAGCAATGCTCAGAAGGCATCAAGCAATTTTGAGGATGCCGAAGCCGCCATGAGCCTAGCCAGGAGACTTTGGGAAGCGGGAGCACAAAACGACCCCGGGCTCTTCAACGAGGCCATTGCACTGGCACTAGAAGCTAAGGTGCACCAAGCCCTTCGCCATTTTGCGCTTGCGTTGCGGCGCATCGATGAGGCCCTTTCAGTTGATACAGAAAACCTCCGAGGGAGGCTGCTCCTCAATAAGGCTCAGATTCTTGACGCTTTAGGAGATACTAGTTCTGCCAGCGAGGTCCTAAGCCTAGCCGTTTCCTATATCAACGAGCAACGGGATCCCCGGACAGCGCTTGGTGTTCGCTTTCAACTCCTGCTCAATCTTTGCCTAGAGGATCGCCCTCATGAAGCAGCAACCGGTCTTCCCATTGTGCGTACGCTCGCCGAAAGGCTTGGTCAACAATTAGATCTCGCCCGTGTAGTTTGGCTGGAAGGCAAAATCGCTGCAGGCCGTAATGCAACTAAGGAGGCTGAGGCTGCCTTCGAGCAGGCCCGCCGACAGTTTGCATCGTTTGAACCTCCCATCATTTGCGACTTTGCGCTAGTCAGTTTAGACCTAGCTCTCCTGCTACTCAGGGAGAAACGTTCGTCCGAGTTGCGGGCTTTGGCCCAGGAATTGGTGATGCTCTTCAGTAGGCAAGGCGGCCAGGAGGAAGTCCTAGCCGCCCTTCGACTTTACTACGAAACCGCCAAACGAGAAGCCGTCACACTAGAGCTAACCAAGCGTGTCATACGTTTCATCCACCGGGTACAACACGACCCTGATTTCACGTTCGCGGAAGCGCAGAGGAATGAGTAACCACTTTGATCGACTCGGGTCATCCGAATGCGCACCAAGTGGTCGGTCAGCCCCACGGATCGATTTGCATTCCTATGCCACTCTCGCCCAGGTCAGAGGGAGAGGCAGTTCCCCTTTCACCTGCGCCACACCGGCCCCAGGGGTCGATCTCACAGCCCACCTTTTCCCAGACAGTGTTTAGAAGGTTCTTGACTTGGCTGACCAGTCCGGCTGATCTGGTCTCCGGCTCCTGCTCGGGCGGCAGGGAAGTGCCACCAGCCCATGCGCGTGAAGTTACAAGTGCCAGCAAGAAGATGAAGGAAGTGATTCTGGAGCAACGCATAAAACACCCCTTTCTGGTAAACGCCCTGCGCCTGCCGCCATTGGCGACGCGAGCGTTCACCAGGTAATGGTGCGCCAGTTCAGGTGAACAAAGGCCGCCGCGAGCGCTGTGGCTTTGCTGGGGAGGTAGCGCAGGGTGAACGAAAAGACCAGGATCGATCCAGACGCTAGACTCGCTTTGGTTCTGCTCCGGTACTCCACCTTCTTGGACCAAGCAGGTTTCGCCAGAACGGCACGAATCTCGCCCAGCCAGGTTTCACTCTATGAACGAGGCGAGGGCTCCGTACCGTGGAAGGTTCTCGAGAAAGCGGCTGACGCGGCCGGCTTCCCACGACCACTCCTTAGACCTCTAGTGCGAGCTATCCAGTCCTTCCGGCTAGCGTGCAAAGGCTGGTCTCGCATACGAGGTTTACTGCTGGAAACTCTAGTTTCAGGTCTGATTGAAATTTCCGGTGAGGTGCTCAACTTGGTTGGCACACCGATAGCCGTGCCCCAGCCAGTAGTCGGCCCCAGCGTTTCCGACCGCGATGTGGCTCAGGAACTGTGGCTTCGAATGAAGCAGCGCACACCCGGACAGAGGCGGGCCTTGGTAGAGGAGGTCGAGGAGTTTCGGAATTGGGCCTTGAGTGAGCGGGTCGCGGAAGAGAGCGTTGCCACCGCGCCAAGCAGCCCTCCCAAAGCGTTAGAACTTGCGCAGCTAGCAGTTCAAATCGCTGAACTCCTTCCAGGTGAAGATTGGCTCCGCTGCCGAACCCAAGGCTATGCGTGGTTCCACGTGAGTAATGCACACAAAGCATCCGGCGACTTCGGAGATGCGGATGCCGCGCTTGTAAAAGCCAGAACTCTTTGGGCTGCGGGTGCGCCAGGGAAACCAGGGTTCCTTTCCGAGGCAATCGCATTGGCCCTGGAAGCGAAGCTGCACCAATCACGGCGCCGTTTCCATCTCGGACTACAGCGCATCGACGAAGCCCTCGCTGCCGATACTGGCGAACTCAAAGCAAGGCTCCTTCTCAATAAGGCACAGATCCTTGACGCACTAGGAAACACTGAAACAGCGAGCGCGGTACTACGCGAGGCGGTTTCCTACATCGACGAACAGCAGGATCCTCGGGCGGCTCTGGGCGTGCGCTTCCAGTTCCTCCTGAATCTTTGCTTGGCAGGCCGTGCGCGCGAGGCGGCTCCAGGCCTTCGGGTTGTCCGGGCTCTAGCAGAGAAGGTTGGCCAAGGTCTTGATGTTTCCCGCGTGGAATGGTTAACTGGCAAAATCGCTGCTGGTTGTAGCCAAGCTAAAGAGGCTGAGACAGCCTTCGAGCAAGCCCGCAAAGAGTTCGCTTCCTCTGACCCTCCACTTGCTTTCGATTACGCACTGGTCAGCCTGGATTTGGCCCTCCTGCTGCTGGAGCAAAACCGCACCTCCGAGGTGCGGCCCTTGGCAGAGCAGACAGTGAACCTCTTCAGACGCTACGGGATTCAGCGGGAAGCCCTCGCGGCTCTCCAGATCTACTGCGAGGCCGCCAAGCGCGAAGACGCAACGGTCGAGCTCACCAGGCAGGTTATCCGGTTCCTTCACCGCTCACAGCACGACCCCGAGCTGACCTTTAATGGAAATGAGCCGGGAACCGAGGGACAACGTTGATCGCCCCCCGGCCCGTTCTTCAAGGGTCGTCAGCCCCAAGGATCGATGATCATGCCGAGCTCACCACCCGGCCTTTCGTTGGTGCCTTCCTCGTCTCCCCAGGGGTCAATTTCCATACCGAGGTCGCTCCCATCCGTGTCCGCTTGACCTGGACCACACCGGCCCCAGGGATCGATCTGACAGCCCAGCCTTTGCCACGCGGCGTTAAGAAGAATCTCGATCTGGTCGACCAACCCGGCCGGCCTGGCGCCCGGCGCCGGTACGCCCGCACCGGCTGCCCAGGCTCCCGAGGCTCCCAGGGCCAGGCAGAGAAGAACAGAGACGATCCTCGAGCAACGCATAAAAGGCTCCTTTCTGGAGAACGCCTGCGCCGGCCGCCATCCAGGGGCCGCTAACAGATACTGGTGCCCTGGGTCGGATCCTTGGAGCCCTCGGCCGTTGCCACCTTGCGCAGGCGGAACGCCTGGTCCCGGTCCGTGCTGGGTAGCACAGCCGCGAATAACAGCGCCACGGCGCGGTCGCGAGAGACTCCAAAAGGCGGTAGCTGCCGTGCCTGCCCCTCGCCGGGCGGCCTGGCCCTGGAACGGCCCTGGGTGTTTCTCGTCTCGAAACCCAGCCCCGGCCAACCGCCGGCCGCCGCAGCTTCCGCGTGAGTCCCGCGCCCCCCAGCGCCAGCCGCTTCAGGCCCGCCGGGGGGCTTCGCCCTCGAAGAAGACAGGATCACCTGCTGCGTCGAAGAGGAAGTAACGACGGGCTGGATCATGGTTTCGTATGGAAAGGCCGTACCTGCCTGCCTCAGCCAGCATCGCCTCGGTCAGCTCTTGGTACGAGAGCCAATAGGGTGCCTTGTACAACCAGTGAACAGCTCCGGCGCCGTCCACCGCTTCCAAGACGAAAAAGCCATAGAAGGCGACGTAAGCCACCTCAGACATCACCAAGGGTTGCTTCAGGCCGTTCCCGTACGAAGGCAAGGATCTTCGCCCTGCCTGCAGGCACACAGGTTTTCCCGATGGAAAAGTTGGATAGTGCCGCCTCGTATGCATCTTCCGGGATCGAGGGTAGAGCGCAGACCTGACCGCCCGTGCACATTCGGGGCAGCCCTTCAACAGATGGGCCACGACGGTTCGGTTTTCCTGGCTCGATGCCGCGAGTGTCGCAAACCGGTCGATCAGGACTGGGTCGAGATGGGCAGTAGGTGGAAGACGCCCGTTCATGGGCAGGAAGGTTAGGGGGAAGAACCAGACTGCGGAAGAGAGGGTGAACACAGGAGACAAAAAGCCAACCAGCACCTTCCGGCAGGTGGCGGGCGGAAGGGTGGGCAGGTGACGGCCGAGCTGTCGGGAAAGGTGGTGCGATTTGTACAAAACGCAGCACAACCCAGAGCTGCGGTTCGCCGCGTGAGCGGACTATCGATCCCCGCGGCAGGCGCCGCCGTTCGGGTCCCAGATGCAGCCTTCGTCGATGCTGGCCTCCCCATCCATGGAAGCCCCGCCGTTCGGGTCCCAGCTGAGGCCTTCCGTGGGGGTGCTCACCAGCTCACTACCGTTCACGCCGTTCGGGTCCAGGATGAAGCCGACGTTGGCCCAGAGGTCGGCCAGCCAGCCGGCTTCGGCCGGCCAGGGCGCGAGGAAGAGAGCGGCGAGGGCCAGGACGGCGAACAGCGGGCGGATGCGCGGGGTGGTGGGCATGCGGGTTTCCTTTCTGATTGAGAAAAGGCGGTGGCTCTTCAAGGGATGGTGCTCCGGTTCCGTTTCACGAAGCCGCCAGAACCGGTTGTTGCACGAGGAGCCTCGAAGAGGCTCAAGAATGTAGCCCGGGGGCAGAGCGCCGGAGGCGCGGCGACCCCGGGTAGAAGGCCCCCAATTCTCCTCCGCCCCAGCGGGGCGGAAGCATCCCGTGCTCGCAAGGCCTGCTGCCGCCCCTCTGGGGCGGGGAAAAACGTTTGGCCTGACCCGGGGTCGCCGCGCCTCTGGCGCTTTGCCCCCGGGCTACAGGCTCTGGCCCCTCCGGGGCCTCTTCCCTGAGCCTTTGGTTGAAACGGACCCATGGCCAAGCTCGCCGCAGACGGCTCGGCAGTCTATCGATCCCCGCGGCAGGGGCCGCCGTTCGGGTCCCAGATGCAGCCCTCGTCGATGCTTTCCTTCCCCTCCATGGAAGCTCCGCCGTCCGGGTCCCAGATGCAGCCTTCCGTGGGGGTGCTCACCAGCTCGCCACAGGCTCCACCGTTCGGATCCCAAATGCAGCCGACGTTGGCCCAGAGATCGACCAGCCAGCCGGCTTCGGCCGGCCAGGGCGCGAGGAGGAGAGCGGCGAGGGCCAGGACGGCGAACAGCGGGCGGACACGCGGGGTGGTGGGCATGAGGGTTTCCTTTCTGGTTGAGAAGAGGCGGTGGCTCCATAGGGGATGGTGCTCCAGATCGGCTTCGTGAAGCCGCCGGCCGCCGCCGCTTCAGGCCCGCCGGGGGGCTTCGCCTTCGAGGAAGACGGGCTCCCAGAGCTCGTCGAAGAGAAAGTAATGGCGTTCCGGATCGTAATTTCGAATGACGACGCCATGCCGGGCCGCCTCGGCCAGCATCATCTCGGTCAGCTCCACGTACGAGAGCGCGTTGGGCGCTTTGTACAAACAGCGAAGGGCGCCGGCGCCGTCCACCGTTTCCAGGACGAAAAAGCCATAGAAGGCCACGTACGCGGTCAGGGTCACGGCTGCCTCTCGATTGGGTTCGCGCTCATGGAGAGCGAGAGTAGAGAGGCTCGGAATGGCTGAGAATAGATTCGGCCGTGTCCTTGTCTTGAAATGCCAAGGCAGGCTGGTATTTCGCGGGCGGGCTGGCCCTGGAACGGGCCGGGGTGATTCTCGCCGCCCGGCTCACGAAACCCGGCCCCGACCGGCCGCTGGCCGCCGCAGCTTCCGCGTGAGCGCCAAGCCCCCCGGCGCGACCCGCTTCAAGCCCGCCGGGGGGCTTCGCCCTGGTCAGGAGACGGAGAGCGAATCAGTACCTTCCGGCAGGTGGCGGGCCTGTGGAAGTGGGCGCAGACGATGACCGTGGAGAAGGAGAGAGGCTTCCCGTTGAGCCGGAGAGGCTTCCCGCTGCGCGAGAGAGGCTTCCCGTTGAACGGAGAAGGCCTCTCGTTGCCAGGGAGAGGCTTCCTGCTGAACGGGAAACGCTTCCCGCTGAGCAGGAGAGGCTTCCTGTTGATCGGGAAAGGCGGCCCGTTGCGCGGGAGAGGTTTCCCGTTGAACGGGAAAGGCGTCCTGGTCGGCGGGCCAGGCTTCCTGGTCAGCGGGAAGGGCTTCCTGGCGGGCGGGAAAGACTTCTCGTTGAACGGGACCGGCTTTCTACCAGCCGGGAGCGGCTTCCTGCTGAGCAGGAGAGGCTTCTCGTTGAACCGGAACGCCTTCCTGTTGAGCGGGGCGGGGCTCCCGTTGAACGAGAGAGGTCTCCCTTGGAGCGGGAGAGTCAGCGGAGCGAGCTGCAGCGCGTGCGGCGGGCTCCAGCACCAACCGCTCCTTCGCCTGCTCCTCCACCTGCTTCCGGCTGAACAAAAGCGGAAAGTATCGACCGCCGGCCCACAACGGCAGCAGGTCTCCATAGTGGGGGCTGCCCGGCTGGCCGGACTGGCCTGGCACGCTCGTGGCCACGGAGCGGTCCCAATCCGCCACGTCCAGAATCTCCCGGAACGAGGCGCCGTGGACAGCCCTGAAATCAGGGCCGGCTCCCGCGTTGACCGTGGTGCCGTCGCCACTCCGTTCGACCGGCGGCAGATCGAAAAGCGCCCGGCGGGCGTCGCCGGTGGAGAGCGCGTGGCGGAACGGGGTCTGGTGCAAGGTCCCCCAGCGCCATTTGGAAGGGTCCTTCCCGAGCCGCTCCTCGGCCTTTTTGAGGGCCGCGCCGAGAGCCCGGACGAGGATCGCGTCACGGGTCGGGCCCGGTTTCTCGAGCTCGTCCACGGCGCGCTCCGGATCGAGGAACGGTCCCAGCAGCTTCCAGACCGGCGCGGAGAGCTTCGGCTGGAAGACCGCGGCCGGCAGCTCGGCACGCCAGAGCTCGTAGACCGCCGCTTCGGCGGACTCTTTGTCGAGGACGCCGTCCCAGCGGCCGAGCCGGTCGATCCAGGGGCCTGTCTCCTCCGTGCGCGCGTTGGCCGGGAGCTGGCGAAGCAGGGCGAGCAGCCGCTGCGCCGGCACTGAGAGAGCGTCGTGCTGCAGGCGTTCGAAATCCTCCACGGTGAATTTCTTCGCGCCCGGAGCGCCGAGGACCTGGAGGATGCGCTGGAAGCGGTCCGGCGGCGCCCACTCGTAGCCCAGCGTGTGCGGATAGCCCGGCGGCAGGATGTTGTGATTCGCCGTGGCCACGAAGCCGGCCGGCGGATTGAACGAGCTCGGCAGCTCGGAGGCGGGCAGGAAGCCCTGCCATTCGAAGCGGCCGTCGCCCGGGGCCGGCAGGAGGCCGTCCCACCCTTTGCGGATCGGCGCGAGGCCCGCCACCTGCCAGCCGATGTTGCCGTCGACGTCCGCATACAACAGGTTTTCGGAAGGGACCTTCCAGCGCTCCAAAGCCTGGCGGAACTCCTCCCAGGTCCGCGCCCGATTGAGTGAGAGAGAGCCGAGATAGCCGGCGGTGCCCGGCTCGTTGCCGACCCAGCGCAGCGTATAGGCCCGGTGGCGCGCGCGGTCTTCGTGGATGACCGGGCCATGGCGGGTGAAACTGAGATCGATCTCGACCGGCTCCCCCCCTTTCACTCGGATCATCTCGCGCTCGACGCGCATCGCCTCCCAGCGGCCGTCGAACCGGGCCTGGTTCGGGTCCGCGGGATTCGTCTCTTCGACGTAGACGTCCTGCTGGTCGATGCCGACGATGGTGAAGCCGAAGCCCACGCGGTCGTTGTGGCCGGCGGCCACGCCCGGGAGGGCCGGCTCGCCGGCGCCGATGACGTTCCAGCCCGGTCCGACGAGGTGGACCAGCCAGCGCAGGCTCGGGAGCTGGATGCTCCGGTGCGGGTCGTTGGCCAGGAGCGGCTTGCCGGTGGCGGACAGGCCGCCGGCCACCACCCAGTTGTTGCTGCCTTCCCGGAAGGAGACCGGCCCGCTCATCGCGGAGGCCCCGGCGAGGATCTCCGGGCCGATGCCCGCGAGGTCGAGCCCCTCCGGGATCTCGATCTTCTTCGGCGGATCGGTCGGCAGGAGATCGGTGACGAGATCCGCGCCCGCCTCGCGGACGAGCTGGGCGCGGTCGACCTCGGAGCCGGCGTTCAGGGTCACGGCCCAGGAGGCATGGCGCAGCAGGCAGACCTCGGGGGTCCACGGCTCGGGGGCGAAGCCGGCGAGCTGGAACTCCAGTGGCAGGCGGTCGCGAGTCTGCTCGATGAAGGCGTTCACGCCGCGCACGAACGACGTGACGATCGCCTTGGCGTCCGGCGCATAGCTCGACCATTCGGCCTCCATGTCACCGCGGTAGCGCAGCAGCCGGGCGAAGCGGTCGCGCGCCACGGCCTTGGGTCCGAGCACCTCCGCGAGCCGCCCCTCGCCCGAGCGCCGCCAGAGCTCCATCTGGAAGAGCCGGTCCTGGGCCGCGACGAAGCCCTGGGCGAAAAACAGGTCCTCCTGGGTCTCCGCGTAGATGTGGGGAACGCCCCACGGGTCGCGCAGCACGGTGACCGGCTTCCGCAGCCCCGGGAGCCGCAAGGTGCCGGAGGTCTGCGCCAGGGCCGCCTGGGCGCGGGCGGCGAGATCCGCCGCGGGAGGCACATCCGTCGGCGGCGGCGTGGCAGGAGCGCAGGCGAGAGAGACGGCGAGGAGGAGACCGGCGAGAGCGGACGCGAATGGCTTCATCCGCCGGATTAGAGCGCAAAAAGCGCCCCTTGCTAAGATGGGCCGCATGGCACCGCGCGTCCTGCTCCTCCTCGTCCTCCTCCTGGCGCCCGTCCTGTCCGGCTGCGGCGACCCTGAAGCCCCGGAGGAGACGGCGGCCGCCGCGCCGGCCGCTCCCCCGCCGCCTGCTCCTCCGTCCTCCACCGCACCCGAGAAGCCCTGGCTGGGGGTCGTCCTCGCCAGCGAGTCGGTGGACGTGACCGCGGATTCCCAGGGGCGGCTCTCGGCGGTCTACGCCCAGATCGGCGATACCGTGCGCAAGGGGGACCGCCTGGCCTCGCTCGATCCGCGGATCGTGGCACAGGACCTGGAGATGGCGCGGTCGGCCCTGCGGGCGTCCGAGGCCGATGCGGGACGAGTTTCGGCCGAGCTGTCCGAGGCGCAGGCGCGGTGGGACCGGCGGCGGAAGAACCCGGAGATCTTCTCGAAAGAGGATCTGTCCGAGTCCGAGCTCCGGGTGACGACGGCGCGGTCGTCCGTGGAGGTGGCGCAGGCCCGCGTCCAGGAGCAGCGCGCGCGGGTCCGCCAGCTCGAAACGTCCGTCGGGCAGACCGAGATCCGCGCGCCGTTCGACGGCCGCGTCGCCGAGCGCTTCGCCGATCCGGGCGCCCAGGTGGGACCGGGGACGCCGGTGGTCCGGCTGATGAGCGGCGGCGACCTGCGGGTGCGGGCCGCGGTTCCCCCCGACGACGCGCGCAAGCTCTCCCCCGGTACGCCGGTCATCGCCCGGGTGCGCGACGTGGGGCTCGACGTCCCCGGCCGCGTGGAGCGCATCGCTCCCGCGGTGGACACCGCCTCGCAGATGGTGTTCGTGGAGATCCGGCTGGACCCCTCCCCCCAGGTGATGGCACGTTTGCAGGCGGGATTGGTGGTCGACGTGCGTCCCTCTACTTCCGCACCCTCACCCGCTCCTTGAGATTCTTAGCGAAGAGCTCGCGCAGCGGGGCGATGTGGAGCTCCTGGTCCTTCCATTCGCCGAAAAGGTTCTCGAGCAGGTGGTACTCGGCCACCAGGAGCGGACCGTTCCAGCGCCGGATGACCGGATGCAGGAAGACGCTCTCGTCCGCGGCGTCCACCACGGGCTTGCGCTCGATGGCGAACGGATCGCCCTGGACGTGGCCGAATTCGAGGGCGAGCGTGTAGTAGTGATCGCTCGCGGAGAGCATGGTCTCGTGCACGTAGGCGAGCGGCAGCTCCTCGTAGTAGCGGGCGCTGCCGCCGTCCGAGGGCACCACGATCACGTCGTGCAGGAAGCCGTGCTGCTGCCACAGGGCCGAGCTGCGGTTGATCCGCTCCATGGCGGCGAGCGTCAGGCCCGCGGCCGTGGCTTCCACCTGGCGGCTCGGCAGAGCCTGGCCGTGGTGCTTCGTCTCCAGCATCCGGAAGAGAGCGCGGGTGTTGTAGCGGAAGCCGTGGATGAAGCCCGACGTCGTCTTCTTGAAGTCCCGCATCTGGGTCAGCGTGCCGGCGAAATACATGCCGGGCACGTTGGTCGATTCCCACTCGCAGGTCTGGGCCGGGAAGCGGTCGTTGATCGCCAGCTCCGGACGGCACTCGTCGGCGAAGATGGAGGCGTCGAAGCGGAATCCGGCGCAGAAGATCACCCGGTCATAGGCGATCTGCTCGGCCTCGCCGCAGGCGTGGGTAGAGCGCAGGGAGACCACCAGCTTGCCTTCCTTGCCCTCCTCATGGCGCTCGATCTTTTCAATCGTGGCGTCGAGGATGGCGTGGCCGACGAAATGGGTGCCCCGGGCCGGCTTGAGCGGGCTCGGGCTGCACACGTGGACCAGCGCTGTCGTTTCGATCAGGTTGTCCGCGGTCTCGAACGCGGAGCTCCCCTTGCCGACGATCAGCACGCGCTGATTGATGAAGTCCTCGGGGTCCACCGAGACGTCCACGTACTGCTCGGCCAGCTCGGCGCCCGGGATCTCCGGCACGTAGGGGCGGGCGACGCCGGTGGCCACGATCAACCGGCGGCAGGTCAGCGCGCCCGCCTGGCCGTCGGTGACCAGGAAGCCCTCGGCGCCGTCGCCGAGGCGCTCCACCCGGACGATCCGGGTGTTGCACCGGATGTTCAGGTTGTAGCAGCTCGCGTAATCGGTCAGGTATTGGACGAGCTTGTCCGCGGGCGGGAAGTACTTGCGGGTGTAGTCGCCGAAGGCGAGCCGGCCGTCGTCGGCGAGCAGCGAGTTCCAGTCCCAGCGGAGGTTCACCTCCGGGTCGTCGTATCCGGTGTAGACCTTGTTGGAGGAGATCAGCGTGCGGTGGCGCGGGAACTTGCGGAAGAAGTGTCCGGGTCCCTCCCCGCCTTCGAGGATCAGATAGCTCCTGCCGGCGGTTCCGAGGTGATGGCCGAGCTGCAGTCCGGCAGGGCCGCCACCCAGGATGAGGTACTCGAAGTCGACAGCCCGAGGCTCAACGCCGTGGTCCATGAAAGGTCCCTCCATGAAACGGATCAGAGACCGGCCGGCGTCTGCCCTCTCCCCCTGGGAGGGTCGCGCGGCCGGAGCTGAATCGGGACGGAACGGAGTCCGTATCGGTCACGTAGTGCGGGGAAGGGGCTCGAACGGGACATTCTTCCCCTCGAAGGGGAGAATTACCGCATCGTCGTCAGCGGATCGACGCCCGTGGCGCGCCGGGCGGGCACCCAGCTCGCCACCAGGGCGACCAGCGTCAGGAGGCCGGCCACGGCCGCGAAGATCGCCGGATCGGTCGCGCTGACGCCGAAGAGCTGGCTCGCCAGGAAGGGAGTCAGACCGGCGGCGCAGGCGAGACCCACGCCCACGCCGACGAGGGCGAGCGCCAGGCTCTGCCACAGGACCATGCGCAGCACGTCGCCGCGGTCCGCCCCGATCGCCATGCGGATGCCGATCTCGTGCGTCCGCTGGGCGACCGAATAGGAGATGACGCCATAGACGCCCACCGAGGCGAGCACCAGGGCGAGGCCGGCGAAAAGGGCGATGAGGATCATGCCGAAGCGGGCCGGCGAGAGCGCCTGGTCGACGATCGTCTGCAGGGTCTGCACGTCGGAGACCGGCAGGTCGTGGTCGTAGGAGGAGACCACGTTGCGCAACGCGCCCCCGAGCTGCACCGGATCGCCGGCCGTGCGCAGCACCAGGGTCGCCTCGGCGAGGGTCATCTCGTGCAGGGGCACCTGGGGGAAGGGCACGTAGACCTCCAGGTCCCCCTCGGCGTCCAGGGAGTTGTTGCGGATGTTGCCGGCCACGCCGACGACCGTGGCCTCCTGCGGGCCGGAGGTGCCGGTTTCCCAGACCACCTGGCGACCCACGGCGGCCACGGGGGACCCGCCGGGCCACAGTTTGTCGGCCAGGGCCTGGTTGACCACCACCACCTTGGCGGAGGCGGCGCTGTCGGCCGGCTGCGGGGCGCGGCCGGCGCGCAGCGGGATGCCGAGGGCGCGGAAGGTCTCCGGGGAGACAGTACGGATATTGATCA
>DATFPH010000463.1:0-18878 GCA_035264905.1 Thermoanaerobaculia bacterium
CGCCGCCGGCGCCCCCGCCGCCCGCCCCGCCCTCCGAAGCGGAGATGGAAGCGCGGAGGCGCGCGGAAGAGGAGGCCGCGCGGCTGCGGACCGAGATGCTCGAGCAGCAGCAGGCAGAGCTGGCGAAGCCGAAGCCGCCGCCGTTCACCCTGTCGTACCTGGGCAACTTTGGTCCCCCGAGCCGGCGGCTCGCGGTCTTCTCCGACGGCAAGACCATCTACAACGCCCAGGAGGGCGACGTGCTCGCAGGACAATTCATCGTGGCCGACATCGGCTACGAGTCGGTGGACATCCGGTTCGTGGGATTCCCGGACTGGCCCCCCCAGCGGCTGGCGGTCGGATCCGCCGCTCGCTAGAGACGGAGGAAGAGTGTCGAATATGCGCCATGCCATCGCACGGATGCTGATCCTGCTGATCGCGCTGGGCCCGCTGGCGGGCTGCGCCAGCCATCTCTCCTACCGCAAGGCGGAGATCGCGATGCAGAAGGAGAATTGGGATGAGGCCGTGCTGCACTATCTGAAGGCGGTCGAGGAGAGCCCGGACAATCTCTCCTACCGGGCGGCGCTGATGCGCGCCAAGATCAAGGCCTCGCAGGCCCACTTCGAAAAGGCGAAGGAGTACCAGAAGGCCGGCGTCCTCGAACGCGCCCTCGTGGAGCTCCAGCAGGCCGTCCAGCTCGACCCGACCAATCAATATGCCAAGGCGCAGCTCGAGACCACGCGGCAGGCCTGGCTCGCCCAGAAGCAGGGACGCGACGGCATCGGCACCATCGAGCAGATGAAGAAGAACGCGCAGGCGACGCGCCCGCAGCCGCCGGTGCTCAATCCGCGCTCGAACAAGCCGATCTCGCTGGAGTTCCCCGAGCCGGTGCCGATCTTCCAGATCTATCAGGCTCTCGGCAAGGCGTTCGGCATCAACGTGCTGTTCGATCCGAACTTGAAGGACCAGGAGATTTCGATCAACCTCCAGGAAGTGACGGCCCAGACCGCGCTCGAGACCCTGATGCGCTCGGCCAATCATTTCTACAAGGTGATCGACGAGCACACCATCCTGATCGCCGCCGATACGCCGCAGAACCGGCGCATCTATGAGGACCTCGTCATCCAGACCTTCTTCCTCTCCAACTCCGAGGTGAAGGACATGATGACGATCCTCCGCTCTCTGGTGGACGCGAAGAAGATCGCCACCAACGACCAGCTCAACGCCATCATCCTGCGCGACACGGCGGACAAGGTGAAGGTCGCCGAGCGCATCATCGAGGCCAACGACAAGTCGAAGGCCGAGGTGGTGATCGACGTCGAGCTGCTCCAGATCAATACGGGCCGCCTGCGCGAGCTCGGGGTCAGCCTCTCGCAATATTCCATCGGGCAGCAGCTCGACCGCGGGACCTCCAACCCGCTGCGGGTCTCGGACCTCGAGTTCATCAACCAGGCGGACTGGATCCTGACGATCCCCAACTTCCTCTACAACTTCATCAAGACGAACTCGGACGCCCAGCTCCTGGCGAAGCCCCAGGTGCGCATCACCGAGGGCGAGAAGGCGAACCTGGTGATCGGCGACCGGGTGCCCATCCCGCTCACCACGTTCAACACCCAGAACGTGGGCGGCAACAGCGGCATCGTGCCGATCACCTCGTTCCAGTACACGGACGTGGGCATCAAGGTGGAGCTGGAGCCGCGGGTCCACCACAACCAGGAGATCACGCTCAAGGTCAAGATCGAGGTGTCGAACATCAGCCGCTTCATCGAGGCCGCGGCGGGGCAGAGCCAGCCGGTGATCGGCACGCGCTCGTTCGATTCCGTCATCCGCCTGAAGGACGGCGAGACGAACTTCCTGGCCGGCCTGATCCGCACCGACGAGCGGAGCGGCGAGAGCGGCATCCCGGGCCTTTCCGAGATCCCGCTGCTCGGCCGCCTGTTCGAGAACAAGCGGAACGAGAACGAGCGGACCGACGTCATCCTGACCCTGACGCCCCACATCATCCGCAACGCCCAGATCACCGAGGAGGACCTGCAGCCGATCTGGGTGGGCACCGAGGCGAACATCACGTTCCGCGGCGGCAGCCCGCGCGTCGAGTCCGACGTCGAGGGTCCGTTCGACATGGACGAGGGGACCCCCGAGGAGGTCCAGGACGCCATCCGGCGCCGCCTGCAGCGGCTGCCGCGCGGTCTGCAGCCGGGCGAGGGCGAGGAGCCCATGGAGGAAGAGCCGGTCGAGGAGCAGCAACAGCCGCCGGCCGGCATCGACCTGGTGCCGGCGCAGCCGCCGGGCAGCATCTTCCAGGAGCCCGAGCCGCCGCCGGACGAGGTGCCGCCGGAAGAGATGGAGCCCCCGCCGCCCGCGGGGGCCTCTCTCTTCTCGACGCCGAACGCCTCGTCGACCTCGGTCGTGGCGAGCCCGCGCGTGATGCTCGCCAGCCTCCGCCGGGAGCGCTTCGCCGAGGACCCCGGCCCGCTGCCCGCGGCGGTGCGCCTGCGTCTCGTCCCGGAGGCGAAGCAGGTGGAGCAGGGAGAGACGTTCACGGTGCGGATCGAGGCGGACGCCGTGCGGCCGGTCTCGCACCTGCCCATCGCGCTCGCCTGGGATGCGAAGCGGCTCGCGGTCGAAAAGGTGGAGGCCGGCGGCTTCCTCGGCCAGCCGGGGACGGCCCAGGTGCTCGCCGACAGCTCCCATGCCGGCCGCCTCACGGTCGGCGCGAGCCGGCTGGGCGACCTCCCGCCGGTCTCCGGCGCGGGGACGGTGGCCACGGTCACCTTCCGCGCCCTGGCCGCCGGGCGGGCCCGCATCGGCTTCGGCGCGACCCAGGCGCTCGACGCGGCGCTCAATCCCGTGCTGCCGCTGCGCACCGAGGTGGCGACCATCCGGGTGCGGCCGGACCGCTCCCGCTCCCGCTCCGCTCCGGGCCCGACGGAAGGATGAGCGCTCCCGGACTGTTGCAGAGGTCAGGAGGACGAGGATCATGATGGCACGGCAACGTTCCGAACGAGGCTTCACGCTGGCCGAGCTGGTCATGGTGGCCGCGGTCCTGGTGATCCTCGCTTCCGTCACCCTGCCGGTCGCCAAGTTCACCGCGCGGCGGACCAAGGAGATGGAGCTGCGCGCCGCGCTGCGCGACATGCGCAATGCGATCGACGAGTACAAGCGGTACAGCGACCTGACGATGATCCAGGTGGACCTCGGCACGGATGGCTACCCGGCCGAGCTGGACATCCTGGTGGAAGGGGTGGAGGTCGTCGGACAGGTGGACAAGAAGCTCAAGCTGCTGCGCCGCATCCCGCTCGATCCCATGACGGGAGAGCGCGAATGGGGGCTGCGCAGCTATCAGGACGAGCCGGACTCCACCTCCTGGGGCGGAGAGGACGTCTATGACGTCTACTCTCTATCGAACGGCATCGGTCTGAACGGCGTGCCGTACCGCGAGTGGTAGGCGGGTTACCGGCGGAGGAACGATCATGCGGAAGAGGCACATCCAGGCAGGCGGGGAGCAGGGATTCACCCTCCTCGAGCTGATCATCGTCGTGGCGATCATCGGCATTCTGGCGACGATCGCCATGCCGGCGCTCAAGGACGTCCCCCGCCGCGCCAACGAAGCGGTGCTCAAGACGAATCTCCACACCCTTCGCGACGTCATCGACCAGCACTACGGCGACAAGGGGAAATATCCCACCAGCCTGGAGCAGCTCGTCGAGGCCGGATACCTGCGGAAGCTGCCGGTCGACCCGATCACCAAGCGGAACGACACCTGGGTGCCGACCTACGAAGAGACCGATCCGGAGAGCCCTGGCCCCGAAAGCGACCAGAACGACGACGGGCAGCCCGGGATCGTCGACGTCCACTCCGGCTCTCCGATGAACTCGCTCGACGGTACCCCGTACAGCGAGTGGTGAGATGAAAGCCTCATCCCAGGCCGGGTACAACCTGGTCATGCTGATGGTCCTGCTGACCGTGCTCAGCATCGCGGTCGCGATTTCGCTGCCGGCGTGGAGCGGGGTCATCCGGCGCGAGAAGGAGGAGGAGCTGATCTTCCGCGGGCTGCAGTACGCCGAGGCGATCCGCGTCTTCCAGGGCCGCTTCCAGCGTCTACCCATCCGTCTCGAAGAGCTCATCGAGGTGGAGCCGCGGTCGATCCGCCGGCTGTGGAAGGACCCGATGACCGAGAACGGCAAATGGGTTCTGATCCCCGCCCAGGGGCCGACGGGCGTGCAGAACCAGACTCCGCCGGACGGACAGCCACCGGAAGGAGAGAAGAGCCCCGACGAGAACGGTCCCGAAGGGGACGGCGAAGAGGACGAGGGGAGCTTCGGCGGGCCCAAGAAGGGAGAGGAGGTCCAGATCGGCCCCTTCAAGGGAGTCCACAGCCGCAGCGGCAAGTCCTCGTTCCTCGTGTTCAACGGCAGAGACCGCTATGACGAGTGGCACTTCACGTTCGACCTGTTCACCAGTGCCGGCGGCGGTCCCGGCGGAGACCCGACCCAGATGACGAATCTTGGGGGACCTTCCCTGAGAGCGCGGTGGATCGGCCGTCCGCTCCCCGAGTTCATGCAGCCGCGCGACGGATCAGGCCTTCCTCAGGACGAGTCCACCTCCGATATGGACAACTATCCGAATGGCCGGAATGGCGGTCCAGGCAGCGGGAGTCCGCCGGGCAGCGTTCGCAAACCCTGACCTGCGTTCTTGACCATTCTTCCATGCGCGTGAGAGTCCAGCGGCTCCCCGCCGCGCGCGGCCTGCCGCTCCCGGCCTCCGCCTCTCCCGGCAGCGCCGGGCTCGACCTCCGCGCCGCGCTCCCGGAGGACACCGAGGAGGTCGTCCTCCGGCCCGGCGAGCGCGCCTTGATCCCGACCGGCTTCGTGCTGGAGATCCCCCTCGGCTGGGAAGGGCAGGTGCGGCCGCGCAGCGGTCTCGCCCTCCGCCACGGCATCGGCGTCCTCAACAGCCCGGGGACGATCGACAGCGACTACCGCGGCGAGGTCGGGGTGATCCTGATCAACCTCGGGGAGTCCCCGTTCCCGATTCGGCGCGGCGACCGGATCGCCCAACTCGTCTTCGCACGGGTCGAGCCCATCGAATGGGAGGAGTCCGAGACCCTGGCGGCGACGGATCGCGGCGACGGCGGCTTCGGCTCCACCGGAGTCTGATGGACGTCCGCTTCCTGCGCCTCCTCTTCCTCGTCGCTCTGCTGATCCGTCTCGCGTTCATCTGGCAGATCCGGGACCTCCCGACCCAGCGCTGGCTGGTGATGGACGCCCAGCGCTATGACGAGCTGGCCCGCACCATCGCCGCCGGGGATTGGATGCCGCGCGAGGCGTTCTACCAGGCCCCTCTCTATCCCTATGTCCTGGCCGTGGTCTATGCCGTCACGCACGGGTCGATGCTCGCCGTACGGCTGCTCCAGGCGGTGCTCGGGGCGGCCACGGTGGTGCTCCTCGCGCTCCTCGCCCGGCGCCTCTTCGGGCGCGAAGCCGGGCAGGCGGCCGGGGTCCTGGCCGCTCTCTACGGCCCGGCCATCTTCTACGTCCCCCTCCTGCTCAAATCGACGCTGACTCTCCTCGCGCTGACCGGCGCCGTGTTGCTGCTGGTTCCGAGCCGGACCAGAAGAGCCGCTGCCGCGGGACCCTCACCCCCTGGCCCCCTCTCCCACACGCACTCACGCCCTCCCGGGAGAGGGGGAATCTTTTCTGGCTTCCTGCGTCTCCTGGCAGCCGGCGTCCTCTTCGGCCACTCCGCCCTCCTTCAGGAGAACCTCCTGCTGCTCGTCCCCTGCGCCGCCCTCTGGCTCCTGCTGTTTCCCCCTCTCCCGGGCGGGAGTGAGTGCGTGTGGGAGAGGGGGCCAGGGGGTGAGGGTCCCGGCGAAGCCGGCTCTCGGAAGCTACGCCTCACCGCCGCCGCCGCCCTCCTCCTCGGCACCTGCCTCGCCCTGGCCCCGGCCACCCTCCTCAACGTCCTGGCGGGCGGCGAGGTCGTCCTCACCAGCTCGCAGGGGGGGATGAACTTTTTCATCGGGAACGCCCGCGGCGCCTCCGGGACCTACGCGGGCCTCTCGGGAGGGAGCCAGAACCCGGAGAGCCAGCGCGAGGACGCCCGCCGGATGGCGGCGGTCTTCGCCACGCGCGAGCGCGGCACGCCGGTCGCGCCCGACGAGCTGACGCCGGCCGAGGTCTCGGCTCTCTTCTGGCGCGAGAGCTTCCGGCAGATCCGCGCCGATCCCGCGGCCTGGGGGCGGCTTCTCTTGCGCAAAGCCCGGCTCTTCTGGAACGCCCACGAGATCCCGGACGCCGAGGGGTACGACGTCTACCGCCGCGCCGCCCAACCGCCGACGTTCTTCTGGCTCGGCTTCGGGATCGTGGCTCCGCTCGGCCTCGCGGGCTTATGGCTCGCCGGGCGCGATCCCCGGACCCGCCGCGGAGCCGATCTCCTGGCGCTCCTTCTCCTCGGCCTCTGCGTTTCGGTCGTCCTGTTCTTCGTCTTCGGCCGCTACCGCCTGCCGGTGGTGGTCCTGCTCATCCCTCCCGCCGGTCATGCCCTCGCAATTCTCGCCGGAGCGGTGCGCCGCCGGGAGCCACCCCGCCGTCTCGCCCCTGCCCTGGCCGTGGCGGTGATCGCCCTCGTCGTGGTCAACCTCCCCGCCTGGTCGCCGGCCGAGCGCGCGCGCCTCGACTCGGCCATCTGGTTCAACCTGAGCACGGCGGCATTGCGGGGAGCCCAGGCCTCGTCCGAGCCCGAGGAGGCCATCTCCCTGACGAGCCGCGCGGCGGACGACCTGGAGCGCGTGCTGGCGATCGAGCCGGGCTTCTACGTCGCCCGCGTGCAGCGGGCCGCCGCCCTGCACCGGCGCGGCCTCTATCTGGAGAGCGCCGGCCTGGTGGAGGAGGGGCTCGCGTCCTCCGAGGAGGCCCGCCGGGAGCTGGCCGCCGCCGAGGCGAGCGGCGGCGGCCACGACCTGCCCGAGGCGGAGCGCCAGGCCCGCGATCTCTCCGCCGCGCTCGACGCCAGCCTCGCGCAAGGGCTCGTCAACCTGGGCGCGCGGCGCATTGAAGCGGGCGACCTGGCGCAAGCCGAAGCCGCGCTGCGCCGGGCCGTGGCCATCGCCCCTCGCTCCGCCCCGGCGCACGGCAATCTGGGCCTGTGCCTGCTGCGGCAGGGGCTGCGGGCGCGGCAGGCAGGTGACGAGCCAGCGGCAGGCCGCCTCCTCGGCGCGAGCCGCGATGCCTTCGCGCGGGCTCTGGCACTGGCGGGGCCGGAGGCCCGGCCGGGAGAGTTGGCGTTCTACCGCAAGGGATTGGAGATGGCGGAGAGGGGCCGGGGTGAGGGTTTAAGATATCCCCTATGCGCTTCCGCCTGCTTGCTCTCTCGTTCCTCCTCCCCCTCCTCTCGTGCCGCACCGCCCCGACGCCCCAGGCGGAGGGGAAGCTCGCGCCGCCGGTCCGCCGGGTCATCCTCGTGAGCCTCGACGGTGCCGCCGCCCCGACGCTCCACCGCCTATGGAGCCAGGGCGCGTTCACCGAGGGCGGCTTCCGGCAGTTCTTCGAGGATGGACAGGTCGCCGATCAGCTCGTGCCGGTGACTCCGACCCTCACCGCGGTCAACCACATCAGCCTGGCCACCGGGTACGCTCCGGACGCGACGGGGATCGTCAGCAACCGCTATCATCCGGCAGGGGCTCCCTTCCTCGACGCGGTGAGCGGCTTCGACGCGCCCATCGGCACCGAGACGCTCTGGGAGGCGGCCCGACGGCAGGGCCGGCGCGTGGGCCTCGCCACCTGGCCCGGCGCCGACGGCAAAGGGGAGCGGCGGACCGGCGACTGGGGGCTCATCTACGTCATCAACGCCAAGCTGGAGCCGGAGATCGCCACCCTGGCCCGCAGCGACTGGACCGCGGCGGACCGGACCGATCCGCGGCTCCAGGGGCTCCGCAGCTTCTCGCCCATCCTCCGGGCGCGTCTCGCGACGCGCGGCTTCGAGGTTGCCGCCCTCGACCGCAAGGACGACAAAAAGACCGCCTATGACACGGTCGTTCCTCTGGTCCCGACAGCGGCCCGCACCACCCTGGCGCCGGGCGACTGGGGGAGCGTCCCCTGTGCCGTAGCCTGGGCTGAAGGGGAAGCCGAGGTGGGTACCACCTGTCTGATCAAGCTCCTGGAGATGGCGCCCGATCTCGCCACGGCGCGGATCTACCTGAACGGCGTCTACGCCAACGAGGCCTACCCCGAAAAGTACAGCCAAGCCTTCGACGAGAGCGGCCTCCTCTGGCCGGGGCCGCCGGACGACGCGCAGCTCTCCGCCACCTGGGAGGGGGAGCCGGGGATCGATCTCGCGACCTGGGTCGAGCAGGCCGAGCGCTTTACGGGGTTCTTCGGCGCCACCCTGCGCTTCGCCGCGGCGCGCGACGACTGGGACCTGCTGATGGGCTACATCCCCTCGATCGACGAAGCCGGGCACCAGCTCCTGCTGACCGATCCGCGCCAGCCAGGCTTTACGCCGCAGCGGCGCGCTGAATTCGCCCAGGCCCGCCGCCGCGTCTGGCAGGCGGTGGACCGCGAGCTGGCCGCCCTCCTGCGCGTGGTGGATCTGCGCGACACGCGGATCGTCCTGGTGAGCGACCACGGGATGCAGCCGATCCATACCCTGGTCGACCCCAACGTCCTGCTGCGGGACAAGGGGTTGCTCGCCGTGGACGACAAGGGGAAGATCCTGGATGAGGGGACGAAGGTCTGGGTCGCCAGCGCGGGTGGCTGCGCCCATGTCTACGTCCGGCCGGACGCGCCGGACCGGGAGCGGCTCCTGGCGGACCTCCGCACCCTTTTCACCGGCTGGACTCTGGAGGGAGCCCAGCCCGTCACCCGCGCCGTTCTGCGCGAGGAGGCCGGAGAGATCGGGCTCAGGCATCCGAACAGCGGTGACCTGATCCTGTTCGCCGCGCCGGAGTACGGCTTTTCGGGAGCGGGCCTGCGCCAGGACCGTGCTGTCATGCCGACGACCGTCTACGGAATGCACGGCGGGCTGGCCGGAGATCCGGACGTGAACGGAGTCTATCTCGCCCTCGGCGCCGGGCTGCGCAAGGGGAACGCGGGGACGGTCCGCAACGTCGAGGTGGCGAAGCGGGTGGCGGAATGGCTGAAGATCGAGGCGCCGCGGCAGGAGCCCCTCACCCCCTAGCCGGGAGAGCTGATCCGACCGATCCGACCGATCCGACTGATCCGTCGGATGATCGGGCGATTCCGCAGCCCCCGCCGGGAATCCCCGCTCCCGCCCGTGGCATTCTACGCACCGTGGAAACCCTCACGGCCGCCCCCACCGCCCTCGCGCGCGTCGAAGACTGGCTCGCCCGCGGCGGCCGGGCGCCGTTCGACTTCCAGCGTGAGGTCTGGGACGCATACCGCGAAGGCGCGAGTGGGCTCCCATGCCGCCACGGGCGCCGGCAAGACTTGGGCTGCCTGGCTCGCTCCGCTCCTCGTCTGGATGGACGAGCACCCGGAGCGGCTCGGCCGGCGCTTCCCGGCTCTGTCGCGGCCGGACGCCCGCTCCCTCTTCGCCAGCCTGGCTCTCGTGGTGGTCGACGAATGGCACGAGCTGACCGGCAGCAAGCGCGGCGTGCAGACCGAGCTGGCCCTGGCCCGCCTGCGCCGCTTTGCACCGGACCTCCGAGATCGCCCGCATCGCCGGCCTTCTCTTCCAGGGCTTTCCGGGGAGCCGCAAGCCGGCGCGCCACGCCGCCTCCCGCGTCACGATCCTGGAGATCGAGCGCCCGACCCCGCTGGGCTTCCCGCTGCTCGTCGACCGCCTCCGCGAGACGACGCTGAGCTCCGAGAAGCTCGCCGACCGCGTACGCAAGATGCAGGCCCGGCTGGAGAAGGAGGCGGACCGGACCGTCCGCAAGAAGCGGTGAGCGGAGTCGATTTCGATCTGCAAGGCGAACCGGTCGTCCTGCTCCCCGAGCGCGCCCTCTTCTGGGAGCGGCAGGAGACACTGATCGTGGCGGATGTCCACCTGGGCAAGGCCGCCGCCTTCCGTGCCTTCGCCCTGCCGCTGCCCGGAGGCACGACGAGCGAAGCCCTCGCCCGCCTGACCGCGGGGCGGAGCGGACCGGAGCGCGGCGCCTGCTGGTCCTGGGAGACCTCCTCCACGCCCGCGCCGGCCGCGCCGCCCGCACCCTGGCGACCGTCGCCGCCTGGCGCGAGCGGCATCAGGACCTGGAGATCCTCCTGGTGCGGGGAAATCATGACCGGGGCGCGGGAGACCCGCCGGACGACTGGCGGATCCGCTGCGTCGACGAGCCCTGGCACGAAGGCCCCTTCGCCTTCCGCCACCATCCGGAAGAAGACCCGGAGGGCTACGTCCTCGCCGGGCACATCCATCCGGCCGTGAGCCTCATCGGGGCCGGCCGCCAGAGCGAGACCCTCCCCGCATTCCTCTTCGGAGAACGCCTCGGCCTCCTGCCCGCCTTCGGGTCTTTCACCGCAGGCGGGCGCGTCCGCCCGCGGCGCGGCGACCGCGTCTGGGTGCTGGCGGACGGCGAGGTGATCGAGGTGAGAGCCGCGTGAAGTCGCGTTTCAATCCGCGAACCCCACGTCATCCAAAATCACCACTCCCTCCGGGCTCTTGTCGAACACAAACCGAACCTCCCGCACGGCCGCCGGATCGAAGCCGGGCTTGGCCTCGGCGAAGGCCCGGAGCGGCAGCTCGAACGTCTGCATGACCGGCTCCCACGCATCCCCGTAGACGTCCGTCTCATCCGAGAGCTTGGTGAAGTGGGATTCGAGCGGGACCGGCAGCGCGCGGAAGCGCGACAGCGGCAGCCGGACGGTCGCGCCGCCGGCCGCGACCAGCTCGACCGACAGATCGAGCGGCTCCTTCCCCTCTTTCCGGTCACGTTCTTTCCGCGCTTCGCGCTCCTTCTCTTCCTTCTCCTTCTCCGCGTCGCTCTTCTTCTCTTTCTTCTTCTTGTCCTTTTCCTTCGGATCCGGGGCCTCGTCGCCCGAGTCGGCGAGGGAGAAGACGAGCCGGGAATCGGCACCCGGCGGCTTCCAGTCGGCCGGGAGATCTTGCGGCAGCCGGGCGGTGTAGGTGGCGATGGGCCCGGGCTTGCCGGGCTTGCGCTTCCAGCCGAGATAGACCACCTGGTTCTGCTTCGTGCCTTCCCCCTGCCGGAAGGCCAGGTCCTTCTGCTTCCAAAGGGTCAGGTTCCGGCCTTCCACCTGCGCGCCCTCGAGAGCCGCGGTGCTCACGTCCACGTCCTCCTCGGAATCGATCAGCGCGCGGAAGGTCGAGTCCTGGAAGCGGGTGATGTAGAGATCCTTGGGGAGCCAGCCCCGCGCGCTTCGCAGGTCGCGGAAGAGCTCGACGTAGGCCGGTTGATCGTGGAGCGTCGCTTCGAGAAATCCGGAGATGGCGACCGCGCCCAGCCGGCGCTGCTCGTCGGCGGTGAGGAGCGCCTCGCGGTTCAAGATCGCGGACTGGGGCCAGCCCGCGTCGGCGTCCCCCCAGACGGTGTTCCACTGGCCGTGGTTCGACCGGTAGCTGTAGAGCGCGGCCTTGAAGTGGCGGCCGTCCTTGAATTCCAGCCGGCTGTAGAGGCGCTCGCCGGCGAAGACCGAGACGTCGCCGTCATGCGCCCCCTGGAGCACCAGATAGTTGACGTCGGCGAGCGGGATCGGCTTGTTGGCCGGCTTGTACTGTCCGTCGCTCGGCGCGATCGCCACGACCGAGCGGATGCCGAAATTAAAGCCGAGCGGCACGGTGGCGTCGTCGGGGTAGCGGTGCAGCCGGTTGAAGGCGGCGGCGATGCCCGCCGCCTCGCCGCCGCGCGAGTGGCCGATCAGAGCAATGCGGTCCATGGCCACCTTGCGATGGAAGGGATTTCCCGGGGTGCGGTTCCACTCCCGCCAGACCTCCAGGTGCTTCAGGAGCAGCCACCCCCGGCCGTCGTTCTCCTTGTCCAGGCCTCCCGACCAGGAACCGTTGAAGAAGTTCTCGTCCACCGAGACGGTGATGAAGCCGCGGCTGGCCAGCAGCTCGCCCAGCCAGCCGTAGCCGGGGTCCGAGAAGTCGGACATGTTGTGATTGCCGTGGACCACGAGGACGAGCGGGAAGGGCCCCGGCCCGTCGGGATACCAGACGCGGCCGTTGCGCGGGAACTTCTCGAAATCGAATCCCCAGAACCAGTCGCGCACTTTCACCGTCCACCCCTCGTTGCCTTCGACGAAGGGAGTCGCGTCCACGCTCTTGGTCTTCAGGTCCGCCTTCCGGCCAAACTCGGGGCGCCAGCGATCCGTGCCGCTGCCGTAAGTCAGCGAGAGGACCTCGTACGGACCTGGCCGCGATGGGTCGGCGGCGGCGACAGGTGCGACGCGGACCGGATCGGGCCGCCGGACCTTGACCAGGTGCTCCGTGCTGCCGTGATCGGCGAGCCACCAGACGATCGCGGCATTGACCACCAGAGCGGCCAGAACCACCGCCCAGCGCGCCCTGCGCTGGGCGGGACGGAGCTCATCGCTGCCGAAAAGGCGGATCAGGGCGCCGCCCAGCAGCGCTTCGACGACGGCGATCCCCAGGGCGATCTCGACGCCGAGCGTCATCGGAAACCCGAGGACTTTGAGCGCCAAAAAGATCAGGACGCCTACGGCGCCGAATCCGACCCAGCCGAAAAACCGCGGCAGGAGATCGAGGAGCTTGAGAGTCAGGATCAATCCCAGGCCGATGAGAGTGCCCATGAGCAGCGTGATGAGGATGCCGGCTGGAACGTCCAGCACCGGCCCCAGCCCAGGCTTGAACCAGATCCCCACGACCGCCGCGCCGAGCGCTGCCGCAACGGCGGTCCCCCAGGCGGCTCCCCGGCGCGCCCGCGGCCCCGGCTGCATCGCCTGCCAGAGCCGGGATGGGAGCCGCCACACGCGGCGCCCGCGGCCCGGCTCCGAGGAGCCTTCTGACTCTCGGTCGATCTGAAGCACAGGCTCGCTTGCCATCGAATCTCCTCGCTGCCTTGTTGGAAGTGACAGCGTAAGGATAACGAAAATTTCGGCGAGAAGGTTTACGGAGCGGACCGGCTGGTGAGGCGCCTGGGCGGGTGGCATACTGGAGGCGACACACCGGGAGGCCTCCATGTCCGATCTGCCCGCGGGTTTCGATCCATTCGCCCTGAAGCGGCCCGCGCCCATCCTGCTGCGTTACTACCTCGTCGTTGCCCTGTTCTCGACCGTGGCGTTCCCCGTGGTCTTCCTCCCTCTCTACTTCCGCTATCACACGCTGCGCTTCCGCTTCGACGACGAGGGGATCTCGCTCTCCTGGGGCATCCTGTTCCGCCGCGAGATCCAACTGACCTACCGCCGCATCCAGGACATCCACGTCACCCGCAACCTCCTCCAGCGCTGGATGGGTCTGGCCACCGTCGAGATCCAGACCGCCTCCGGCAACGCCGCGGCCACCATGAAGATCGAAGGAGTTTTAGAGGCCGACGCGCTCCGCGATTTTCTCTACAGCCGGATGCGCGGCGCACGTCATGAAGAGGTCACGGAGCCACCCCACACGTTGGCGGACGAAGCGCTCACCCTGCTGCGCGAGATCCGCGACGAGATCCGGACCGTCAAATCATGAGCGATTCTCCCCAGCACGCGGCGGAGTGGCTGTACCACGGAATCTGGCAGATGCTGGTGCGCTGGTTCGTCGTCCCCCGGCAGCCGCCCGATCTGCCGGTGTGCCCGGGTGAGACCCTTCAGCGCTTCCATCCATCCCCCGGCTTCCTGCGTTACCTGAAGCTCTTTTTCTGGGTGGGCCTGGTCGCGCTGGATATCTGGTTTCTGATCGCCTGGATCGGCAGCTTCTTCATCAACCCCTGGCTGGGGTTCGCCCTGACGCCGGTCTTCTTTCTCGTCGCCGTCCTCCCCGACATCGTCGCCTATGTGGCCATCCATCTGCGCTACGACAGCACCTGGTACGTGCTGAGCGATCGCAGCCTGCGCATCCGGCGGGGGATCTGGACGATCCATGAAACAACGATCACGTTCGAGAACGTCCAGGACGTGAAGATCCATCAAGGCCCGGTCCAGCGGTATTACGGCATTGCGGACGTGATCGTCGAAACCGCGGGAGGCGGAGGGAGCGGAAAGCAAGGAAAGAAAGATCTCGCCGTCCCGTCCCACACCGGTCTGATCGAAGGAGTCGAAGACGCCGCCCGCATCCGGGACCTGATCATGACCCGAGTCCGCCAATCGCGCGCCGCGGGGCTGGGCGACGAAGCCCGGGAGCACGAGAGACCGAAAAGCACGGCGGCACCGGCGTGGACGGCCGAGCATGTGGCCGTGCTGCGGGAGATCCGGGACGGGCTGCGGGGATAGGTGGCGATTTAGCGCAGCGAGCCCGTTCCATCCACGACATAAATCCCTGCTTCCCCGGGAAGGGGCCATGCCTCGCGGGCTCCAGCCCGAAACTCATCGGCTCTTCTCCGCGGTTCGCAGGCTCTTGTCCGCGCCTCATGGGCTCCGCCCCGGGCCTTGCCGGCTCCAGCCCGCGGCCCGCCGGCTCCGGTCTGCCGCTCGCCGGCGCCAGCCTGTCGCTCGCCGGCTCCGATCCGCGCTTCGCGGGAGCTGACCCGATGCTCGCGGGCCTTGCCCCGCGCCTCCCGGGAGCTGACCCGAACCTCTCGGGAGATCACCCGCGGCTCGCCGGAGCTGTCCCCGGCTCTCGGGGTTTTGCCTGCTTCTCTCGGGCTCCAACCCGTGCCTCGCCGGGCCTTCCCCGCGCCTCCCGGGGAGTTTCCGGCGGCTCCCGGGAAATTTCCCGGCGCTACCGGGCTCCTACCCGGTACGCAAGTACTTCTCCCCGTGGCCCGCGGGAAATTTCCCGCGGCGCAAAGGCTCTTACCCGGTACGCAAGTACTCTTGCCCGCGGCTCGCGGGGTCTTACCCCGTACGCAAGTACTTCTCCCCGCGGCGCGCGGGGAGTTTCCCGTGGCTCAAAGGCTCTTACCCGGTACGCAAGTACTTTTCCCCGGGAGCCGCGGGAAACTCCCCGGGAGCCAAAGGCTCGAGCCCGGGAGCCCCGGGAAACTTCCCGCAGCGTAAGGCTTCTACCCGGTGAGCGAATACTCCCACCTGCGTTCCTTGTCGACTGTACATCGAGGCGCGTCCGCCGAGGTGCCGGTATCGCTCACCGACACCTCGGCACTCCAGAGGATGTTGAGGTTTCTGCTCTCGAAGACGCGCGCAAAGGGAGCGCCCGCCGTTTTTTGAGAGTGGCACTTATGCGGGGAAGTCTCCTCGGCGGCGAGATCCGCGGGCTCGCGGCCCCCGCCGACCGCCGTTCTTACTTAGTCGTACATGCAGTTGCAGGCGATGAGCTGACACGTCGTCGCGTCGGCCTCGCAGTTGTTCACGAAGTAGCCCATCGACCGGCATTCTTGCATGCACAGATAACCTGGACTGCTGGTGCCGACGCCACAGGAAGTGCAATCTACGGTTCCCGTCATCCACTGTGGCTCTGGAATCGCGAGGATCCCGGCAAGATCTGGCGCCTGGGCAGATGTGCCCTCCTGGATCACGAGCGGCGTGCCAGAGCCGTCCTCGAAATCCGAGGCAGTCGCCGGGACCGCCAGGAACGCCGCGAGGCTGAGGATCACCCAGAGAGCTCTGATCAGGTTTCTCATGATGTCGCACCTCCTCGAAGACCGGCCGAGAGAAGTCTCGGCCAGGAGACGGTGGTCTCCATCCATTACGGTGCGCGATCCTTCCTGCCACGAGCCCCAGCTAAGTGCTCGGCGCGGCGAGTAGAGAGTGATTGGCGAATGGGCTTAGGTTCTGGAGCGGCCAGCAGCTCCCTCGAAGACTCTTTCAACCGCCTCGGGGATTGCAATGGGGACGAAGACGTCGGCGTGGAGCCTCTGGAGTCGGGCTCCTGTGGTAGCCTGTGCGTATGAAACGTACGAATCTTGTGTTGGATGAGCAGCTCTTGGAAGAGGTCACCCGGGTGAGCGGTGAGAGGACCTACTCGCGCGCAGTAACTCGGGCCATCGAAGACTACCTGCGCCGATACCGGTCGGGGCGTATTCTTGAGCTTGCCGGAAGTGGCCTATGGGAAGGGGATCTCGCCGAGATGAGAGGAGATGCCCCTTCGCGCCAGGAGCCTCGTGGTTCTCGTTGACACCTCGGTCTGGATCGAGGTCTTCCGGAAACCGAGCCGGCTTCAACTCGACTCCGTCGTCGATCTTGACGAGATCGTTACCTGTCTGCCGGTCGTCCAGGAGGTCCTCCAGGGATTCCAGGACGAGCGTGGTTTTCGTTTGGCGCGGGAGTCGATGCTCGCGTTCCCGATCGTCGAATCGCCGCTGAGGAGCGAAGTCTTTCTTGAGGCAGCTCAGCTGTATCGGTTGGCTCGCCGAGCCGGGGTGACGATTCGTTCGGGAGTCGACTGTCTGATTGCCGCGTGCGCCCTTCGGAATGGTCTGCTGGTTCTCCATCATGATCGCGACTTTTCTCTCCTTGCCCAGGTCTCTCCCCTCCAAGAGCGAAGGCTCTCGCAGTAGGTTCCCTGGCCTGCGGCAAGTCTCCGGACCCAGAGACTAGGTGCCAGGGAGAGAAAGCCCGGAAATTTGAGTAGTCCAGGCATCGTGGCCACAGGGCTCAGGGATTTCCGGAACGCCCAACTGCCCCTCGCCAACCACTCTCATGCGGATCTACGAGTTGCGCTCAGCACCTTCACAAAAATCGCCTTCCCATCCCCCGGCCCATAGAAATCCACCAGCTCCGCCTCCAGCACATACCCCCGCGACCGGTAGAAAGCCCGCGTGCTCTCATACTGCGCGCGGGTCGAGGTCTCGACGTAGACCCGCCTTCGGCCGCTTTCCGCAATACATGCTTCAGCGTCGTCGAGCAGAGCGGCGCCGATTCCCTGGCCTTGGAAATCTGGGTGGACGGCGATCCAATAGAGGTCGACCGATTCCCGCGTTCCATCGATCGCCCCCCAGCAGGCGTAGCCCGCGAGGCGGCCTTCGACATCTCCGGCCAGAAATTGATAATGGCTCGCTTCACCTTTCTCCAGACGATCGTCAATGAGCTCCAGGGCGATGGCGATCTCTTCGGGGTTGAAGAAGTCCGTGGCCCGGATCAGAGCTTCCAGCGGTTCCCGGTCGGCAGAGTTCAGGCTGCGGCGGATCTTTATGGCCGGTCGCTCCCGGGGGATAGGGACAGCCGTGGAAATCGCAACTGCAGGCGAGCAACGGCGGAGCGTGGCATCCAGGATGCGCTGAATCACCCTGGCGTTGTTGATACCCGCTCGGAGCGCCGAGGCCTCGAAGCCGGCTCCGGCGGCGATGCAGGGGCTTCCGTTGACTTCGAGGATGCAGGGCTCTCCGGCTTCGTCGAGGCGGAGATCGATGCGGGCGTAGCCGGAGAGATCGCAGACGCGCCAGGTCTCCTTTACCAGATTCCGGATCTTCGCGAGGAGCGGCTCGTCCGCCGGATCTTCCATGAAGCTGCGGACTGTGTGCTCGCAGGCGAAGGAGCCTTCGTCCCACTTGGCTTCCCAGCCGAGGACCTTCGGCATGTCGTCGGGATAGTCGACGTAGGTCATTTCCGCGACCGGCAGGATCTCGGGTCCTTCGGGGCCTTCCAGGACGGAGACGTTGATCTCGCGGCCCGGCAGGAAGTGCTCGGCGAGGATCGGCTGGCCTGGAAAGCGCCTGGCCAGGGCGACGGCTCGGGTGAGGGCCTCCTCCCGAGTGGTGCAGAGCGGATTGCCTTCGAGGCCGATGGAGGCGTCTTCGCAGGCGGGTTTGAGTATCCACGGCGGAAGAACCTGATCGAGCACGTCGGGCCGGGAGGGATCGAGTTTCCCGCCGGGTGCGACGGGGAGGCCGCCGGCGGCGAGGACGGCTCGCGTGAGCAGTTTGTCGGTGGTGAGCCAGAGGGCCGCGGCGGGTGCGCCGGTGTAGGTCGCTCCATAAAGCTCGAAGACTCCGGCGGCAGCGCACTGCTGCCACCACTGGCCGGGCGGCGATTCGATCAGATTGAAGATGATGGTACCCGGAGCGCGCGCCTCGGCGGCCAAGGCGGCCAGTGCCTCCGGCCCAGGTAGGGCGCGCCGCTCCGCGGGGATGCCGAGCTCCTTGAGACCGTGCTCGACGAAGGCGGCTTCGTCGAGCACGTCCGCGGTTGAGGCATCGTCCTCCGGCGCTACGGCATTGTGAGCAATGAGGACTCTCAATCCCACAAACCTTGACGCCGGGCGGCGGCTTCGACGATCTGGCTGAGCAGCTCCGGATATGACATCCCGGCCAGGCGCGAGAGGATCGGGAGGTCGGAGCTGACCGGGTGGAGGCCGGGCAATGGATTGGTTTCGATGAAGCAGGGCTCGCCCCGCTCGTCGCACCGCAGATCGATGCGCGCCGCGTCCCGGCAGCCGAGAGCGCGGTAGGCGGCCAGCGCCACCTGCCGCGCCCGCACTCCCAGCGGCTCGCCGTCGAGCAGGTGGTAGTCCACCCGCGTTTGATATTCGGCCTTGTTGAGCGCCGTGTAGTCGCCGTCGGTGCCGTTGCGGAAGCTCATTTCCAGGACGCCCACGACGCGCGCCTCGGCGTTGTTGCCGACGATTCCCACCGTCACCTCCCGCCCCGGTAGATAGCTCTCCACCAGGACGGGTTGATCAAAGCGCCGCAACAGGTCGGAGCAGGCGTCGCGCAGCTCGTCGCTGGAGTCGACGCGTGACCGGTCGGTCACTCCTTTGGAGCTCCCTTCGGCGGCGGGCTTGACGAACAGCGGCGGCGCGAGATCGATCTGATCGATGTCCTCCGGCTGTTCCACCACCGCGAAGGGAGCGGTCGGCAACCCGTGGTCGCGCACCAGCCGTTTGGCCAGCGGTTTGTCCAGGGTCACCGCGCAGGTCAATGGATC
>DATFPH010000464.1:0-29426 GCA_035264905.1 Thermoanaerobaculia bacterium
ATCGGCGCTCGTGTCGTAGTAGATGATGCTGACCGTCCCGTTGGTCTCGTCCACGACCAGCCGCGGGTTGAACTGATCATTGGGGCAGGTTGAATCATTGATCTTGACCGGCGTCGACCAGGTGGCGCCGCCGTCCGCGGAGCGCGAGAACCAGATGCGGGTCTTGTCGCCTGAAAGATCGGTCCACGAGGCGTAGACCATGTTCTTGGTGGCGGTGCGCCAGGCGCCGGCCGAGACGTAGATCAATGCTTTTCGTTGGGCGAAGGCCGGCACCGAAATCCTATAGGAGGCAGTCGTCCTGGCGATGGACACCGGGGTGGAGAAGCTCGCGCCGCCATTGGTGGATTTGGTGAATAACAACTGAGGAGGATTGGTGCTGTTGCCGGTGTCGGGCCAGAAGCCGAACACGTCACCGTAGGCATTGGTCGTCACGTCTCCACCGATCGCCGTGCCTTTGGTCTCGATCCCGCTCACCTGGATCGGCGTATCCCAGTTGCCGCCGGGAAGCTTCCGGTTCATGAAGGCCGACGAGCCGTTGTTCCAGATCGCATAGAGGGTATCGCGGTAGGGGGACGCGGCACTGTGGTCGACCCAGACCATCGATTTGTCTACGGCCGTCTGGGATCCCGAAGCCACGCCCTCGTAGGTCCAGGTTTGCCCGCCATTGGTCGACTTGTAGGTCTGCAGCCGGATGGTCCCGCCGGAGCTGGTGCCCAGAGTCGTGGACCATGCGTTGCCGTTGGAGTCCCAGCCGGCCGTGGGGTTCAGGTGAAGGACGTCTCCGGTGGCCAGGGGCAGGACCGTCTGTCCCCAGGTCGCGCCGCTGTCGCTCGACCAGTATTGTCCCTGGTGGCCGCTCCCCGGAACATTGTTGGACGCGGCGATGATGCGCTGCGAGTTCGAGGAGTCGATCCGGATGTCCGACCCGCTCCGGGGTGTCGTCTGGGCACCGGAGATTCGCAGGTTGGGCCCGACCGCGATGCGGCCGGGCTTGGGGAGGACCGACTTCTCCGGCGGACCGGGAAGGAGATCCTGGTGGGCCAGCATCCATGCGTAGATCCCGTGGAGCGCGAGCGGGTAGCCGCCCGTGGGATCCTCGGCGGAATCTTCGATCTCGGGATGGGCCTTGCGCCAGAAGACGCGGAGCCAGAGGGGGATGCCAAGGCCGTCCTGTGCCTCGTCGCGGCGGAGCAGGCGGAAGTCCTGGTTGGCCTGGATGAGCCTTTCCAGGGCGCTGCCGGGCACGATCCGGTCGCGGGCGAGCTGCTGCTCGAGAGTGGGCCATGGGGGAGGCGCGGCCAGGGCGGCGCTCGCGGAAAAGAAGAGGACGACAGCCAGGGAGGTCTTGGACCGCATCGGCTCTCCTTTCTGGGAGTGGATGAGAAAGACTAGTATTGCTCTTCTTTCCGGGAGAAGATAGCTACGAGGAATACATGAAAGCTTTGATCTTTGAGGAAGTTCGTCAGGTCGGTTACGCGACCGTGCCCGATCCGGAGATCCTCGATCCGGGCGACGTGATCGTCCGCGTCGAGGCCTCCGGGATCTGCGGCTCGGATCTCCATGCCTACCGCGGTCTGGAGACCGGGCTCGATCCCGGGACCGTCATGGGGCATGAATTCGCCGGTGAGGTGGTGGAGGCCGGGACCGGCGTCGCGCGGCTCCGGCCGGGAGATCAGGTCGTGAGCCCGTTCACCACGAGCTGCGGCACGTGCTTTTATTGCCGCGCCGGCCTCACCGCTCGCTGTGAGCGGGGCCAGCTTTTCGGTTGGGTGGAGGAGGGGAGAGGGCTCCACGGCGCCCAGGCGGAGCTCGTCCGCGTGCCGCTGGCGGACGCGACCCTGGTGCGGATCCCTGAAGGGACTCCCGCCGAGACCGCGCTCTTTGCCGGAGACAACCTGGCGACGGGCTGGTTCGGCGCCGAGTCCGCGGGCGCCGGCCCGGGACGCGTCGTGGCGGTGGTCGGCTGCGGTCCGGTGGGCCTGATGGCGGTGATGGCCGCCCGCGAGCTGGGGGCGGAGCGTGTCTTCGCCGTGGACGCGCTTCCCGAGCGTCTGGCTCTCGCGGAACACTGGGGTGCCACGGCCATCGAGGGGAGCGGCGATCCGGCCGGCCGCATCCGCGAAGCCACGGAAGGGAGAGGCGCCGATGCGGTCGTGGAGGCCGTGGGGAGTCAGCAGTCGACCCGGCTCGCCTTCGACCTGGTCCGGCCCGGGGGGACGATCGCCGCCCTGGGCGTGCACACCGAGCCGCACCTGGCGATCGCGCCGACCGAGATGTATGACAAGAATCTCACCTACCGCGCCGGCCGCGCTCCGGCCCGGAGCTACATGGAAAGACTGCTCCCGTTGATCCGTTCCGGCCGCTATGACCTGGGAGCGCTGATCTCCCACCGCCTGCCTCTGAGCGATGGGCCGCGCGGGTATGACTTGTTTGACCGCAAGCTGGAGGGGTGCACGAAGGTGGTGCTGCGGCCCTGATCAATCCCCCGGCAACACCTCAAGAACCATCATCTCGTCCCGGTTCAGGAGCTGCGATCCCTCGATCGTCGTCCCGGTGGCTTTGAAGTTGCGGTTCGTGGTGGCGCCCCAGCCTTCGAGGAGCAGAAGGGCCACGGCGAGGCCGCCCAAAATTTTGAGAAAGCGGGGTGAGGGATCGGTCTCGTCCGGTGGGACCAGGCGCCAGCCTTCGCCGCGATGCGTGAAGCGGCGGGCGATGGCGGTCAGGGCGGCGGCGGGGAAGGTGAGCCAGAGGGGGAGATAGAGCAGCCCCTGGCGCACGTAGCCGAAGAAGAGCCCCGTGGACACCAGGCCCACGCAGGTCATCAAGAGGACCAGCGCACCCCAGCGGCGCGGGCCTCCCGCCGTGCCCAGGCAGAGCGCCAGTCCCAGAACGGCGAGCAGCAGGTTGATCCACACGGCGAGAGTCGAGTGCGGGACGAAAACGTCCACCGGCCGGCGGAAGCCGTGCAGGCCTCCCGGCACGTCCCACTGCGTCCAGCCCAGGCGCCAGGCCTCGAAGAAATGACCCCATTTCCTGCCGAGGAGTTGCAGCGCGGCGCCGGGGTTCTCAAGCGCCCAGTCGCGCGCCATCTCGTCGCCGTGGAGGATGAACCGCAGGTGCTGCGGGTCTTTCAGGTCGAGGACGCCGGAGTGGGAGGACGAGCTGAGGAAGGCGCGCGAGAAGGTGCCGTCCGCCTGCGGATTATTCGCCAGGGCCAGGTTGATCGGTCCGTAGATGGTCAGCGGAACGAACGTGGGGAGCGGCTCCGCGAGCGCCAGCCGCTCGTTGGTCTCGGACAGGCGGACCGCGTTGCGCACCGTCCACGGCGCCACGGCGAGCACCCAGCCGATCAAGACCAGCGCCCAGGGACGGAGCCCCGCGAGGTTCCAACTCCTCGGCGCTCCCGCCTCCCGCGACGCCCGGAGCCAACCCCAGAGCCCGACGCTGCCCAGGATCAGCCCGACGAGCGCGCCCTCGACGCGGATCAGCGCCAGCGCTCCCAGCAGGAGGCCGAGGAGGAGGGCTCCCGCCGGTCCGGCCCGGCGCGGCGCGTTTTGCAAAGACGACCGATCGAGAGGCGCGGAGAGCGGATGCTCGAAACGGCGCGTCCAGAACAACAGGCAGAGGAGAAAGAGCGTCTGATACGTCCCTTCGGTCACCGGGGCCACATGGAGCACGTACAGGCCGAAGCTGTAGATCCCCAGGAACGCGGCGAGGAGAGCCACGGTCCGCCCGACGTAGGGCCGGGCGAGCAGATAAAGGAGCCCGATCGAGGCGCTGCCGATCAGCGCGACGACGGCCTTCTCGGCGAAGTAGGGGACCTTGTCCGCCGGACCGCTCGCTCCGAGAAGCCCATGCACGAAGGCGAGGACGTAGGCGAACCCGGGCGGATGGAACGGAATGCCGTTGTCGTAGGGCGTCCCTCCGAGGATCGCCCGGGCATAGTTGTAGAAGACTTCCGAGTCCCCTTCGTAGAAGAACGTGTAGGCCCAATCCCAGTCGCGGTTGGAGCGCAGGAAGGCGAGCCGGTGAAGCCACGAAAGAAGCGTCAGGCCCACGGCGATCCAGCCGTCGCGGAAGGCCGGCCGCAGGGTCTTTCGCGGCGTTTTCTGCTCACGCTTGCGTTGGCTCAAGGTCAGGAGAGGATAGCAGAGAGCCCTCACCTCTTGGTTGACCCATCGGACGGATCGGTCTGATTGGACTGATCCGTCCGCTGGGAGGGGGTGAGGGCTCCTACGCCGTGCAGGTCGGCCGGGCGCCGCAGGCGATGCCGTGGGCGTTGAAGGCGTCCCAGATCCGGCAGGCGTTCGGCGTGCCGTTCGCCAGGTTGCCGTCGTCGTCGTCCGCGCTCAGGTAGACGGTGTACCAGTTCGTCGAGCCGCAACCGTCGACCACCGCGGCCGGGTTGCACGTGCCGCCCGAGACGACGCGGTAGGCGCTCTTGCTCGGAGTCAGGCTTTTGTACCAGATCGCGTCCATGGCCGCCCAGCCGGCGGTGGTGCCATAGCGGGTGATGAGCTGCTGCGTGAGGTCCCAGTTGGCCGAGGAGGCGATGTAGCTCTCGCAATGCCCCTCGTAGCCCATGGGGCCCCGGTAGGCGCTGCCGCTCGCGGTGTTGTAGGGGCAGGAGTAGCGGTCGCAGTTGATGCCGTTGTTGTCCGCCACGGTGCTCGGCTTGGCGATCGTCTTGGTGCCCTGGGTCGAGAACTCCCTCACGTCGCGCACGCCGGTGCAGGCGGTGCAGTTCGCGCAGTTGACGCCGGGCCGGAAGTTCTTGCCGATGCAGGGGACCTTGGTCTCCAGGAAGGCGAAGGTGTCACCCACCGCCTCGCCGGTTCCCTTGTCGGCCGCCGAGCCGCCCGAGTTGGTGTCCATGCCATGGCCCCACTCGTGGAGGAAGACCGCGGCGATCTCGCCGGTGTTCGAGCAGCCGCCGCCGGAACGGTAGAAGTTCACCGTGCTGCCGTTCCAGAAGGCGTTGCAGGTCAGGTTGATGTTCATGTTGGCGGTCAGCGTGCCGTTCAACCAGGTGTTGGTCGGCAGGAAGCTGGAGGCCTTCCGGTTGATGTTGGTCAGGTGGTAGAAGCCGGAGCGCGCCGCGTGCGTGTTGCCCGCGCCGCCCGAGCCCGGGGTGGTGCAGTCGGTGCCGCCGCTGGTGCCGAAGGCGAGGTTGCCAGTCGAGCTGTCCGACTTCGAGATCGAGCCGCAGGCGTCGGAGATCCGGATGTACTTGCCGCTCAGCGTCGAGGTGGCGGTGCCGCTGCCGTAGGTGTAGACGCCGTTGGCGTCGGTGACCTTGGTGGTGCCGTTGGTCACGTTGTTGAAGGGGAAGCCGCGGACCACCTCGGCGTCGGTGTTGGTCTCGGGATAGATCCCGCCGTTCACCGTGGCGTAATCGTTCATGTCGACGAGCTCGAGCACCCGGCCGCTCCGGGCGTTCACCCGGGCCCGCCAGGTCGCCGGGTCACCCTGGAGCCGGAAGGAGACTTCCCAGACCAGGCGGTGCTGATAGCCGGTGCCCGGCTTGCCGTTGAAGGCCTCGCCCGGCCGCTCGCCCGTGGTCAGGACCGGGAGGAGCTCCAGGCGGCCCGGCTCCAGGATCTCGCCGAGCTCGGAGACCTTGAACCCGCCGGCCCGGAGCGCCGCGGCGATCGCCGCCGCCGGGTCGAGCCGGGGCTTGGTGCTCGAGCGCACCGGGGCCACCTTCTCGGTGCCGAACTGCACCAGGTTGCCATTGTTGATGCGGAAGTAGGCGTTCGCCCCTTCGACGGGGATGCCGCGGTGGAACTGCTGCAGCTCGACGAGCCAGAGCTGCTTGTCCCGCCCGACGTTGCCGCTCGCCTGGGCGCTCAGACGGAATTCACTGCCTTCGACCACGAACAGCTCGGGGAATCTCCCCATGAAGCTGCGCACCAGCGACTCCACGTCGGCCAGTTGGAGGTCGCCGGCCTGGCGGACCGGCAGATCGGCCCGCACCAGCGTGTTGCCCCGGCCCGGCAGCATCGGCACGCCGACGCCCTGGATCAGGTTGGCGCGGTCGCTGCGGCGGTCCCAGCGGACCTCCCACTCCTGGCCGTGGTGAGCGAAGAAGCTCTCCAGGGCTCGCAGGGACGGAATTGCCGCACCGAGCTCATAGATCTTCGCGGAGGGCTGGACGTCCAGCTCCGGCGAGGTGAAGGCGCGCGCGAAAAGAGGAGAGGCATCGGGTCCCTCGGCGGGCTCGATGGCGAAGGACAGCGACGGAAGGATCAGAAAAACCAGGAAGACAAAAAACGAAATCCGTTTCGATGCAGAACGATCGAACACTTCGTTGCCTCCTTGTCAAAAGGTTTTTTTGTCCCGAGCTCATAGAGCCCTCACCCCCGGCCCCTCTCCCGCTTGCGGGAGAGGGGCCGGGGGTGAGGGCCTCTTTCTAGCTCGTGCAGACCGGCCGCGCGCCGCAGGCGATGCCGTGGGCGTTGAAGGCGTCCCAGATGCGGCAGGCGTTCGGCGTGCCGTTCGCCAGGTTGCCGTCGTTGTCGTCCGCCGCCAGGTACACGGTGTACCAGTTCGCCGCGCCGCAGCCGTTCACCGTCGCCGCCGGATTGCATTTGCCTCCCGAGACGACCTGATAGGCGCTCTTGCTCGGCGTCAGGCTCTTGTACCAGATGGCATCCATCGCGGCCCAGCCGGCGGTGGTGCCGTAGCGGGTGATGAGCTGCTGCGCGAGGTCCCAGTTCGCGGAGCTGGCGATATAGCTCTCGCAGTGCCCTTCGTAGCCCATCGGACCCTGATAGGCGCCGATGAAGACGAACTGGTAGTAGGGGCAGGAGTAGCGGTCGCAGTTGATGCCGTTGTTGTCCGCCACGGTGCTCGGCTTGGCGATCGTCTTCGTGCCCTGAGTCGAGAACTCCTTGACGTCGCGCACGCCCGTGCAGGCCGTGCAGTTGGCGCAGTTCACGCCCGGCTGGAAGTTCTTGCCGATGCAGCTCGACTTCGTCTCCAGGAAGGCGAAGGTGTCGCCGAGGGCCTCGCCGGAGCCCTTGTCGCTCGCCGCGCCGCCCGCGTTGGTGTCCATCCCATGGCCCCACTCGTGGAGGAAGACCGCCGCGATCTCGCCTGTGTTCGAGCAGCCGCCGCCGGAGCGGTAGAAGTTCACCGTGCTGCCGTCCCAGTAAGCGTTGCAGGTCGAGTTGATGTTCATGTTGGCGGTCAGTGTGCCGTTCAGCCACGCGTTGCCCGGCAGGAAGCCGGTCGCCTTCCGGTTGATGTTCGTCAGGTGGTAGAAGCCGGAGCGCGCCGAGTGCGTGTTGCCCGCGCCGCCGACGCCCGGCGTCGTGCAGTCGGTGCCGGCGCTCGTGCCGAAGGCAAGGTTGCCGGTCGAGCTGTTCGACAGCGAGATCGCGCCGCAATTGTCGGTGATCTTGATGTACTTGCCGTTCAGCGTCGAGGTGGCCGTGCCGCCGCTGTAGTCATAGTTGCCGCTGGCGTCCGTCGTCTTGGTCGTGCTGTTCGTCACGTTGTTCGACGGGAAGCCGCGGACGACCTCGGCGTCTGTATTGGTCTCCGGATAAATGCCGCCCGAGACCTGCGCCGTCACGTAGTAATTGCGGTCGAGGACTTCCAGGACGCGGCCGCTGCGCGCGTTCACCAGCGCCTGCCAGGTGGCCGCTTCGCCCTGACGGCGGAAGGCCACTTCCCAGACGAGGCGGTGCTGGTAGCCGGTGCCCGGAATGCCGCGGAACGCTTCGGCCGGCCGCTCGCCCGTGGTCAGCACCGGGACGTACTTGAGGCGGCCCGGCTCGACGATCTGGCTGACCTCGGAGAGCTTGAAGCCGGTCGCTTCGAGCACCTTCTGGAGCGCCGCCGCCGCGTCGAGCTTCGGCTTCGAGCTGGCGAACACGGGCGCGACGTTCTCGCTGCCGAACTGGATCAGATTGCCGTTGTTGACCCGGAAGAAGAGGCTGGACCCATCGACCGGGAGGCCGTTGTGCACCTGCTGGAACTCGACGAACCACAGGTCGTTGCCGACCTTGGCGCTGGAGCGTGGGTTCAAGCGGAATGCGCTCCCCTCGACCGTGAACAGCTCGGGGAAGCGGCCCATGAAGCCGCGCAGCAGGACCTCCATGTCGGCCATCCGGAGCTCGCCGGCGGCCAGGACCGGGAGATCGGCGCGGGTCAGACTGTTGCCGCGGCCGGGGAGCAGAGGCACGCCCACGCCCTGGATCAGGTTGGCGCGGTTGCTGCGCCGGTCCCAGCGGACCTCCCACTCGTTGGAGTGGTGGGCGAAGAAGCTTTCCACAGCGCGCAGCGAGGCGACGTCCGCCCCCATCTTGTAGGTATCGACCGACGGATGGACCTCGAGCTCGGCCGAGGTGAAGGCGGTGCCGTTGATCCGGACCGTCTCGCCCGGCTCTGGAGGCTGGATGGCGAACGAGACCGACGGGACGGCCAGGACCGCCGCGACGGCAAAGACAGCTAGAGGCTTCGACAAAAAGCGGGTGGACACGTCGTTCTCTCCTTGGTTGGTCGGAAGATAAAGATGAAGACTGCTCCGTCGAAAAGAGCCCTCGGCGGGAGCCGAGCCGGGACCTGTCGGCACGCAAAAAGGGCTGACAGGCCCGGCCGCCGCCCGGAGAATCGCTACCTCACTCCGCCCGGCGTTTGTCACTCGACTGCCAGGGGCTCGTCATTTTTCTCCCCTATCTGTAGGAGTACGCAAAACCCCCGGCAGCGGGACAACTTGCCTGTATGTCAGGAAAGGCGCAAGAGCATCCTCACTCGATCACCACCCCGGTGAGATCTTCCGCCGGCTCGGGTTGGCCGATGTCGAGCTTCTCCAGCGTCTCGACGAGGACGGTGGCGATCACCAGGTTGCGGTACCACTTCTTGTCCGCGGGGACGACATACCAGGGGGCCTCGCGGGTGCTGGTGCGGGCGAGGAGATCCTCGTAGGCCTCCATGTACTGGTCCCAGAGGGCGCGGTCCTCCAGATCCCCCTTGCGGAACTTCCAACGCTTCTCCGGGTTGTCGAGCCGCTCCTGGAGACGCTCTTTCTGTTCCTTCTTGCTGATGTGGAGGAAGAACTTGAGGATGGTGGTACCGGTCTCGGTGAGCAGCCGCTCGAAGTCGTTGATCTCGTCGTAGCGGGCGCGCCAGACCTTCTCGGGGACGAGATTGCGCACGCGGGGCACCAGGACGTCCTCGTAGTGGCTGCGGTTGAAGATCACGATCTCGCCGCGGCCGGGGACCTGGGCGTGAATCCGCCAGAGGAAGTCGTGGTCGAGCTCTTCCGCGGTCGGGGCCTTGAACGGGACTGCCCGCACGCCCATCGGGTTGACCCCCTCGAAGACCTTGCGGATGACGCCGTCCTTGCCGCTCGTGTCCATCCCCTGAAGGACCACCAGCACCTTGTGCTTGTGCTCGGCCCAGAGGCGCTCCTGAATCAGCTCCAGTCGCCCGTTCAGGTCGGCGAACACCGCCTCGGTGTCGGTCTTCTTCGCCGCCGAGGTGTCCCCTGGGTCGTACTTTGCGAGATGAACCTTGCTGCCGGGCGCGATCCGGTACCGCTTGAGCTTCATGGCGCCTCCCTTGGAGAGGACCCGAAACTACCACATTCGATCATCAGACCGATCGGTCGGATCCGTCGGATCGGTCCGATGATCGGTCGAATCGGAATCCCCCGGCCCGCGGGACCTGTTGTTGCAAGAGGAGGGTGCTGCCATGAGCAACGGAATCGTGCGGGTCTGTCCATCCTGTGGCAAGAAGAACCGGGTGCTGTGGTCCCGGTTGGGCGATGGCGCGCGCTGCGGCGCCTGCGGGGCCGAGCTGCCGGCGCCGGCCGAGCCGGTCGAGGTGGATCAGGGGAGCGAGCTCGACGGCGTGCTCCGGGAGAGCGGCGTGCCCGTGCTGGTCGACTTCTGGGCCCCCTGGTGCGGACCCTGCCGCACCGTGGCCCCCGAGATCGCCAAGGTCGCCGGGCGCAACGCCGGCAAGCTCCTTGTCGTGAAGGTCAACACCGACGTCGACCCGGCGGTGGGGGCGCGCCACAAGATCCAGGGGATCCCGACCATGGCCGTCTTCCAGCGCGGCCACGAGGTCGCCCGCACGAGCGGCGCCCGGCCGGCGGCGCAGATCGAAGGGTTCCTGCGGCAGGCGCTGGGCTGGTGACCTCACCCCCCGACCCCCTCTCCCATCGCCCACCCTCCGACCGGGAGAGGGGGAGAAAGAACCGCGATCTGCAATTTTCCCCCTCTCCCGGGGGCTGGGTGGGCGATGGGAGAGGGGGGCCAGGGGGGTGAGGTCCTACTCGCCCGCCGGCGTCTCGTACTTCTCCAGCGTCTCCGCGCTCTCGAAGTACAGCACCTTGCCATCCGGCAACACGCCGATCACCGCCGTGGCCTTGTCCACGGTCTTGCCGGTCACCGGGTCGACCGCCTGGCGCGACGCCGGGTCCTTCGCGAGCCGTTCCTTGCACATCTCGCAGCAGCCGTAATAGGTCTTCCCCTCGACCTCGACCGGGATCTGGTCCTTCTCGAAGACCTGGTTGTTGATCATGCAGACCTTCTTGGTCTCGACCCGCTTCAGGGTCGCATGGGCTTTCTCTTTGCCCTCGCCCCCGGCGAAGGCGAGGCCCGCCACCAGGGCGGCGACGGCGAGGACGAGGACGGCCACGCCGAGGCGGCGCGGGGTGCGGTCAGCAGAGGTATCGGGCATAAAAGCTCTCCTTCGGAGGTTGCATGATCTTGAGTCTTGTGCGGCCAGGATCTTCTGGTATCCTCGACGGGCCTTCGGCAGATCCAGGGAGCGCGGCCCCCCTCTTGCCCGGGGGCTGAACAGAAAACATCGGCCGGCGCGCCGATCATTTCATGGAGAGCATTGTGTCCGAAACGAAGCCCCGCATCAACGTGGTCAGCACGATCTTTCTCCTGGGGACCCTTGCGATTGCCCTCGTCGGAACGCCGTGGTACATCCTCACGCACGGCCTCGGCTGGCCGGAGACCCTGACGTTCCTGGGGATCTGGTTCGCTGTGGGGCTCTCGGTCACCGCCGGGTACCACCGGCTCTTCGCGCACAAGACCTACCAGGCAGCCTGGCCGGTGCGCCTGTTCTTCCTGATCTTCGGCTCCGCCGCTCTCGAGAACTCCGTCCTCGCCTGGGCCGCCGACCACCGCGTCCACCACACCCACGTGGACGAGCCGCGCGATCCCTACAACATCACGAAGGGCTTCTGGTGGGCCCATATCGGCTGGATCTTCTTTGAAAACGAGCCGCCGAGCCCGACGATCGTCCGCGACCTCGCGAGCGACCCGCTCGTCGCCTGGCAGGCCCGCTGGTACGTGCCGGTCGGCCTCGGCGTGGCGTTCGGCATCCCGCTCCTCGTCGGCCTGCTCACGGGCAACGTCCTGGGCTGCCTGCTCATCGGCGGCGTCCTGCGCGTGGTGGTCAGCCACCACACGACCTTCTTCATCAACAGCCTCTGCCACATGATCGGCCAGCAGCCCTACAGCAAGGAGCACAGCGCCCGCGACAGCGGCGTGATGGCGGTCCTGGCGTTCGGCGAGGGCTACCACAACTATCACCACAGCTTCCCGTTCGACTACCGGAACGGCGTGAAGCCCTGGCACTTCGATCCTGCCAAGTGGGTGATCTACCTCCTCTCCAAGGTGGGGCTGGTCCAGGATCTCCGGCGCGCTCCCGAGGCGGCGGTTCTCAAGGCGAAGGTCGAGCTGCAGTTCGAGGCGGCCAAGGAGCGGGTCCAGCAGGTGGTGGATCACCTCCGCGAGGTCCACGAGCCGCGCCTCCACGAGACCTACGAGAGGCTCCAGACCGCTCTCCACGAGCTGCTCCACCTGCAGCGGCGCTCGAAGAAGGCCGAAGACAGCCCTCTGCCCTTCGAAACCCGCCTCGGCCTCTGCTACCACGCGGTGGAGAAGGCGCTCGCCGACTGGAAACAGACCCTGCGGCAGATGGACCGGCTGCCGGTCGCCGCCGCCGCATGACCCGCCAAGGAGGGCTCATGCGCCGCGTCCTCCCCGGCTCGCTGCTCTCCGTCTGCTTCCTTTCCGCCGCCGCGGCCTGTCTGACTTCAGACAGTGCGGCGGCGGTGCCGTCTCTGCCATCTCTACCCGACACCCTGCGCTCGACCGCGGCCTCTCTTCGCGACGAAGCGCTCCAGGGGACCCGGGCTTTCGAGATCGTCCGTTCCCTGACCGTCGAAGTAGGACCGCGGCCGGCGGGCTCCGAGGGAGACCGCCGTGCCGTCGCCTGGGGGCTGCGGACGATGCGCGAGCTCGGCTTCGCGAACGTCCGCGCCGAGGCGGTCAAGGTCCCACACTGGGAGCCCGGCGTCTCGACTGGAGAGATCGCCTCCCCCTGGGCGCAACCGATGGTCCTCCTGCCGCTCGGCGGCAGCGTCGCGACTCCCGACGGCGGGATCGAAGCCGAGGTCGTGGCCGTGCCCTCGCTCCAGGACCTGGAGAAGGCCGATCCCGAGAAGATCCGGGGCAAGATCGTCTTCCTCAACAAGAGGATGGAGCGGGCGCGGGACGGCTCGGGCTACGGCCAGACCGTCCCCGGCCGTGGCCGGGGCGCGGCAGTCGCCGGCAAGCTCGGCGCCGTGGCGCTCCTCCTGCGCTCCGTGGGCACGGACAACAACCGCACGCCGCACACCGGAGGCATGCGGTATGAAGAGGGCGGCCCGCGCATCCCGGCGGCGGCCCTGTCGAACCCGGACGCCGACGTCCTCGAAGCGCAGCTCGCCCATCATCCAGACGACAAGCCGGTGCGGTTCCACCTGGTCCTGGGAAGCCGCTCCCTGCCCGAAGCCGACTCGGCGAACGTGATCGGCGAGATCCCCGGACGGGAGAAGGGGGACGAGGTCGTCCTCCTCGGCTGCCATCTCGACTCCTGGTTCCCGGGCACCGGCGCGATCGACGACGGAGCCGGCTGCGCCATCATGATGGAAGCGGCCCGGCGGATCGGAGCGCTGCCGCAGAAGCCGCGGCGGACCATCCGGGTCATCCTCTACGCCAACGAGGAGTTCGGGCTCTCCGGAGCGCGGGCCTACGCGGAGAAGCACGCCGCCGAGCTGCCGAAGCACATCCTCGCCGGAGAGAGCGACTTTGGCTCCGGCCGCGTCTGGCGGATCAGCTCGAGCGTCGCGCCCGAGGCCCTGCCGCTCTTCGATGAGCTGGCGAAGCTCCTCACCCCCCTGGGCGTCGAGCGCGGCGACAACGAAGCCGAAGGCGGCGCCGACCTGAGCCCGATGGCGCCGGCGCGAGTCCCCCTGGTCGGCCTCAGCCAGGACGGCACCTACTACTTCGACTTGCACCACACGGCCAACGACACCCTCGACAAGATCGATCCGAAAGACCTCGACCAGAACGTCGCCGCCTGGGCCGCCGTCGCCTACGCGGCCGCCGAGATGCCGGGGGACTTCGGGCGTGCGCCGGAGCCTGATACTCTTTCCCCCCGATGAAGACAAAGATCCTGGTAACCGGAGCCCTGGGCCAGATCGGCTCGGAGCTGGTGAACGCCCTGCGTGCGCGCTATGGCGAAGAAGCCGTCATCGCCTCCGACATCCGGATGCCGCCGCGCGGCACCGATGGCCCCTTCGAGTTCGTCGACTGCACCAATCAGAGGTCCCTGCAGGAAGTCATCCGCCGGAACGACGTCGGGACCATCTACCATCTGGCCGCGCTCCTCTCCGCGGTGGCCGAAAGCAAGCCGCAGGTCGCCTGGGACGTCAACATGGGGGGCCTCTACCGGGTGCTCGAGGTGGCGCGCGAGAACCGCTGCTCCGTGTTCTTCCCGAGCTCGATCGGCGCCTTCGGTCCCAACACGCCGCCCGACCACACGCCGCAGGACACCGTGCAGCGGCCCACCACCATGTACGGCGTCACCAAGGTCGCCGGCGAGATCCTCTGCGACTACTACCACCACCGGTTCAACGTCGATACCCGCGGCGTGCGGTTCCCAGGCCTGATCTCCCACGGTGCCCCGCCCGGCGGAGGGACCACCGACTACGCGGTCGAGATCTTCTACGAGGCCATCCGGCACCACCACTACACCTGCTTCCTGGAGCCGGACACCTGTCTCGACATGATGTACATGCCGGACGCGATGAAGGCCGCCATCGAGGTCATGGAGGTCGCCCCCTCCCGCCTGGTCCACCGCAACGCCTTCAACGTCACAGCCATGAACTTCACCCCCGAAGAGCTGGCGGCCGAGATCCGCAAACACATCCCGGACTTCAAGATCGAGTACCAGATCGATCCGGTGCGGCAGGCCATCGCCGACTCCTGGCCCAACTCGCTCGACGACAGCGCCGCCCGGGAGGAATGGGATTGGAACCCCGAGTTCGACCTGCCGGCGATGGTCCGGGACATGCTCGACAACCTGGGACGAAGGCTCAAGCGGGCCGGCTGATTTGACTTCGATCGATTCAAGGGAGAGACGCCGTCATGCCGCAGAACCGATTCCTGCAAGCCCTGTCCACCGAAGTCGACGCGTTGCGCGAGCGGGGGACGATCAAGGGCGATGAGACCGTCATCGTCAAGGTCCTGCCCGCCGAAGGCGAGCGCGGGCCGCGCTACCTCCTGGAAGGGCACGGAGACAAGCCCTTCCTCAAGATGAACTCGAACAACTACCTCGGCATGTCGCTCCGCCCCGAGGTGATCGAAGCCGAAGAGGCCACGACCGCGGCCTACGGCGCGGGCCCGGGAGCCGTGCGCTTCATCAGCGGCACCTACCGGCAGCACGTCGAGCTCGAGCAACAGCTCGCCGCCTTCCACGGCCGCGAAGCCGCGATGATCTTCAGCTCCGCCTATGCCACGACCCTGGGCGTCCTGGTGCCGCTCATCACGGCCGAGACCGTCCTCATCAGCGACGAGCTGAACCACAACTGCATCATCAACGCCATGCGCCTCGCCCGCCCCAAGGACAAGCAGATCTACCGCCACGTCGACCTGGCGGACCTGGACGCCAAGCTCTCCGCCGCCGCCAGCTCCGGCCAGTTCCGCCGCGCCGTCATCGTCACCGACGGCATCTTCAGCATGCGCGGTGACTGGGCCCCGCTGCCGGAGCTCCAGGCGATCCTCGATCGGTACGACGAAGCCTTCCCGGAGAACGCGGTCCTCGTCGTCGACGACTCCCACGGCGTCGGAGCCTTCGGCCCGACCGGCCGGGGCACCGAGGAGCTCACCGGCGCCAAGCCGGCGGACATCCTCATCGGCACCCTGGGCAAAGCCTTCGGAGTCAACGGCGGCTACGTCACCGGCAGCCGCCACCTGGTCGAGTACCTCCGTGAAACCGCCCCGCTCTACATCTACTCCAACCCGATCACCCCCGGAGAAGCCGCCGCCGCTTCCAAAGCCGTGTCCATCGTCGACAGCCCCGAAGGCCGCCGCCTGCTCGACCACCTGCGAGCCATGACCGCCCGTTTCGAGAAGGGAATCGTCGACCTCGGCTATGAGACCATCCCGGGAGAGCACCCGGTCGTCCCGCTGATGGTGCGAGACACCCCGAAGACCAACGCCCTCGTCCGCCACCTCAAAGACCACGGCATCCTCGCCACCGGCTTGAAGTTCCCGGTCGTACCAAGGGGGGACGAAGAGATCCGCTTCCAGGTCTCGGCGGACCACACGCCGTTCGACATCGACTCGACGCTGAAGGTGCTGGAGAGCTTTCCGGGGCGCTCCTGAAGCCATTGCCAGCGGTAGGCACTCGCGGTTGTACACTGAGGTGACAGAAGCGGAGCACCCATGACACCCGATCTCCACGTCCCCGGCAACCTCACCCGCGACACCGTCCTTCAACGCCTGCGGACGAGCTACCCCGAGCTCAAGGAACGGTTCGGGGTCGGGCAAATCGGCCTGTTTGGATCATTCGCGAGCGAGACGGCGAACGAAGAAAGCGACGTGGACCTGATCGTCGATTTCGAGCGGCCCATCGGCCTGAGGTTCGTCGAGCTGGTCGAGTATCTGGAGACCCTGCTCGGGAGAAGGGTGGATGTCCTGACCTCGGCTGGCCTGCGAGGAATCCGGCTTCCCGCAGTCGCGCGGCGGATCGAGGAGAGCGTCATTCATGTCTAGCCGCTCCGATCGCGATCTCCTCAGCGACATCCTGGAGGCGCTACGGAGAGCGCGAAGCTACACGGCAGACCAGAGTTACGACCAGTTTCTGGCGGATACGAAGACCCAGGATGCGGTCATCCGGACGCTGGAGATCCTCGGGGAAGCGACGAAGAAGTTGTCCCCATCTCTGCGCGAGAGCCACCCCGAAATCCCCTGGAAGAGCATGGCTGGACTCCGGGACAAGTTGATCCACGACTACTTCGGTGTCAACGTCGACATTGTCTGGCAGATTGTCCAAGACCAGCTTCCGGCCCTCGCGGAGCAGGTAGAAGCCGCTCTCGAGGCCGAGCATTGATTCCACGCTGAAAGAGCTGGTGAGCTTTCCGGGGCGGGGGTAGGTTCCGCAGGCCGCGGCAGGTCCCTAGAGACGCCCCAGTCCATTACCACGAACCGTCCGGTCCACAGCCGTCGGGGCGTCTCCAAGGCTCGAGCTGGTGAGCACGGGGAAGGTGGCGGTCGGGAGCCGGCCAGCCCTGGGGCGGTAGGAGATTTCGGCCAACGCGCGCGTGCGGGCTCGACAAGCGCTCGACGGTTTGCCAGGATCGCGCAAGCAATTCAGGACATCGGAGCAAGGTCGCGCACCAGCGAAGCTACGTCTACAGCACCGATGCAACGGTCCGGGAGGGCCGCGGGGGGCACCGCGTTGGGCGGGGTGCCCATCCTGCGGCGCAGGAGAGGCTCCTCAGGAGAGTGTGCCCCCGCTACGCCGCCGAGCTTCAACCGCCCCTTTTCTTTTAGTATAGAGTCTTCGGCAGGAAATCGCCTGTCCAGCTTGCGAGTGCAATTGAGCTTTCAACGCAGTATGCAAGGTTCTTGGGAACCCGATTTTTTCGTCGCTGACTGGCGGGTTCGCCCCGCGTTAGGGCAGCTCGAACGAGGAGACTCGGCGATTGCCGTCGAAGCGCGCTCTCTGCAAGTTCTCGTCTGCCTTGCCCGGCATGCCCCCGAGGTCGTCTCCAAGCAGCGCCTGATCCGTGAGGTCTGGGGCGAGTCGTTCGTCTCGGACGAGGTTCTGAGCCACGCGATCTGGGAGCTGCGGAAGGTCCTCGGCGACGAGGCGCGCAACTCGCGCTATATCCAGACGATCGCCAAGAAAGGCTACCGGCTTCTGGTGGAGGTCTCCTCCTGCGCCGCCCAGGAGACCCTCGCCGTCGGCTGCCGGATCGCGCACTACGAAATCCTGGCGCCCGTGGGCGGCGGGGCCATGGGGGAGGTCTACAAGGCCAAGGACTTGCGCCTCGGCCGCGTCGTAGCGCTCAAATTCCTGCCTGCCGACCTCGCCCGCGATCCGAGCTCCCGCCGCCGCTTCCTGCACGAGGCGCAAGCCGTCGCCCTGATCGACCACCCGAACGTGGCGACGATTTATGAAACCGGCGAGACCGAGGGGGGCAGGGCCTATCTGGCCCTCGCCTTTTACGAGGGAGAGACTCTTCAGGAGAAGCTCGCGCGCGGGCCGCTGCCGCTTCCCGAGGCGTTGGAGATCGCGCGCCAGATCGCCTGCGGGCTCGCCGCGGCGCACCGCCGGCAGATCGTCCATCGCGACGTGAAGCCGGCCAACATCGTGGTCTTGCCGGACGGGACCGTCAAGGTGCTCGATTTTGGGTTGGCGAAGATGGCCGGTGCCACTACCCTTACGCGGCTCGGCTCCTCCCCCGGCACCCCCGCCTACAAGTCGCCCGAGCAGACGCGGGGAGAGAAGGTCGATCCGAGGAGCGACCTCTGGGCGTTGGGAGTCGTGCTCTACGAGATGGTGACCGGGCGTGTCCCGTTCGGCGGCGAGTATGAGCAGGCGGTGATCTATGCGATCTTGAACGAGCCGCCGCGTCCGCTTCCGGACGAGGGGGCTTTTCCACCTGCGCTGGCCACGGTGATCGAGCGGGCCCTCGCGAAAGATCCGGCGGCTCGCTATGCGACCGCTGAGGAGATGGAGGAGGACCTGGCGCGGATTCTGCTGGAAGGGGCCAGCGAATCGACTTCACGCCGGCCGGTGCGGGGCCGACGCCGATTGCGGTGGCGCTGGCTCGCCGCCGCCTTGGTGGTGCTACTGATACTTGGCGGCGCTATGGGCGTCTGGTACTGGCAGAAGCACCGTTGGGATTATTCTCCAGAGGTGGCATTGCTGGTCGAGCAAGGAAACCGAATGGAAGCACGGGGTGACACCGAGCGCTTCCTCTCCAACGCCGAGAGACTCTACCGTCAAGCCCTGTCTCGCGCTTCTGGCAACCCAGTCCTCACGGCTCAACTCGCGGCCTTGTTGACACGCATCGACGGCCAGTTCCCTTCACTAGACCGCCGGAAAGAGATTCGCCAGCTCGTCGCACGAGCAGTCGAGGACGCTCCCAATTATCCGATGTCTTGGGTGGCTCAGGCTAAGCTCTTTCTGCTCGAGGGAAAATCCCACGAAGCCGAGCAGGCGGCACGGAAGGCCGTCCAGTTGGCGCCCGATTTCGATCGCGGCTATACAATTTTGGGAGAGGCTCTGATTGACCAAGGGCATCTGGAGGAAGGCCTTGAGCAGATCCGCCGAGGGGTGGCCGTGGGAGAAGGCTCTCTGCGGGCGCGGCTGGTTCTTGCCGCCAGGTTACTGGAAGCCAGCCGCTATGACGATGCGGCGGCCGAGCTCCGGAGGGTGCTCGATCTCGATCCCGATCATCCGACCGCCAATAACAATCTAGGCAATATCTACCTGCGCAGCGGCCGTACCCTGGACGCTCTTCCCCTCTTCCGCACGGCCTTTGAGGTGAGTCACGATGCGCGAACGGCCAACAATCTGGGCTTCGTCTACTTCGATCTCAATCGGATGAACGAAGCCATCCAGGCCTTCAAGGAGGCACACGAGCTGGATCCCTCCCTCTATACTCCGCCGCTCAACCTGGGTGAAAGTTATGAGAAAATCGGAAATGGAGAGGAAGCCCGTCGTTGGTACGTGGCCGCAATCAAAACCTATGATGAGGCGCTCGCCAAAGGAGGATCGCGCGCCAGACTGCTGAGCGGCCGAGCCTTCTGCGCAGGCAAGCTCGGCCGCTACGATGAGGCCTTGAGTGATATTCAGGAGGTCTTGAAGGCCAAGCCGAACGACAATGAATTGCTCTTTCGGGCTGCTCAGATCTACGCTCTGGCAGGCCATCGAGGAGAGGCCCTTGCGTACTTACGGCGGGCCGTCCAAGAGGGCTACTCGAGAGAGGAATTACGCCGCGACCTCACCTTGAGCATCTTGAAGGACGACCCGCAGTTTCGTGCAATCCTGGACTCCGAAGTCCGGTGATGGGTTGACGAGCGCCGGTGGAGCGGTGACGCTAACCTGATCCTCCGGGATCGATCGGATTTGAAAATGGTTGGCCTCCCGATCCGGTGAGCGTGCCGCCAGTGACGAAGCGGGCTGGCCCGCCGACGCCATTTGGCTGATGCGGCACGAGGGCTGGCGGCGGGATGACGTTATCGTCTCGAATCTCCAGGAACAGCGGCCGGAAGGAGAAGTTCAGGCGCCGTGCGACGACGCTCATGGGGTTAGCCAGTGCATATTCCCCAAATGACGAGTGCGGCAGATCGCCAGCAAAGTGAAGTCCTACGGCCAGATAACCTTCATTCGGGGCATTTGTGACCCATACCGCGCCCGAGTCGCCGGGCTCGCTGATCGGGCGGTCTTCGAGGGGGGCGATATGGATCTGCTCTTCAAAGACCCGTACCAAGCCGTTGCTGTATGCGATGGCCGTGGAGAAATAGAGGCCGTCGATGAAACCCCACGAATGATCGGAGGAGCGGCTGGATTTGTGCACCCTCATTCCAAGATGGACCTGCTCGGCCACATCCTTGATGGTCTGGAACATGTCGAGAATCTCACCGGTGGAGTAGTGGCGGCTGCCGTTCAACTGAGCGATCGCCGCATCGGTCTGACGATTGAAGCTCCAGCGCTTCAGGTGGGCGACCACGTCGGTCGAGCGTCCCTGGTCGAACAAGGAAGGCTGGAAGCAGGGGTTGCCAACCTCCGCGTTGAGGTCGCCAGCGAGGACGTGCCAGTTGCTCAAAATGCAGATACTGCCGTCCTCCTTGTCCCAAACCAGGGCTCCCAGGGTTCCTGCCGGAGATTGCGGGCTGCCAATGCTGATTCCGCCGACCAGCGGATCAAGGCGCTTACGCCGGTTGACATCTTTCCTTAAAAGGGGCCTCTCGAGCATGGCCTGACGCCGCGGCAACTCACTAGTTAGTTTGTAATTTGCCGTGACGACATCCGTGGGAATGGGCCTGCCGCTTGGGCTGAGAAGCGTTTCGGGGATCAAATCCTCCGGTCGATCCTTGAAGGCTTTATCCTTATGGTGGATCTTGCGTACAACGTGCACTCGCAGGGCGAGCTCGTTCACAAAGCGTTTGTTCTCCTTCTCTACGATCCTGAATCCAGCATCGACGGCGGTGACTCCAGAGATGCGCAGCAACCTTCCGCGGTGCAGTTTCAATGTCTCGACCACATCTCGCCATTCAGGTCCCTGAGACGTGTTACCCATAGGTGCAGCCCCTGGCTGAGGCGAAGCTTCGTCGGGGAGGGAGCCGCTTTCTGGCGCATCCGCTTTTCGCCTGGCCTCGTCTGACCTTGCAGATTCCTCTTGCGAGGTATCTTCGTCAGGCAACGGGTACATGGCGTCTAAGCGTACTTCGGGAGGGATCAGCACTAAATCTGCCATTGTCATCCTTCGCAGTAGAGTGGCCCAAGCTGCGGCCGGTGATTTTCGTCCAGCCTATGGCGGCTTCCCAGGCTCTTTTTGAGACGGACGAGCGAGCCTTTTTCCTAGACTCCAAGATGCCCCTCCAGCCCCAAGCTCCCCAGAAACTGCCCGATCAGCTCCCGGACCTGCTCCGAGCTTAAGCCGCCCTCCTCCAGAGAGCGCCGGATCCTCGCCAGGCACCGGTCCCGAACCACATACAGCTCTCGCTGGGGCCGGCGCAGGGCCTTGGCGGTGGCCGCGATGGTGAGGCCGTCGAAGAAATGCAGCTTGAGGAGGAGGCGGTCCTCGGCGGGTAGCGACCGGAGGAGCGGGACGAGCAGCGCGCGGAGCCGGACTACGGTGCAGGCGCGCTCCTTCTCCTCGATCCGGACTTCCACCTGACCGTCCACGGGGATCTGGAGGAGCTCCTCCTCACTGACCCGCCGCCGCTCCTGACGCCGCGGCAGTCCCGCCGCGAGCTTCATCGCCTCGTCGGGCGCCAGAGAGATCCCGTGCTCGGTCCGGAGCCGCGCGAGTGTTTGGTCGAGAGAAAGCCCGTCTCGGACCAGGAGCCGCTCCAGGAGCACGCTCTCCCGTCCGCGCCGGCGGGATGCGGCGCAGGGACGCCATTTGCCCCAGAGATGGGTGCGGTAGTCCCGCAGCAGGTTGACCAGCACGACGTTCAGGAAGGTCGGGAAGGAGCTCCGGCCTTCCCAGCTCCCAAGGATCCGGTAGTCGTCGTCCACCAGCTTGAAGAGCGCCCAGGAGCGGAACTCCTCGGCCTCGAGATCTGGCAGGCCGCTGCGCCGGCTCAAGTAGTGGAGCTTGCGCTGGATGAGAGCGAGATGAGTTTCGAGGAGCGTCCGGCCGCGAGCTGGTGGATCGGCCGTCTTGGAAGGGGCCGGGTTGGCCCGGGCTGTTCGGGTGGTTCGGGTGGTTCGGGTGGACCTCTTCAGGACTGCCGCCGCGGCGGTGATGGAATGAGCCATCTCAAACCTCCACAAGAGCGCGGTATCGAGGGCACCTGATCTCCCGTCCGGACAGGGCGTCTGCCTGGCACCGAGTGGAAGAGGGCCTTCTCCGCATGGATCGACCGTAGCCGACCCCATTCCGTAAAGTCCTGAGAGAGCGCTGGTTGAGTTCTGTGAAAGTTCTGAGAAGCTGGGGAAGGGCTCGGACGGCAGGGGGCGCGCGGCCCTGGTATAGGATCGGGACCGATGACACCCGATCCACTCGCAGCCTGGCACCAGATCGTCCAGAGCCGGAATCTGAAGGGCCTGGATGCCCTGCTCTCCGACAGCGTGGTCTTCCACTCGCCGGTGGCGCACACGCCGCAACGCGGAGAGACGGTTACGGCGCAGTACCTCGCCGGCGCGCTCCAGGTCTTCGGCAATGAGTCCTTCCGCTACGTGCGGGAGGTCATGAGCGAGCGCGACGCCGTGCTGGAGTTCCAGGTGGAGATCGACGGCATCAATGTGAACGGCGTGGACCTGATCACCTGGGACGATGCGGGTCAGATCGTCGATTTCAAAGTGATGGTCCGTCCGCTCAAGGCCGTCGACCTGATCCACCAGAAGATGGCGGCCCTGCTTCAGGGGCAGCCGTAGCTCGTGCGCGCTTTCACGTTCAGCTCGTTCGGTGGACCCGAGGTCCTGGAGTACCGGGACGTGCCCGATTCGGCCCATACCTTCCTGGAGAGCTGCCAGAGCATCGGAAAGGTGCTTCTCCTCTCCTGATGCAAGAGCCGATACTAAGCCATTGACCTAGCTCGGATCGATGGCCTACACTGCTGGAGTGAGGGTTGCGTGGGATGAAGCCAAGAACCTCGCCAACCGACGGAAGCACGGCATCTCCTTCGAGGAAGCTGGGGAGCTCTTCACTTCGGGTGCCGACTACCTTGAGATCTTCGACGAGGCCCACTCCGAATCCGAGGATCGCTTCATCGCCATCGGCCCCATTACTCACGGCCTCGTTCTTCTCGTGTGGACGATGCGCGACGACGATATCTCCCGCATCATCAGTGCTCGCTGGGCCAGTGAGCGCGAGCAATCTCTCTACTACAGCTATATGGACAGACGCCGATGACTGAAATCCCGGAGTTGACCGAGGAGCAGCTTGCCAGGGCGATTCCCGCGAGCGTTCGAAGGCGCCTCATGCTTGGCCGGTTCGAGTCAGGCGAGGACATCGCGGCACTGCGGCGCTTCGTCGGGCTCACGCAGGTGCAGTTTGCTCGGGCCTTGAGCATCAGCCCTCATACTCTGCGCAACTGGGAGCAGGGCCGACGGCATCCCGAAGGCCCGGCGATTGCCTTGTTGCGCATCGCCGCTCGGCATCCGCGAATCATTCGCGAGAACCTAGAGGATACAGAATCTGCGGCCTGAACAGCCCTGAGCCCCCTACCCCCGCCGCCCCACCTCCGCCACCCGCAACAGATACTCATCCCCCAACAACCGGTACGCCTCCGCGCCCTTGGCGCGGGGGTCGTACTGAAAGATCGACATCCCCATCTCCGGGGCCTCGGCGAGCCTCGTGTTCGTCCTCACCTCGATCGCGAAGACCTGCGGGCCGTATTCGGTCCGGATCTGGTCGACGGAGCGGCGGGTGAGCTTGGTGCGGTAGTCGACCATGGTGAGGAGTAGGCCCATCAGGCGGATGCGGGTGCCGGCGTCCCAGGCGATGCGCTCGGCGGCGTCGATCAGGTTGCGCAGGCCGGACATGGAGAGGAAGTGCGGGGTGGTCGGGGCGATGAAGGCGTCTGCGGCGGCGATCGCGTTCCCGGGGACGACCGAGAGGCCGGCGGGGCAGTCGAGGAGGATCTGGTCGTAGAAGTCGGCGATGGCGCCCAGGGGGGCTCGCAGGCGGAGGTGCCGGCCCCGGAAGGCTCCGAGCTGGGCGTCGGCATCGAGAAGGTCGACGGAGGCGGTGATCAGGTCGAGGTTCTTGATGGTGGTCGGACGGAGCAGGTCTCCTGCCCGGGTGTTCTTGAGCAGCAGGTCGGCGGAGGAGGGGGAGAGGTCCTGGGGCTTCACCCCGAGGGAGAGCGAGGCCGAGGCCTGGCTGTCCAGGTCGACGAGCAGGATTTTCTGCCCCTGCTCGGCCAGGGCCGCCGCGAGGTTGACGGTGGTCGTGGTTTTCCCCACGCCCCCCTTGCGGCTGATCATGGCGGTGATCATGGAGGCTACGGCTGTCCCACTCGACCCGCCCGAATGAAGATCGGCCAGGTGACCGTTCGCTCCTCGTGGGGATCGCCCCAGGCAGCGGTCAGTCCCTCCCGGATCTCGTCCAGCGGATCGCGCCCAGTCTCTTTCTGGTAGCGCTGGAAGGAGGACCAGGTGCGCAGGTAGCGCGTCAGGCGGTCCAGGTCCCAGCTCTCTTCGTGACGGAGCGGCGCGATCTCGATCTCGTCGAACGGAAAGGGGATGGTCTGGTACTCCTCGTCCACCCAGCGGCGCTCGGGGGGCCACCAGGGGCCGACGATCTGCCGCGCCAGCCGGTCGGTCCAGCGGTCGACCTCGGGGTCCACCCGCGCCAGGTTGTAGGTCCAGACCGCCACCACCCCTCCGGGAGCGAGGACGCGCCGGATCTCGGCGAAGTACCGGTCGAAGTCATACCAGTGGAAGGCCTGCGCCGCGGCGGCGAGGTCGACGCCGCCGTCCGCGAGGCCCGACTCTTCCGCGCGGCCGGCCCGGTATTCGACCCGCGGGTGGGGGAGGGCGTGGGCGAGCTGCTCGGCGCTCGGATCGGTGGCGACGACGCGGTCGAAGTGCTCGGCCAGCGCCACGGCGGCCTGGCCGTTGCCCGTGCCGCTGTCCCAGGCCAGGCGCCTCTCCCGGGGGAGGCCGGCGAGGATCTCGAAGAGCCGGGTTGGGTAGCCCGGCCGGTAGGCGGCGTAGCTCGCCGCGTGCCCGGAGAAGTGGTCCTTGAAGGACATGGTCTCATCTCCTGAGAGCGAATGCATACATGCACAAGTGTACGGTTCAGCGCGCTCAGGGTAGCGCATCGGGATGATCGGCGCCACTCCCCGGAGAGGGGTGTGCTACGATCCCGCCGCCATCTGGCTGTCACCGAGTGTGACCGCCGTGTGTCGATCAGGAGCCCCTATGAAAGCGGACGCGATCATCAAGTGGTTCATGCCGCGGGAAGAGCGGTTTCAGCACCTGCTGGCGCAGGACACGGAAAACCTGGTGGCCGCGGCGCGGCTCTTCAATGACATCGCCCACGCGGAGAATCTCGAGCGGCGCCGGGTCCTCACCGTCGAGCTCAAGGGGATCGAGCACCAGGGGGACGAGATCACCCGCCTGACCTTCGACGCCCTCAACTCCACGTTCATCACCCCGTTCGACCGCGAGGACCTGCGGGCGATCGCCACGGACCTGGACGATATCCTGGATGCCCTGGAGAGCGTGGCCCAGCACCTGGTCCTCTTCGAGCTGTCGGACGCGCCCGAGGGGCTGTGCCAGTTCGCCCGCATCCTCGTGGAGATGACGGCCGAGATCCACCGGCTCACTCTGCTGATCTGGGACCTGTCCAACGAGAAGCAGATCCAGGCCGGGATCGTCCGCATCTCGGAGCTCGAGAACCGGGCCGACCAGCTCTACAACACGGTGATCGCCGACCTGTTCCGCGAAGACGGCCGCCCGCCGATCCGGATCCTCAAGTGGAAAGAGGTCTATCAGGGTCTGGAGGACGCCTGCGACCACTGCCGCGATTACTCCCACGTCATCGGTAACCTGCTGGTCAAGAACTCCTAGGCGCGCGAGCGGATGGATATGCCCTCGGTTTCCGGTGTCGTCCTCTTCATCATTCTCGTTGCACTGACGTTCGATTTTCTCAACGGCTTCCACGACGCGGCGAACTCGATCGCCACGGTGGTGTCGACGCGCGTGCTCTCGCCGCAGCGCGCCGTGCTCTGGGCGGCGTTTTTCAATTTCGTCGCCGCCTTCGTCCTGGGCACCGGCGTTGCCAAGACGATCGGCAAGGGGATGATCGATCCGGCGGTGGTCAGCCAGGATGTGATCCTCGCCGGTCTGCTCGGGGCCATCTTCTGGAACCTGTTCACCTGGTATTACGGCCTGCCGGTCTCCTCGTCGCACGCGCTCATCGGCGGCTATGGGGGCGCCGCGGTGGCCAAGGCGGGGATGGGAGCGATCCTGGTGTCGGGATGGACCAAGACGCTGCTGTTCATCGTCCTCGCGCCGATGATCGGGATGTTCGTGGCGTTCTTCCTGATGGTCCTGGTGACCTGGATCTTCCGCAAGTGGCGCCCGTCGCGCCTCGATCATCTGTTCCGCCGGCTGCAGCTCATCTCGGCGGGTCTCTACAGCCTCGGCCACGGAGGCAATGACGCGCAGAAGACGATGGGTATCATCACCGGGCTGCTGGTGGCGTCGGGGACTCTGAAAACCTTCGACGTGCCGATCTGGGTGGTGCTGATCAGCCACGCGGCGATCGCGCTGGGGACCATGTTCGGCGGCTGGCGGATCGTCAAGACGATGGGGACGAAGATCACCAAGCTGCAGCCGTTCGGCGGCTTCTGCGCCGAGACGGCCGGCGCCCTGACGCTCCTCGGGGCGACGCTCGGAGGCATCCCGGTGTCGACGACCCACACGATCACGGGCGCGATCATCGGCGTGGGAGCGACGAAGCGGCTGTCGGCGGTCAAGTGGGGCGTGGCCGGCCGGATCATCTGGGCCTGGGTGCTCACGATTCCGATCGCCGCGGCGGTGTCGTGGGTGGCGTACCTGCTGATCCAGCCGTTGTTCTGAGAAGAGCCCTCACCCCCGGCCCCTCTCCCGCAAGCGGTAGAGGGGAGAGGGTTAGTCGATGAGTGGCAAGAGCGACAAGCCCTTCTAACCTACACCCCTCTCCCACTTGTGGGAGAGGGGCCGGGGGTGAGGGCTCCTACGCCCGCTCGACCGGCCTGCGGAAGCGCTGGGCGACGCGGGCCACGAGGAGCAGCGAGACGGCTGCGAGCCCCACGGTCATCCCCCACCACAGGCCCGCCGCGCCCATTCCGGCGGGGTAGGCGAGATACCAGCCCGCCGGCAGGCCGATGACCCAGAACCCGACGACGGCGAGCGCGGCGGGGAAGGTGGTGTCGGCCGCGCCGCGCAGGACGCCGGCTCCGACGGTCTGGATGCCGTCGAACACCTGGAAGGCCGCCGCGATCGGGAGGAGGAGGGCGACCATCGCGATGACGTCGCGGTCGCGCGTGTAGAGGCGGGCGAGCGGCTCGGGCAGCACGGCAAAAAGGATCGCGAAGGCGAGCATCGTGCCCGCCCCGAGCGCCAGGCAGACCGCGGCGGCGCGGCGCGCTCCCGGCATGTCCCCCCTCCCGATGGCATTCCCTACCCGGGTGGCCGCGGCGCCGCCGATCCCGAGCGGCACCATGAAAGAGAGGCTCGCCATGTTGATGGCAATCTGGTGGCCGGCCAGCTGCACCACGCCCATCCGGCCGACCAGCAGGGCGAGCGTCGTAAAGAAGAGGATCTCGCCCGATTGATGGATTCCGATGGGCACTCCGATGCGCAGCAGGCGCAGGTGGCGCTTCAAGTCGAGGGCTTCGCGGGTGAAGCCGCGCCAGTAGAGGGCGAGCGGCTTGCGCGCCGCCCAGAGGAGCCAGACGAGCATGGCGCAGCGGCTCAGCGAGGTCGAATAGGCCGAGCCCGCCACGCCCAGGGCCGGGAAGCCGAGGTGGCCGAAGATCAGGAGCCAGTTGCCCAGAAGGTTCGTGAGGTTGCCCGCCACGATCGCCACCGCGGTCGCGCGCACCACGCTCATCGCCTGAAGAGTCTGCCGGAGCGCCACGAACACGAAATACGCCGGCAGTCCCCAGATGATCCCGCGGGTAAAGGTCGCCGCCTTGCCGACGATCGCTTCCGGCTGGCCCACCAGGCGGAGGACGGGGCTGACGTCCCAGAGGAGGAGCCCCATCGGGATCGCCAGGGCGATGGCCAGGACGACGCCGCGCTGGAGGTGGGCGCTGACCGTCTCGGGATCGTCCGCGCCGTGCGCCTGCGCCACCAGGGGATCGAGCGCCGACAGGGCGCCGGTCCCGAAGATGAGGAGGAAGATGGTGGCGATGTGGCCGAGGGCGCCCGCGGCCAGGGCCTCGGCGGAGAGATGGCCGAGCATCATGGTGTCGACGACGCCCATGAGCATCAGGCCGAGCTGCACGAGCACCACGGGGGCGGCGAGGCGCACCGCGGCGGAGAGCTCCTGGCGCAAGCGATCGGTCCGGTTCATGTCAGCGTGATTTCGGGACTTTGACGATCGCCCGGCAGGGGGTCCCCTCGACGCCGGCCAACGGCAGAGGAAAACATTCCAGCCACGCTCCGGTCGCGGGCACGAGCTCCAGCCGCGTCAGGTTTTCCAGGAGCAAAACGTCGTGAGCGCAAAGGAGGCGGTTGATCGCATGATCCGTCGTCGGGTACGGCTCGAAGCCGACCGAATCGATCCCCAGAAAGCGGGCTCCGCGCTCCAACAGGAACTGCGCCCCCTCCGCGGTGAGGCCGGGCTTGTCCGCGAGATCATCGAGACGCAGGAGACCGCCCCGAGCCAGCTTCCTTGCCAGGATCTCCGCGGTGAAGCCGGTGAAGAACAGGAGCATCAACGAGTCCAGGCGGTCTTCGGGAAGCGCGCGCCGCAGGAAATCTACCTCGATGCGGTTGGCTCCCCGGCAGTCGACGACGCGCGCGGGACCTTCGAATCGCGCGAGGGGATACTGATCGATCTTTTTGCCATCCGCCACGAAGTAGTGCTGCCCCTGAACGTGCGTGCCGGCCTGGGTGCTCAGCTCCACTTCGTAGACGAACTCCGGGTGCGCGCCGGGAACGAAGGAGAAAGGCCCCCCCCGGACCTGCGGCGCGCTGTCGCCGGGGAAAAAGTTTCCGTCCTCGTTGAGCTCGAGCGAGAGATCGATGAGGTCGTATTCGTCAGGCCACATGGGATGCCCGCGGCCTACGGGATCTCCACCTCGCGGGAGTCCTTGGAGGCCTCGAAGACGAGGGGTCTGAAGCGGCCCTCGAACGCGCGCGCGTAGCGTTGGGCGAGGTCGGAGCAGGCCTTCTCAACCTCGGAAGCCTCGATCTCTCCCGGGGCTTCGATCATGAGGACGAAGTCCGTCGTCTGCTCTGTGATCTTGGTGGCGTCGCAATCCCGATAGTTCCAGCGCCGCGTCAGCACGCGCTGTTGATCTCTGTAGACGACCTCGCCCGGCTCGGTCGCTTCCTGGCCCCCGCCGAGAGGCTCGAAGGGCTCGTTGCCGGGAGACACATAGAGCTTGAGATCTCCCGCCAGGGCCGTCGCGTCATAGCCACCGTGGGGGAGCAGATGATCGATCTGATTGGTCAGATAGATGTCGACGACCGGATTGATGTCCGGCCAGACGCCGTCCTTCAGGAGCCGCCGCGCCAGCGCTTCGTGGGTCGGCCGGAACTTGGTGGGTTTGGCTCCGAACGCTTTGTACGCTTCCCGCCAGACAGAAACGTTTTTCACCTCGGCGAGAGCCTCGGGTGTGGGGGCCAGAGCGGTGAGCGATGCGAGGGCCTTCGCGCGCAGATCGGCGACGGTCTCGCGCAGATCACTCTGGACCGAGTTGATCGATCCGCGGAGG
>DATFPH010000465.1:0-16220 GCA_035264905.1 Thermoanaerobaculia bacterium
GCAGACGTGCGACGACCCGGAGATAGGTGTCGGTGCGATCGACGTAGTCATCTTCGCGGAAGACGAGCGGCGTCCATGCTTCGACGGAGCGAGAGGGGAACTGGAAGGACGCCGGCATCACGCCGATCACCGTGTGCGGGACGCCGTCGAGCCGGACGGACGTGCCGATCACGCCGGGATCGCCGCCGAATTCCGATTGCCAGAGGGCATGGCTCAAGACGACGAACTGTCCTGTCGCAACGTCCTTCGCCGTGAAGACGCGGCCGATCAGCGGCGCGACCCCCATCAGCGGCAAAAACTCCGGCGTCGCGGGTACCGTCTCCAGCCTCCGCGGCTCGCCGAGGCCCACGAGGTTCGCGTTGCGCAACGTGTAGGCGCCCATCCCCGCGAATGAGGAGGTCATCGCCCGCCAATCACGATAGTTCGCGGGCGACACCTCGTTGATGGTGAAGTCGGGCGAGCCCTGCCAAAGCTTCACCAGCCGGTCGGGATCGGCGAACGGCAGCGGCCGGACGAACACGAGATCCGCGATCGAAAAGACCGCGGTGTTCGCCCCCACGCCGAGCGCCACGACGAGCACGGCGGTGAGCGCGAATCCCGGCGTGCGCCGCAGCGACCGCGCAGCGTAGCCGAGGTCCCGGCAAAAAATCTCCCAGTGCGCGGCGATCGCGTTGGGGATCACGTCCGTGAGCGCCGCCGCGGATCGTCCGCCGCCGGGCGCCGCTTGGTGACTTCGGCGATGAGCCCCTGCTCCACCATGCGGGCGATCGAGCGGTACAGCGTACCGGCGCTCAGGCGCAGCTCGCCCGGGTGCGCGCTTCGATGTCCTGGATGATGGCGTAGCCGTGGCGTTCTTCGTCGATCAGCGCGAGGAGGATGTGGAAGGTGGCCGGCGGCAGCGGAAGGAGGTCATCGATGAGCTCGCGGTCGTTCGTCATGCTCTGACTATAGCCATAGTGGATACATTCGTCAAGGCTATAGTGGCGAGCGGGCTGCCCCCGAAGCTGGTGGAGAAAGAAAAGGAGCTGCGCAAGAACCAGCTCACCGGGATCGAGGGCTCCGGCGAAGCCCGCTCTTAAAACACCACCACGTCCCCCGTCGACACCGGCGCCTCCAACATCCCATCCTCCCGGCAAGGCACCAGCCACCCCGGCTTCCAGGCCATGATGTGAGGACGGAACACGCCAGCGAGCTCCTCCCGAGGGATCTCATCCAGAAAAACGCGCAGCGCCGTCTTGTGGGCCTTGCACCGGGCCCTGAGCCTGTCCTCGGGCTCCGGCGCGAATGCGATCACCGGATGAAACCGTTTCCGGATCGCCCCCAGGACCGAGTGGTGGATCACCTCCCAGCCGAGGAAATCCTTGTACGTCCTGGGCTTCATCTCCTGATCCACCGCCAGAACCTCTCCCCGCGCTTTCGAATGCTTCCTGAGGATCCGCTCGAAAGACTGTTCCCAGAACGCTTTGAGCAGACGCACCCGCGACAGACCGGAGACGTTCGTCTCATAGTCGAGCAGGAAGAGGTTGAAGAGATGGGTCATCTTCTCCCGACAGTCTTCCGGAAAACGAAACGAAAGGAGGGCCTCGAAGGTGAGCTGCTCCAGGATCTGGCCTCTGATCTCGTCGCCGGTCACGAACCGAGTCAGGCACAAATCAAACAGCTCGTGAGCCGCCGGCTCCGCCGCCGCCCGCAGCTCCTCGGCCCGCCGGCGGAGATTCGATGCTTCGAGCTCCGGAACTTTCTCAAAATCCTTTGTGATCGCCTCCTTGAGCAGGATAGCGAGGTCGACATTGTCGAGCGAGGTGAGGTCCTTGGGGAGGGCAAGCGCCGGGAACCGGGGAGGCTCGATGCCGAGCACATCCAACATCGCCAGCGGCGTCATCTCCAGATCCGGAAGGCTGCCCGCCGAAGCGAGACGCAGGCGCGTCACCGACGCCCGAAAGTTGTCGACAGCGGCCGTCTGACCCGGACCGCACAGGAGACGGAAGAGGCGGGCATCGAGCAGGAAGCGGAAAGGCTTCTCTCGGCGCGCCCAGGGAACGCGGCGGACCGTTCGGGCGACCAGCTCGCCCAAGTCAGGTGGAGGGAAAGGGGGAACGGCCACGATGGGCGGATGATATCCGCGGCTGCCACCCCGAGACTCCGCGAAAGTCTGCGATCTGACCTTCGGCGAACATCATTCGACCCGAGGCGTGAGATATCCGACCTTCGGCGTACCTCACCGCTCCGCGGCATATGGCACTTGACCTGACCTTCGGGACAAACCGACCCAGGTCGTTGGCTTTAGTTCGGTTCGTCGAGGACCGCGGCGACCGAAGCGGCGACGGCGGCCTTCTCCAGCCAGCGCTCCAGCCGTTCCGGGTCCTTCTGAGCCAGGATGCGCTCGCGGATGGAGTCTGGCACGGCCATGCCGCGAGCCCGAAGCACGGCCAGCACGGTGCGCGCCGCCTCCTCGGTACGTCCCTCGGTGCGCCCCTCCGCAAGTCCCTCGGCACGTCCCTGCGCGACGTACTTCTTCGCGAAATCGCTCTGGTATTCGTAGCCCAGGGGCAGAGCGCTGAAGGCGCGGCGACCCTGGGGCAGGAGGCCCCAATGGCTCATGAGCCCCGGCGGGGCGACAGCACAGCATCACGCTTGACGTTAATCACGCGCCACATTACTATGCAGACGTGATCGTATCGTTCAAGAGCGCCGAGACCGAGGCCCTTGCGAAAGGCCAGCGCGTCAGACGGTTCGAGAGCATCGAGTCGGTCGCTCGGCGCAAGCTTCGGCAGTTGCAGATCGCAGGCCGGCTGGAAGACTTGCGGGTGCCGCCAGGGAATCGGCTCGAAGCGCTTAAGGGCGACCGCGTCGGACAGTACAGCATCCGGGTGAACGATCAATTTCGGGTGTGTTTCCGCTGGACGGCCGGTGGCGCCGAAGACGTCGAGATCGTGGACTACCACTGAAGGAAAGAAGCCATGGCAAAACTCAAGCCCGTGACACCCGGCGAGTTGCTGCTCGAGGAGTTTCTCCGTCCGATGGGGCTCTCGCAGTATCGCCTTGCCAAGGAGATTGGCGTGCCTCCCCAGCGGATCGGCGAAATCGTGGCCGGTAAACGCGTCATCACAGCTGATACGGACCTGCGCCTGTGCCGGTTCTTCGGCCTATCCAACGGCTACTGGTTGCGAGCTCAGGTCGCCTACGACACGGAAGTGGCGGAGGAGGCCCTCGCCGAAGTGCTCGAGAAGATCAAGCCGTGGACCGGCACGGCGGCGTGACCGACAAGCTCTGGTCGCGCCGCTACCAGGCCATCCTGATCAGCGACGAGGAGGCGGCCCATGTGGAGCGCCTCAAGTACGTCCTGGCCAACGGCTGCAAGGAAAACCTGGTGGCGAGCCCCTTGGAGTGGCCGGGAGTCCACTGCGCTCGCGCCCTCCTTCTGGGAGAGCCGCTCGAAGGGACGTGGCACAATCGGACCCTGGCCTACAACTTCAGGATGCGCGGCAAGTCTTCGGACCCGAGTCAGGTGGAGACGCGGGTGACGGTCCAGCTGAGTCAGCTCCCGTGCTGGAAACACCTCGCACCCGAGGTCTATCGCTCCCGCCTGGCCGGGCTCGTCCAGGAGATCGAGAAGACCGCCGCTGCGGAGCGGGAAAAGAAAGGAGTCGAGCCGCTGGGTGCCGAACAGGTTCAGGCCCAGGAGGCCGAGACCCGACCCGAGACTCTCGACAAATCACCGGCCCCCTTTATCCACGCAGCCACCAAGAAAGCAAGGAAGGCGATCCACGAGGCCTATGCCTGGTTCGTAGCCGCCTACCGGGAGCCGCAGACAAACTCAGGAAGGGAGATCGAGACGCCGCCTTCCCGCCCGGTAGCTTTCCGCCGCATCTGCCGTTCGTGCCGGCCTGAGCCCCGCACGTCAGTTACGGTCTCGAAAAAAAGAAACACCCTGAGCTTGCCGGACATGGGCCGATCGGAGGCGGAGGTGTATTCATTCAAGCGATCGAACCCGAGATTAGAGGCCTCTCTCGCTCACCGGAGCGCGGCGAAGGTATCGGAAACGGCGGGTGCGGGCATTTGCGACCGGAAGCTGGGGAGACGCCCGGCGGCCTGGGCGGGAGAACTTCATCGGCTCCTTGAGGGTAGGCTGGAATCTATCTCGCTGGGAGTAGGTGCAACCGAGTAGGTTCCACCCGTGTCATAAGGCCACGCTGCTTTCTAAAGAGTGAAGGCTGCTGCCTGCTAACCGGAAGGGTTAGGCCACTGGCTTCTCCACCCTCGACGCCACTCCATCACAGGATTCTCCCACGGCACGGGCTTCGTCATAATACGAAATCGGTTGAAAAGCTCAGCCTGTGGACCTGAATCTCGCGCTGGATTGACAAGATCAAAGCTCTCGCCACCCGAGAAAGGAAGACCGGGAAAGCCTAAAATGATTCGATCCAGGTACTTTCGCTTCCCACCTATATCACGAAGTAGATCTTCTATTAAGCTTGCATAAAGCTTTTTAAATTCCAAGTGCGGCCCAATGTTCTCAAATTCCAGAAAGATGATCCCAGGTCGACTTCCTGAAAACTGCTCGGCTGCATCTACCAACTTGCGCCGCATCTTCATGGCTTGATAGTATCCGGTTTGGCTCTCGCTCTTGAAGATAAGCATTATGGCGCCCGTCGGGCAATGCCATCCAGCTGTATAGGCATCATCTACAAGGCTCTTTAGCGTTGCTTCCTTATGGACGGAAGCAGGGTCTTCCTTGCCAGATGGCCAATCCTCTACAGTGATTTTAGTTGCGCCATAATGAGCTGTGCCACTACCTTCTTCCAAGCAACTCAAAACATGTCCAACAATAGTGTCAATTTCGCTTCGCCCAGAAGGTAGCCGGTTTTCAGTAACTATCGTAACAATCACACCGCGCTCAAGGTTTCCAAATGTCTTCATAGTGCGGTCGACTATGGACTGAGCAAGAGATGAAGCTTCCGTGCGCTGAATCTTCGCCCCCAGATCGCTGGTTACGAATTTGCATTCAACTTCGAATTCACACCCATCGAGACTACAGAGATAATCAAAGTTTTCTAGTCCTTCCAGATCTACAGCCGCAACTTGGCAACCTTCCGCTAAAAATGCATTGAGGGCTGTCAGCTCACAGCGGAGCGGACCAAAACCATCATTAGAGGAAAGAGCATTTTTTATGGTACCCTCAAGCCGTCTTTTACCTTCTCCTCCTAACGAGTCATGAAGCCGCGCGATAAAGCCAGAGAATATTACCGTGTCCCCCTCGATTGGCGAATTAATCTTTAATTTCCCCGTAAGCATAAGGTGTTTATACAAGACCGGCAGGGTCAACTCCAGGTGATACAATTCCTCAATTTGCCTTCGAGATATCGAAAACTTGCGCCTCTGCCTATCAAGATCTTGATACCGCTTATCCCAAACCTTCCAGCCGACAAGAGAGATCGTCTTACGCAGAGCCCTTTCCATCACTAACGGATCTGCCAAAGACTCTTCCAAAAAGGGTCCTGTATAGTAACGAACCATATTGATGTAATCCCCCGCTCTGACAGTGTCTATTTAATATTAACTCACGTTTTTGGGAGTAGGTGCCAACCGCTTCACAAATTCGACCGCTTTGCTTTATCCGCTCCTAGCCCCCGGAGTAGGTGCCTGCCGTTTATTCAAGCTCCTCCTGAAAGGAGATTCCCCTCTTCCTGAGAACTGCGAGTTCTCCCTCCTCGTCCCCCCTTCACAGCTAAAGAGCAAGACTTTGAATACACCGCTCCCGCCTCCCTTATGCCTGTCAGCGAACTCTATCAGGCAAGCGGGCACAACTCACTCCAGCGGCGACTTCACCCCCTTCTTGCCAAGCCCCCTGTCCTCAAACTGCCACAATCACCACGGCCGCCGGGTCCCGTGGCGGTCACCCGGCCATAGGCTCCGTCTCAGACCGTCACGAAGGACAGCAAAGCTCCCCGGCGGAAACTCTCCCCCACCCGCACCATTCCTCATGAGAGCCCGCCCTCTCCAGCCATAGTGGCCGGAGCCCGTGCGGCCTTCATGAGGTCCGAATGCCCCGAATCCCCACTCGCCTCCTCACCCTCACCCTGCTCGGCCTCCTCATCCTCTCCCCCGCCCTTGCCACAGCGCATCCCTTGAGGAAGGCCGTCCTCTCGGCAGCCGAGCGCCCCGAGGCCACTCCCAGCCTCTGCTCCCAACTCTGGAGCCTCCTCTCCTCCCTCTTGCCCGACACCGGCCCCGGACTCGAACCGGATGGAGCCAACGCCGGCCCCAATTCCGGGCCCGACGCTGAACCCAAGGCGGCCAGCGGCGACACCGGCTCAATTCTCGAGCCCGATGGTCGTCCTTAATTGCTGTCATACGGGCCGGGTGCCAACCCGGCCCTCCCTCTTGTTCACACCCTCGGTAGCGGAGTTACGGTAGTATGTCACGTTCAGAGAGGAGGAAGACATGCACAGGCATCTCAATTCTGCCGCATTGGCTCGCCTGCTCGCCATCGACCGATCGGCTGAGCAGAACGAGCAGCTCTTTCATCTGCTGACCGTGTGCCCCGGATGCCGCGAGGTGGGTGGCTGGTTGCTTGAACTTCACCAGGCCAACGCTCTCCCTCCTGTTTCGGTCCGATCGACGCCGCCCTCGCCCGGTCGCGTGCCGAGGCGCCCCGGCTTCTGGAAGTGCTCGTTCCCCTCGATCCAGGAGAACGCCTGCCCCGCCTTCACGCCGACTCCCGTTTCGTGAGCTGGGGGTTGTGCGAGTTGCTGGTGCTTCGGAGCCGCCAGGCAGCACCCGAGGACGCAGCCGAGACCGCCCACCTCGCGGACCTGGCTGTTCATGTGGCGGACCTCATTCCGGGGGGTGAGCCCTTTGAGGAGCAGTGGGTCTATCAACTCCGGAGCCTGGCATGGTCTGCTCTCGGTAACGCCCACAAGGTGCAGGGCGATCTCTCCGGCGCCGAGAGAAGCTTTGAGATAGCGGACTCTTGGTGGGGCGCAGGAAACGTGGGCTCCGAGGACGCACTGGGCTATGAGCCACATCTTCTGGTCCTGAAGGCACCGCTTCGGATCGCACAGCGAAGGTTCCGCGAAGCCCTCGATCTGCTCGACCGCGCCGTGACTCTCTTTCTGGATGGGCAACCCGAGCATCGCGCCCCACACTTCGCCGGCAGAACCCTGATTTCGAAGGCCGCCACACTCATAGAGCTGGGCGAATCAGAATCGGCCATCCAGGTTCTGACGAAGGCGAGCGGCCTGATTGACCCGGAGCGTGATCCGCGTCTCCTCCTCTGTGTCCGGCACAACCTCGCGGATAACCTATCCAAGATGGCAAGGCACCCCGAGGCAGCCGCCCTCCTACCGGACCTCCGGGAGCTCGCAGCAGCCCACGGGAGCACCCTGGACCACCTTCGCCTGTGCTGGGTCGAGGGCCGAGTCGCCGCCGGTCTCGGCGACCACGACCGCTCCCGCCGCCTGCTGTCCGACGTCCGCCAGACATTCCTTACCGACGGCAACGTCTACGAAGCCGCTCTTGCGACCCTGGATCTGGTGATCCCCTATCTAAAGGAAGGGAGAACCGCCGAGGTCCGGGAGCTGGCTGACGACATGGTCACGGTCTTCCGCGACCACGCCGTTGCCCGGGAAGCCCTGGCCGCCCTTCTCCTCTTCCAGGAAGCGGCACGCCGCGAGACCGCGACCGCCGAGTTGGCCCGGGAAGTGGCCGCTTCGCTCAGCCGGATGCGGGGAGGCGATGCGAAGCTGCCCTGAGAGACGGGTCCGAGCAGCGACCGACTTCGGTCGTCTTGAGCTCGACCATGGTCGTTGACCTACCGACCTCGGTCGTTGGCAAAACGACCTGGTCGTTTTGGGACCGACCGTGGTCGTCTTCAAAACGACGCGGTCGGTGAGCCATCGGCCGTGGTCGTTCTCTTGCCGACCTTGGTCGTTGAGGCACCGACCTCGTCGTTCTCACAACGACGCGGTCGGTGAGCCATCGACTGTGGTCGTTCTCTCACCGACCTCGGTCGTTGAGGCACCGGCTTCGGTCGTTGAGGCGCCGACCGCGGTCGTTGCGGCACCGACCTCGGTCGTTCTCACAACGACGCGGTCGTTTTGAGATCGACCATGGTCGTTGGCAAAACGACGCCGGTCGTCTTCGTGACGACTGTAGTCGGTGGCTCGCCGACCTCGGTCGTTTGCACATTTGTCCCGGTCGTTGGGAGACCGACCGTGTCGTTGTCGTGACGACTTCGGCCGGCCTCTCGCCGACCTCGGTGGTTTGCAAATTCGTCCTGGGCGTTGCCACGCCGACCGTGGTCGGTCTCTCAACGACCTTGTCGTCTTAAATCCGACTCAAATACACGGCGACTTCAGGCAGGGAATCTCGGCGGGGCCGGCGGGACGCCGGCCGCCCCGTGGGGGGAGAGCCCCACGGGCGGCGCAGGGTTACTGCTTCCCCTCCATCTGCGCGCGCAGGCGCTCTTCCTGCTCGCGGAGCTCGGGGGTGAACTCGGCTCCGAAGTCCTCCGCCTCGAAGATCTGGCGGAGCTCGATCTCGGAGCCTTCGGAGTCGGGCATGGGATTCGGGCAGCGCTTGAGCCATTCGATCGCCTCTTCCTTCGACTTCACCTGCCAGATCCAGTAGCCGGCGATCAGCTCCTTGGTTTCGGCGAAGGGGCCGTCGATCACGGTGCGCTGGTCGCCGGAGAAGCGGACGCGCACGCCTTTCGAGCTCGGGTGGAGGCCCTCGCCCGCGAGCATGATGCCGGCCTTCACCAACTCTTCGTTGTAGTTCCCCATCGCGGTCAGGAGCTCCTCGCTCGGCATGATTCCGGCTTCCGACTCTTTGCTGGCTTTGACGATGACCATGAATCGCATGGTTTTATCTCCCTTGAGTTTGTGGTTGTTGCTCAGGCTTCTTTCTCGCAGTTGATCATCCAGGGCGTGCCGAAGCGGTCGACGAGCATGGCGAAACGGTAGGCCCAGAAGGTCGGCTGGAGCGGCAGGTTGATCTTCGCGTTCTCGGCCAGCGCGTTGTAGATGCGCTCGGCTTCCTCCGGCTTGTCGATGCTCAGCGAGACATAGAAGCCTTTCTTCTCCTCCTGGTACTCCGGCGGGCTGTCGGAGCCCATGATGGCCTGATCGCCGAGCTCCAGGCGGGCGTGCATGATCGCTTTGTGCCAGTCCGGGGCGATCTGGTCGGCGGAGGGCGCCTCACCGTGGGTGAGCATCATGATGATCTTGCCGCCGAGGCACTGCTCGTAAAACTTGAACGCTTCTTCGCACTGGCCGCTGTACGTCAAATAAGGTGTCACTTGCATGGCATGCTCCTTTCGCTGGTTTCCTCCTGTTGAGCGAGCTCTTGGACCGGCCGCACCTCGATGCTGCCCAAGCGGCCGGGCGGAATCCTTGAAGCGACGTGGATGGCCTCGTTCAGGTCGCGTGCCTGGATCAGAATGAAGCCGCCGAGCTGTTCCCTGGTCTCGGCAAAGGGACCGTCGGTGATGGAGAGATGTCCGTTGCGGACCCGCAGGGTGGTGGCGCTCTCGACAGGCTGGAGAGCGTCCGAGACGACAAAGTGACCGCTCCTGCGCAGCTCGTCGTCGTAGGCCAGGGCGTCCGCGACGAGGGCGCCGTATTCGCTCTCGGACAGGGCGTTCAGCTTCGTCTCCTCCAGGTAGATCAGGCACAGGTACCTCATCGTCTCCTCCGCAGGGTGGTGGACCGTCCACATCAGCGGTCCACACCAGATAGTCGTTCGGAGACGACGGAAATCGACAGCGGACAGACGATCGAAGCTCAGGACTCCGCGCCGATGTCGACCCGGATGGCCCGCCACTTCCCCTGATTGAACCGCAGCAGGCTCAGCACGCAACGGGTGACGTGTCCGGAAAGGATCGCCAGCCAGATGCCGAGCGGAGTCAGCATCCCTGTTTGCCGGAGGACGAAGCAGATGCCGAGCGGTACGGCAACCTGCGAGACGATCGAGATGTAGAGCGGGCTCTTGGTGTCTCCGGTGCCTTGCAGCCCGCCGGTGTAGGTGAGGGCGACGGCGATGAACAGGCCGGAAAGGCTGAGGATGCGCAGGAGCTGGACGCCGAGCTCGACGACGAGGGGCTCGTTCAACCCGAAGGCGGCGAGAAGCTGCCGGGGGAAGAACAGGAAGACCGCTCCGACCGCCGCGGCGCTGGCGAGGCCGATGCGCGCGGCGACATGGACAGCCTGGCTGGCCCGGTCCGCATTCCCCGCGCCAAGGTTCTGGCCGGCCACGGAGGCCGCCGCGCCCATGAGTCCGACCGACGTCCAGGTGATGAGCGAGAACAATTGGGTGTAGGAGACGGCAAAGGCCGCCTGGGCCGCCGCGCTGTGCGCGAGCGAGCCGATGAAGGAGAGGAGCATCACGCCGCCCACGTTCATGGCGATGCCCTGGATGCCGGTGGGCAGCCCGAACCGGAACAGGGCGCGGATGATGCTCCAATCCGGCCGCAGAGGGCCGCCGCGGGGGAACGCCACGACCCAGCCGCCGTGCCAGAGCTTCCACATGGCGTAGAGCGCAATCAGCCCGGAGGCGATGGCCGTTCCGATGGCGGAGCCCGGAGTGCCGAAGGCGGGGATGGGGCCCAGCCCGCGAATGAGGATCACGTTGAGGACGATGTTCAGCACGGTCAAGGTGATGCCGAGACGCAGCGGCGTCCGCGCGTCGCCGGCCGAGCGCAAGGCGCCGCCGAGCATGAAGAAGATCATCATGCCGATGCTGAACACGAACATGATGCGCAGGAACGGCACGGCTTCGCTCTGGACCTCGGGCGCGGCGTTGACCAGGTCGAGGAGCCAGGGAGTGAGCAGGTATCCGAGCGGCGCGAGGATGCCGATCGAGAGCCCGGCCGCGGTCAGGAACGCCTGGTAGACCGTGCGGTTGACCTTCTCCTCGTCGCCGGCTCCGACGAAACGGGCGACGAGCACGCTCATGCCGGTGAACAGCGAGGAGATGAAGACGATGACGACGAGGAAGATCTGCCAGCTCACGCCGATCGCCGCGTTCCCGGTGAAACCGACGTAATGGCCGACGAGGACGTGATCGACGATGCCTTGCAGCCCGCCGATCACGTTTTGCAGCATGGTGGGCCAGGCGATCCTCCACACCGCCGGCAGGAGAGGGCCTTCGACGATGGACCGGTCGTAGCGCCGTCCCTCTTTGATCACGCCGGCAGGCCCGGGATCTCGACCACCGGCCGGACTTCGACGGTGCCTCGGCGCGCCATGGGAATCCGCTCGGCGACCGCGAGCGCCTCGTCGAGGTCCTTGGCTTCGATCAGAAAGAAACCGCCGAGCTGCTCGCGCGTCTCCGCGAACGGGCCGTCGGTGACCAGCCGCTTGCCGTCGCGGACGCGGACGCTGGTCGCCATGGTGGTCCGGTGCAGCGGGGCGGTGGCCAGAAACTGCCCGGCTTCGTGGAGCTTGTGGGCCAGCTGCCTCGACTCGCCGTAGCACTTCTCCAGCTCGGTCTGGTCCAGGGCGTTCTCGTCTCCGTAGATCAGCAGCATGTATTTCACGCGTCAGCCCTCCATCGTTCAAGTCAGGTTCCGGATCAGCCGCCGGCGATGGCTCCGATCACGAAAAACGGCTCCTCGCCGCGCACCACCGCGTCGGGCAGCGGATCGTCCGGCGGCTCCAGGGAGAGATCCTGGCCGCAGGCGAAGAACCGCAGGAACGCGCGGCGCTTCAGAGTGCCATGGTCGCGGATCGTCCCCCGCAGCACCGGGTAGGCCGCTTCGAGCGCGTCGAGGACCGAGCGCTGGGTGACCGGGCCTTCCACCTGGAGCTCCACCTCTCCGCCGACGCGGGCCAGCGTGCGCAGATGCGCCGGCAGCACGACGCGGATCATGACAGGGTCTGGACCTCGACGGACAGGACCGCCGGAAGATCCCGGACGATGGGTGCCCAGGTGTCGCCCGCATCGGCGGAGGCGTAGACCTGCCCGCCGGTGGTGCCGAAATAGACGCCGCAGGAATCGAGCGAGTCGACGGCCATGGCGTCGCGCAGCACGTTGACGTAGCAATCGCTCTGCGGCAGGCCGTTGGTGAGCGCTTCCCACTCGGTGCCGCCGGTCCGGCTGCGGTAGACGCGCAGCTTCCCTTCGGGCGGGAAATGCTCGGAGTCGCTCTTGATCGGGACGACGTAGATGGTCTCGGGCTCATGGGCATGGACGTCGATCGGGAATCCGAAGTCGGACGGCAGGTTGCCGCTGACCTCGTGCCACGACTCGCCGGCGTCGTCGCTCCGCATGACGTCCCAGTGCTTCTGCATGTACAGCACGTCCGGGCGCGAGGGGTGCATCGCGATGCGGTGGACGCAGTGGCCGACCTCGGCGTTCGGGTCGGGGATGTACTCCGACTTGAGGCCGCGGTTGATCGGGCGCCAGGTCTGGCCGGAGTCGTCGCTGCGGAACACGCCCGCGGCCGAGATTGCGATGTACATCCGCCCGGGGTTCGTCCGGTCCAGCAGGATGGTGTGGAGGCCCATGCCGCCGGCTCCCGGCTGCCACTTGGGTCCGGAGGGGTGCTCGCGCAAACCGGGGAGCTCGTGCCAGCTCCGGCCGCCGTCCGTGGTGCGGAACAGGGCGGCGTCCTCCACTCCGGCGTAGACGGTGTCCGCATCGGTCAGCGAGGGCTCGAGATGCCAGACGCGCTTGAACTCCCAGGGGTGCTGCGTGCCGTCGTACCACTGGTGCGTGCCGGGGACCCCGTCGTAGACGAACTTGTTGTCGACCGCCTCCCAGGTCGCGCCGCCGTCGTCGGAGCGCTGGATCAGCTGGCCGTGCCAGCCGGTGGACTGCGACGCATAGAGCCGGTTCGGGTCCGCGGGCGAGCCCTTGAGGTGGTAGATCTCCCAGCCCGCGAAGTGGGGGCCGCTGACGTTCCACTGTTCGCGCTTTCCATCCGACGTCAGGATGAACGCGCCTTTGCGCGTACCGACCAAGACACGTACTCCGCTCATCCTTGGCTCCTCCCTGGCTTCAGTGATGCTCGGGGGCGGAGAGGCCCACGCGAGCGGTTCCATGAGGTAGTCGTTCGGCAGGGGGCGAAATCGACAGGGGGCGAAAAAAAGCCCTCAGCCCAAGGCCCCCAGCCGCTGTTCGAGAAACCGTCGCTCGGGCTCCTGCCTCGTGAGGCCGAGCGCCCGTTCGTAGGCGGCCCGGGCTTCGTCCGTGCGGCCGAGGCGGCGGCAGAGATCGGCCCGGGCCGCGTGGGCCAGGTGGTAGTCGGCGAGATCGCCGCGCACCAGGATGGCGTCGATCAGGGCGAGGCCCGCCGACGGGCCGTCGCGCATGGCCACGGCCACGGCGCGGTTGAGCTCGACCACGGGGGATGGGCTCGCCTGCGCCAGCACGTCGTACAGCCGGACGATCTGGGCCCAGTCGGTCACGGCGGCGGTGGGCGCCGCGGCGTGGACGGCGGCGATCGCGGCCTGGAGGGTGTACGGGCCGATCCGGCGCGACGCCAGGGCCCGTTCCACCAGCGCCCTCCCCTCGGCGATCTGATCCTGGTTCCAAAGCGCGCGGTCCTGGTCCTCCAGCAAGACCAGCTCGCCGTCGGGCGAGGTCCGCGCGACGCGCCGCGATTCGTGCAGCAGCATCAGCGCGAGGAGCCCCATCACCTCCGGCTCCGGCAAGAGATCGAGCAGCAGACGGCCCAGGCGGATCGCTTCGCCCGAGAGGTCCGCCCGCGTCAGCGACCCGCCCGAGGAGGCGGAGTACCCTTCGTTGAACACCAGGTAGACCACCTGGAGCACCGTCTCCAAGCGGTCCGGCAGCTCGGCGCGCGAGGGCACCTGATACGGAATGCGCGCGTCGCGGATCTTCGCCTTGGCGCGCACGATGCGCTGGGCCAGCGTGGGCGGCGCGGTGAGGAAGGCGCGCGCGATCTCCTCGGTGGTGAGGCCGCAGACTTCGCGGAGGGTCAGCGCCACGCGGGCTTCCGGCGCCAGGGCCGGATGGCAGCAGGTGAAGATCAGCCGCAGATCGTCGTCCTCGACGCTCTCCTGGTCCTGCTCCGCGGTGGCGGCGTGGGCTTCGGCGTCGAGCCGCTCGGCGAGCACCGCCAGCGAGGCGTCGAAGCGGGTGCGGCGGCGCATGGCGTCGATGGCTTTGAAGCGGCCGGTCGACACGAGCCACGCCCGGGGATTGGCGGGCACGCCATCCTTCGTCCATTGCTCCAGCGCTGCCATGAAGGCGTCGTGCAGCGCCTCCTCGGCGCGGTCGAAGTCGCCGAGGAGGCGGATCAGGGTGGCGAAGACGCGGCGCGATTCGGCGCGGTAGACGGCGTCCACCCTCTCGCGCAACTGTTCGGCGGTGGTCTCGCGAATCATTGGATCTCGCTCTGACGTCGTTGCCATGGGAACATTCTACCGCAAGGCCGCGATGCGGAACCTCCCGAGAGAACCTGCCGGCAGAACCTGACAGAGCCTGAAAGATCCGGAGACTCAGAGCTTCAGCCGCGCCATCAGCTTCTTGACCGCGTTGGCGCTCTGCATGACGTAGAAGTGGAGCGCCGGGACGCCGTGCGCCAGGAGCTCCTCGCTCTGCTTCAAAGCCCACTCCACGCCGATGTCCAGCACGTGCTCGGGCTTGGCGTTGAGGACCTCCTCCGACAGGGCGTCCGGGATCTCCACGTAAAAGGTGCGCGGGACCGTCATGAGCTGCTTGGCCGAGGTCAGGATCTTCAGGCCCGGGATGACCGGCACCGTGATCCCCTGCTCGCGGCAGGCCTCGAGGTACCGGAAGTAGTGCTCGTTGTTGAAGAACATCTGGGTCACGACGTAGTGCGCCCCGGCCTCGACTTTCTCCTTGGCGTGGCGCACGTCCAGCTTGAGGTTCGCGGACTCGAAGTGCTTCTCGGGATAGCCGCCCACGCCGATGCAGAAGTTGGAGGGCTCGGCGTCCAGGAGGTCCTGCTCCAGATAGCGCCCGTGATTCATGGCCGCGATCTGCGCGACCAGGTCGCAGGCGTAGTCGTTGGCGCTGCGGCCGTACTGGAGCGGCTTCTTGAAGCCGCTGTCGTCGCCGCGCACGGCGAGGACGTTGTCGATCCCTAGATATTTCAGCTCGATCAGGAAGTCCTCGGTCTCCTCCCGGGTGAAGCCGCGGCAGAGGATGTGAGGGACCGCGTCGATCTGGTACTTGTTCTGGAGGAGCGCGCAGACGCCCAGGGTGCCCGGGCGCTTGCGCTTGACGCGGCGCTGGAGCCCCTGCGGCGTCTCCTCGTAGATCACCTCGGCGGCATGGCTCGTGATGTCGATGAACGGCGGCCGGAACTTCGTCAGGTCGTCGATCAGGGCGAGCAGACCTTTGACGTCCCCGCCGCGCAGGGGCGGGATGATCTCGAAGCTGATCAGCGGCCGGTCGGCCTTGGCGAGATGCTCGGTGACTTTCATTCGATCCGGTAGCCGGAATTGATCCCGTCGCCGGTCAATCCAGCCGGGCTCTCATTTTGCGCATGGTTCCTCCTGACGCAGGGCAGCGTATCTCCCCCGGGAAATCGGGGTCAAGGGCCGATTCAGATAGAGTCACGCCCCATGAGTCCCTGGAGGCGGGAGCAGGGACCCCGCCATCTGCTGCGCGTCCTCGGAGACATCGCCGCGGCCTGCGCCGCGCTGGCCGGCGCGTTCCTGGTCCGCATCCACGTGCCGGTCCCCTGGACCGCGGGGCTGCTGCCCACGGACCGCCTGAGCTTCCTGGCGCGCGACTGGGTGCCGGTGATCCTGGTCCAGCTCGCGGTGCTCTACTTTTTCGGGTTCTACGATCCTCCCCGCCCGCGGAGCCGGTCCGAGCTTGCCCGCCGCCTGGCCGCCGCCACGGTGGCGCAGACGCTCGCGCTGATGAGCTATTACTTCCTGTTCGGGCGGCCGTTCCCGCGCTCGGTGTTGCTGCTTTTCATCGTCTTCGACTTCCTGCTCCTCTTCGCCTTCCGGGTGGCGCTCGATCTCACCGAGCGGCGGCGCGAGCGGCGCGTGGCTCTCGTGGGCAGCGGCGAGGCGGCGCGGGAGATCGCCGAGGCGCTGCGCTCCCATGCCTGGCACGGTCTGCGCGTGGCCGGCTACGTCCCTCTCCCCCACGAGCCGGCCCCCGGGGCTGCGGAAGACCCGGTCCTCGGCCCCTGTCTCGGTGCTCTGGAGGACCTGCCGGAGCTCCTGGCGCGCGGCGTCTTCGAGGACCTGATCCTCGCCGACAGCGGC
>DATFPH010000466.1:0-1897 GCA_035264905.1 Thermoanaerobaculia bacterium
CGTTTGCCGAAACGTTCGGCGACGCGGGGATGGTGCAGCGCCGTCAGGGTGATGGTGCTCTTTCCCGCACCGCCAGGACCGAGGATAGGCACAGGAAAGGTCGGATCGGCGCAGAGCGCCTCCACCAGCTCGCCGATCTCCTTCTCCCGGCCGAAGCAGCGGGGCGATGCCGGCAGGCGGGGCGTGTGGGACGGTCGGTCCCAACGCACGGCCTCCGGCCGTTTCCGCAGGGAGCGGACTGCGACCAGAGTGCTGCCGAGGTCCAAGCCGTTGCCGCTGGCGAGATCCGTCAGCTCCTCGCGCAGCCGGGCCGCGCTCCGATAGCGGAGAAACGGCTCCTTGGCCAGACACAAGGCCAGGATCTCGTCGAAGCGGGGCGGCAGCTCGGGCCGCAGGGAGCGCGCCGGAGGTGGCGGGTCCGAGAGAATGGAGGCCAGGACCGCGTGCCGGCTGGCTCCCTGGAACGGCCTCTGGCCGGTGGCCATTTCGAAGAACAGGATCCCCAGCGAGAAGAGGTCGGTCCGCGCGTCGACCGGACGCCCCAGGATCTGCTCGGGCGACAGATAGTGGAGCGTTCCGACGACGACGCCGGCTCCGGTCAAATCGGTGTCCCAGGTGTCTCCCTCCGCCACCCCCTCCGTCTCGGTGATCCGGGCGATCCCGAAGTCCAGGATCTTGACGCGTCCTTCACTGCTCACCATGACGTTCCGCGGCTTCAAGTCCCGGTGGACGATGCCACGCCCGTGCGCCGCTTCTAGAGCGCGGGTCAGGGCGAGCGTGATGTCCAGGAGCTCCTCCAGGGGGAATGGACCATGCGATGCGAGGAGGTCCGCCAGAGTCTCACCCTCGACAAGCTCCATGACCAGGAAGTGGAGGCCCTCGACTTCTTCGACGGAGTGGATGGTGACGATGTTCGGGTGGTTGAGGGCTGCGACCGACCGCGCCTCTCGTTCGAAACGCTCCAGGGAACGCGGTTCCGCCGACAGCTTCGGCGAGAGGATCTTGAGGGCGACACGGCGGCCGAGGCGCTGATCCTCGGCCAGGAAGACCTCTCCCATGCCACCCCTGCCGAGCGGCTCGAGCACCCGGTAGTGAGCCAGGGTGCGACCGGCCAGGTCCGGGAGTTGTGTGCGTGCGGCCATTGGTCTCTTGGAGTAGAAAATTCTACATCAGAGAGCCGAGAAACCCTCCTACCCCTTCCCCCGTAATGGAAGCGTCACGGAAGGAGAGAGCCCCCCATGAGCCTGTTGCTTCAGGATCTCCGCTTTGCCGTCCGCGTGCTCGTGCGCAAGCCGGGCTTTGCGGTCGTCGCCCTGCTCACTCTCGCCCTCACGATCGGGGCGAATACTGCCATTTTCAGCGTCGTCAACGCCCTGATGCTCCGGCCTCTGCCGTTTTCAGAACCCGACGAGATCGTCCAGCTCATGCGCGGCTACCCGGATGGGAACAGCTCCGCGGTGGCGATTCCGAAGTTCCTGTTCTGGCGGGACCACAGCACGGTCTTCGAGCACGTCGCCACCTACGACACGATCGGCTCCGGCTTCAACATGACCGGCGACGGCACGCCCGAGCGGATCACCGGCTCGCGGGTGAGTCTCGACTTCTTCAAGGTCTTCGCCATCTCGCCGGAGGCCGGCCGTACGTTCCTTCCGGAAGAGGACCTCCCGCATGGACCCAAGGTGGTGGTGCTGAGCCATGATTTATGGAAGCGCCGCTTCGGCGGCGATCTCTTCCTGATCGGCAAGCCGGTGACGCTCAATGGCGAGCCCTACACCGTTGTGGGGATCATGCCGGCCAATTTCCGTTACCCGACCGCGGCCGAGCTCTGGACGCCCGTCGGGATCGATCCGGCGAACCGGGAGAAGGCCAACTATCTGGAGATCTCGGCGCGACTCAA
>DATFPH010000467.1:0-3778 GCA_035264905.1 Thermoanaerobaculia bacterium
CGGTAAGGCGGCCTCTGCGTACCCCCGGATTCGATTCTGCCAGTCTTCAGGGCCCGGCACCCGGTCCGCGACCTCCCGCGCCAGACGAGCGAGAGCAGCGGCGCGTTCGAGATCACGAGAAGCTTCGGTGACTGATTCCTCCATCAGCCACTCGGCCAAAGCCCAGCTCTGAAATTCGGGGCCGACTCTGACCACTGTCAGCTGCTGCTCCTCGGTCAGATCCTTCAGCCGCGACCACAGCTCATCGACACAGCGGCGGTCCTCGGCTCTTGGGGGCCGCGCTGCGAGGTGCAGGCGGAGGAGGCGCTGATAAACGCGGGAGGCCACAGCGGCTAGCTCTTCCGGCAGGCCTCGCAACCCGGTCCGCTGTCTCGGCCTCCGCAACGTATCGGCGAAGTGGAGCACCTCCTCGCCGGCCCGGGTCGTGAGAGCGGCCCTTTGGGCCATGCGCTCCATCAGCTCGGGACCGGGCTCGCATTTGCCGAGCTCGTACTGAGCGACGACGGCGGGCTCGACGTCGAGCGCCTCGGCGAAAGCCTTCTGCGTCTCCCCGCAGAGCGCCCGGAACAGGCGGACCAGCAGGGTCTTCCAGCCGGGCCGCGCCGCCGCTAGAAAATCGGGCGAATTTTTGCCGCCCTCCTGGCGCACCATACCCGGCAGGCGTGGCCCGCCCGGACCATGGAGGCCCGGCGCCGGTGCCGCACCGGAGACCTTTCTATGCGACCCACTCTTGTCGCCATCGCCCTCGCCGCCGCATTTCTGGCCTCGCCCGGCAACGTGGCCTTTATCGACCAGCTGCTGGCTGAGATCTCCCTCGACAACGGTTGTATTTGGGACCCCAGCGGCCTCTGCGGCAGTTCCAGGCAGGACGCTCTCGATAACGGTTGCGGCTGGGACCCCAACGGCCTCTGTGGCCGGGCTGACCAGACCGGCCAGCCTGCCCTCGACAACGGCTGCGGTTGGGATCCCGACGGTTGTCCCAAGGGCTCCTGAGAAGTTGAACCTGAGGCCCTGGTCGTAACGGGCGCGGAAAAGGAAGCGGAGCACGCGGCGGGCGAGCTCGGCGGTCGCTTCGCCGCGTGCGACCGACTCCTGAAAGAGCCGCAAGGCGGCCAGGGCCTCCCGGTGAATTCCTTTGGCGTTGAACACTTTGCCGAGGTCGAGCGCCAGAGCCTGGACCTCGGCGCTTCGGTCCTCCTGGAGCAGAAGCACCGCGATTTCCAGTTGGGCCAGAGCCACGCTGTACCACATCTCCCGGCCAGTGAGCTCCTGCGCCGCCTGCTCCAGAAGAGCCCGGGCCTTGGCGGATTGACCGAGGCCGGCGGCAATGCGGCCCTCCAACCAGAGACCTCGAAGCGAACCGATCTCGTCGCCCATGCGCTCGGCGAGAGCGCGGACCTCGCCGCCGAGTCGAGCTGCATCCGAGTAGCGCTCGACGTGACATAGGAGCACCGAGAGGTTGTGGTCGAGGATGTTCCTGAGCCTGACGTCGCCTTTGCGCTCGATCAACGGCTTTGCCTGGAAAAGAGCCTCGATTCCGAGCTCGTATTCGCCCATGACCTCCAGCGTGAACCCCTTATTGACCAGCACATGACCGGGCCGGTGGCTCACGGAGAGAGCCCGATCGAGGCAGTCCAGGCCCTCCTCGAACCGGCGCTCATCACGGTAGAGCGATGCTTCCAAGTCGAGCAGCCGACCGGGGTCGAGCACCCGGTCCGGATCGGAGCCCATCTCCCAGAGAGCTTTGGCGTGCTCCAAGCCGGCCCGGGCTGTTTGAAGATCGCCCAGGACTCTCTGCACGTTCGGCAGGTGAGCTGCCGCATAGCCGAGGCAGCGCTTGCACCAGGTTTCCGGCCCGCGAATGGTTGCGGCGATCTCCTCGGCCAGCCGAGCCAGGGAGGCGGCACGCTCCAGATCGCGGGAGGCTTCGATCACCGACTCCTCGCACACCCTCTCCATGAGAGCCCAGCTCTGGAACTCGCGGACGGATCTCACCACCACGGAGCGCTGGTCCTCGGTCATCTCCTTTAGAAGAGTCCACAGCATCCCGGCCTGCCAGCGGGCCGGCTCGACCTCGGATGGTGTGGGGTAACCGTCAAGGGAGGGAACGCCGCGGGAGCGGCGGACGCCTTCGACGAGGTGGGCGCGGAGATGGCGCGAGGCTTCCAGAACGCCTCTTTCGACTTCCTCCTGCTCTGCGTCGGTCAGATCCTGCTCTTGGTCCAGCGCCTCCAGCTCTTCGAGACACCGGGTGACCACCAGGGCCTCGGCCGGCCGGCGCTGCACATGCGGCAGCAAACGTTCGAAATCTTCCTTGGGAATCTCAGGGCGCCGCAGCATCTTGTACACCCAGTCCGGGTTCAGCCTCATGCTCGCAGCCACCTGCTTCCAGGAAAGGTCACGCCAGAGGGCGAGGATGGAAATTATCAGTGAGCGGAAATTGAGCGTCACTCATCTCTCCTCAATCGATTGGATGCTTCCACTCTTCACAGGTGCGTCTCCACGGCCAGGCGGGACACGAAACCATCCCGTCTTTGAGAAACAAAATCGGACAGCCTTCCTAGTGGATTCCGGAACTTTTCCCTCTTACGATCCGCCGCGATGATTCTTCCGCCCGAGCTTTCCCGGCGAATCCTGGAGCAGGTGCAGATCCTCGAACAGGCCGCGCAGGCCCTGCAACAAGCGCAGGACGAGCTGCCCGCCCCGGATGCTGAAGACGTCGCTCTTCTATGGGAGGGAGGATCTCTCAGCGTTGCTGCTTATCTGATCGGTCTCCTCCAGCGAGTCGTCATGAGCATCGAAAACGCGGCGTCGGATCTGCGGACAGGGCTGGAGGAAGAAACTCTGGCCAATCTGGACCAGATGCGGCCGAGCGCCATGGAGATCAACGCGATTGAAGCGGCTCTCGGTGAGCGGTTGCCGAAGAGTGGATGAGAGCACACGGCATCCCGATGCGGCAGCCATCGCCCGTTTCGCGACCGGTCAGGGGGCGGAGCCCTGGGAAAACCGGGAGATCGTCCGGCACCTGCTGCACGGTTGCCCCGCGTGTCAACGGCTCTGCCGAGAAGCGTTCCGGCCCGAGATCGATCCATCAGCCTACGAACTCATCTTCGCACGAATGATTGCCGCAATCCTAGGCACGCATGTTTGAGTCCCTAGGCCTCACGCTCCGCGTCTTCCGCGAGCTCTCCGGCTGTTCGCAGGCGGAGATTGCGCGGAAGGCACAGATCGGAAAGAGCCAGCTCTCGAAATACGAGAACGGGAAGGAGCTTCCCAGGTTGGAGTCTCTAGGAAAGGTTATTGCCGTGCTGGGGACTACGCCTCTGATGGTCTTCTACGTCAGCTCCGTGCTCGAACGGACCGGCCAATCCTCAGGAGGGCTCCGCGCCGATCTTCTCGAGCAGGGCGCCGCGGCATTTCTGCACGGCCGGGAGTCGCACTGCTACCGTGATCTGTTCGATCGATTTTTGACACTGTTCGAAGCGGCGGCCGAGGCACGGGTGCTCGCGGCTTCGTCCCGGAGGAGCCATGAGGAGAAAAAGACGTGAGCCAGATCGCATTGGGAATTGAGCCGGGAGGGCCGAACGAGTCCAAGGAGGGAGAGCTGCAATGCGACCGGTTTTCGGAGTTGGAGGATAGGGCGTTCAGCGAGGGGCAGGCGCTGCGGGAATGTGCGCTGCTCGGCTATCCCGAGAGCCACATAAGGATTTTGCGCGAGATCTTTCCAGCTCTGTTCACGATCTATCTGGAGGAGAGCGCGTACAACCCGCGCGAGTAC
>DATFPH010000468.1:0-52279 GCA_035264905.1 Thermoanaerobaculia bacterium
CTTCGAGTCGGGCCTGGTCAAGCTGATGAGCGGTGATGAGCAGTGGCGCACCCTGACCGCGATGGACCACTACTACGAGACCGGCCCGCTCCCGACCTGGATCGGCTGGCACGCCCACCAGCTCCCGCACGGCTTCCACGCGGCGACCGCCCTGTTCACGCTCGTCCTGGAGCTCTTCCTGGTCTGGCTGGCCTGGCTGCCGCGGCCGTTCCGCCTCGCCTGCTTCTGGATCGTGACCGCGCTCCAGATCGGCATCATCCTCTCGGCCAACTACGCCTTCCTCAATTACCTGGTGCTCGTCTTGGGCTTCCTCCTCCTGGACGACAGGATCGTGACGCGCCTCGGTGTCCGGGCGCCCGCGGCGGCCGAGGTCCGGCCCATCCATCCGGCGCCGCGCTGGCGGCTGGCCGGTGCCGCCATGGCCCTGACCTGGGTGCTGTGGGCTACGATCTTCGCTTTCCTGCCCTTCCGCTCGGGACCCCTGACCTGGCCGGCCACGGCGCTCGCGCCGTTCCGCATCGCCAACGCGTACGGGCTGTTCGCTGTGATGACCCGCGGACGGTGGGAGATCGAGATCCAGGGGACGCGCGACGGCCGCACCTGGGTGCCGTATCCATTCCGCTACAAGCCGCAGGACCCGGCCGAGGCGCCGGGGATCTACGCGCCGTACCAGCCGCGTTTCGAGTGGAACCTGTGGTTCGCCTCGCTGGGACCCTGGCAGCAGAACCCCTGGGTGATCCGCGCCGAGGCGCGGCTGCTCGAAGGGAGCCCCGACGTGCTCGCTCTCTTCCGATCCGATCCTTTTGCCGGCGCGCCGCCGCGGCAGGTGCGGGCGGTGCTCTGGCAATACTGGTTCACCGATCGGGCGGAGCGCCGCGCCACCGGAAGCTGGTGGCGGCGCCGGCTCCTCGGTCCCTGGGGGCCAATCGTGGAGCGGCTGCCTGACGGAAGCATCGGGACCAGATAGCCCTGAAGCCGAAGCCGCGGAGCCGTTATCTCGGCCGGATAGCGGATATCTCCGGCGTGGAGTGGCTATCGCGGCCGGATAGTGGCTATCGCGGGCGTGGAGCCGCTATCTCGGCCGTGGATCGGATATCTCGGGCGCGGGATCCGCTAACGCGGCCGTGGATTGGCTATTTCGGGCGCGGATTCGCTAACTCGGCCGGATTACGGCTACACGGCGGGCGGAGCCGCTAACTCCGCGCTGGAGCCGTTCTCTGAGCCGGATTGTGGTTCTCTCTGCCGCGGATCGGCTACGGCCCTGACGGAAGCAGCGGGACCAGATAGGATGTCCGGCGTCGCGGTCTATCCCTCGGAGGATTTCTGATGCGCCGATTCGCCTTCGCCGTTCTTCTCCTGCTGTCCGGGCTGGTTGCTCCCCTCGCCGCCCAGACCCGCGTCCCCGCGGAGCTCACACCGGATCTCACCCAGCCCATCGACGCCGATGCCACGGCGAAGATCCGCAAGTACACGACGGCGCCGGAGTTCAACTCGCCGCTCACCGACTACCTGCCGGCGTCCACGACCGTGCCGAGCCCGAGCGCGGTCCTCGGCGACGTCGCCGGGGCGCCGGGCATCCTGCCGTACGCGGCCGACGTGCACCGCTACTTCCGGATGCTCGCGGAGGCGAGCCCGCGGGTGCGGGTGATCTCGATCGGGACGAGCGAGGAGGGACGCGAGCGGATCGCGGTGGCGGTCAGCTCGGAGGAGAACCTGAAGCGCCAGGAGGAGAACGACAAACGGCTCGCGCAACTGGCGGACCCGCGGATCTTGAAGCTGGACGACGCGCGCGCTGAAGCCCTGATCACGTCGAGCGTGCCGGTCTACTACATCACGGGCACGATCCACTCTCCGGAGACCGGAGCGCCCACCGCGCTGATGGAGCTCGCCTATCGGCTGGCGGTCGACGAGAGCCCGTACATCCGGGCGATCCGCGACAACGTCATCACCCTGATCACGCCGGTCGTCGAGGTCGACGGACGCGACCGCATGGTGGACGTCTACCGCTGGCATCTCGCGCACCCCAAGGCGAAGACGCCCCTCCTGTCGTACTGGGGCCACTACGTCGCGCACGACAACAACCGCGACGCCATGGGGATGACGCTCTCTCTCACCCGGCAGGTGCTGGACACGTATCTCGGCTGGCACGCCCAGGTGCTGCACGACCTCCACGAGTCGGTGCCGTTCCTCTATGACAACACCGTGGGCGACGGCCCCTACAACGCCTGGGTCGACCCCATCCTCACCAACGAGTGGCAGCTCTTCGGCTGGACGAACGTGGCGCAGATGACCAAGCTCGGGATGCCGGGGGTCTACACCCACGGCGACTTCGACACCTGGAGCCCGGGTTATTTGATGTTTCTCGCGGCGATGCACAACGGCGTCTCGCGGCTCTACGAGACCTTCGGCAACGCCGGCGCCGACACCGAGACGCGCGAGCTCGACCAGGACGATACGTCCCGCACCTGGTATCGCCAGGACCCTCCGTACCGCACGGTTTCCTGGTCGCAACGCAACAACAACAATTATGAGCAGACCGGGCTCCTGGTGTCGCTGGCGTTCGTGGCGGACAACCGCGAGCAGCTGCTGCGGAACTTCTGGGCCAAGAGCAAGCGCTCGGTCGAAAAGCCGGAGCGGGAAGGGCCGGCGGCGTACGTTCTGCCCGCCGACGACCGGCGGCCGGGCGCCCAGGCCGAGCTGCTCCGCGTCCTCCAGCTCCAACACGTCGAGATCTCGCGCGCCGACAAGCCGTTCACCGTCTCGATGGCGAGTGGCGAGGACAAGAGCAAGAAGCGCACGTTTCCCGCCGGCAGCTACGTCGTGCGCATGGACCAGCCCTTCAGCCGCGCAGCCGACGCCCTGCTCGACCGCCAGTACTGGAGCCCGGACGATCCGCAGAAGCATCCATATGACGACACCGGCTGGAGCTTCCCGGCACTGTTCGACACGGAAGCTGTCCGGATCACGGACCGCCAAGCGCTGGCGGCGCCGATGAGCCGTATCGAGGCGCCGGTCCACTCGCGCAGCGGCATCACCGGCCGCGGCCCGGTGCTCGTCGTCCCTCAGCGCGGGGACGACGCGATGATCAGCCTCCGCTACGCGCTCGGCGAAGCCACCGTCGAGGCCGCCGCCGCGCCGTTCAAGGCCGCCGGCCACGACTATCCGCGCGGGACCTGGTTGGTGCGCGGGATCGACAAGGACGCCCTCGCCGCCCTCGACCGCACCGCAAAGGACGCCGGCATCGCGATCGATACGATCGCCGACACCGCCGTGCCGAAGGTCGCGACGCGCCGCCTCGCGAAGCCGCGCATCGCGCTCCTGCACACCTGGCTCAACACCCAGACCGAGGGGTGGTGGCGCCAGCGCCTCGACCTGCTGAAGATCCCCTACGACTACATCAGCACGCAGGACGTCGCGGCCGTCGCTGACGATGCGAGCCTCGCGTCGCGCTACGACGTCATCCTCTTCCCGCCCGTGGGCGTCGGAGACCCACAGCGGATCGTCAGCGGCCTGCCGATGTGGGGCGAGCCGATGCCCTGGAAGACCACTCCGGAGACGCCGAACCTCGGCAAGATCGACGCGACCGACGACCAGCGGCCCGGCCTGGGCTTCGCCGGGCTCGACCACCTCCGCCAGTTCGTGGAGCAGGGGGGCCTGCTGGTCGGCGTCGAGGACACGGCCCAGCTCCTGATCGCCACCGGGATGGCTCCCGGCGTGCGCGTCGCGGACACCGGGAAGCTCCGGGTGGTCGGCAGCGTGCTCGACGCGCGTTTCCCCGACCCCGCCTCGCCGCTCGTCGACGGCCTGGGCGACCGCCTGTCGGTCTACAGCGCCGAGGGGATGAGCTTCGAGCTGAGCAACATGGTCGTCGGAGGTTGGGTGCCGGAGGAGAGCGACCGCCCGACCGGCCGCGGCGGTCCCAAAGACACGGACGCGCCGCAGGGGCGGCCCGGCCAGGCGCCTCCTCCCACCCCCAAAAAAGTCGAGCGTTGGGAAGCGCGGCCGCTCGGCGTCGAAGAGCTGCGCCGGAATCCCGGCGTCATCCCCGAGGCGCTCCGCCCGCGCACGCTGGTCCGTTTCGGCGATGCCGACGACCTGCTGGTCTCCGGCCTGCTCGAGAACGGAGGCGAGCTGGCGCGCCGCGCCGCCGTCGTCGAGGTCCCGCTCGGCAAGGGGCACGTGCTGCTCTTCGCCATCAACCCGATCTGGCGCGGCTCGACGATCGGCAGCCATCCCCTGGTGTGGAACGCCATCCTGCAACACCAGTTCTTGTGATCAACGCGACGGCGGCGCGGACGAGCGCGGCGTTGTCGGGAGCCACCTGGCCGTCTGGCAGGAAAGGTGCGTCTTCGAGCCCGGTCCGAATGCCGTGCCCTCTTCGGAGCGCACGTTCATTGACCGCCCAGCTGGCGATTCCTTCGCCATGGTGGACCTGCGGGAGCGTAATCCCGGCCCCGAGGAGGAGCTCCTCCATGGCTGCCGCATGGGCGACTGCCTTCTGCGGGTCGGCGTCGAGCGGTTCGATCAGAACGCGCACGCAGCTCCTCGCCAGGCCCGAGCGCACGAAGGCCTCTGCGTCGGCCAAAGACAGGAGGCCAGCCTCGATGCCGACCCCGCGCGCGACGAGATGTGCGCACAGCTCGGCGATTCCCGGCTCCCCCTGGTTCGCCGTCACAAGCTCGGGCAGCACCGTCCAGCCCGACACCAGCTCGAGGCGCCGAACCGGGTCGGGCTCGATCGCCGCCGATGTGCTGAGGGACACGGGAATCCCCGGGCATGCCGCCCGAACCGCCCGCAGCGCTGCCGCGCAGGGCTCAGCCGCCAGAGTTTCCCGGCCTGTCGCGTCGTAGGGGTGCAGGTGGAGAACCTTGGCGCCGGCCTCGATCGAGGCGCGCCCGTCCTCGGCAAGCTCACGAGGAGCTCTCGGTACACGGGGATGGTCGCGCGAGCCGTTGAGCGCGACCTCGAGCAGCGGTGACAGATTCGGAGCGCGCATCATCCCCCCCTTCCAATCGCTAGCTCCCGTTGAGCCGTCCTCCCCCTTCACCATCTCTCGCTGCTTCTGCTTCATGAGGCGTCGTACCTCTTTCTCTTCCGGGGTCGGCGAGACTTCCTCGTAGACACGGTTGAGGGTTTCCAGCAGAGCCTGACTCTCGTAATGCCGTGCGCACCTCAATAGCATCTTCTCATCAGAGCCTCTCTCTACGAGGCGGACTTGGAGGGAGGTCTCTCAGAGAGCGTACCGGGCTGCGGTATCCCCTCTCGCGCATTCGGGCCAATAAGAGATCGGCGGCTGAGACATCAAGAATGGAGCGTTTGACCAGGTCACGGAGGCAGCCGAGAGTACCCTCCTCGAGCACTGAGGGAGGAACAACCAGAGGAGAAAAAAGAGCGCGTAAAAGATCCGGTCGCTCAACGTGTGCGAAGTTGCTGAGGACAGTCGTATCGGAAAGAGCGGCTTGCATTCGAGGCGAGCCGGTTCAGGAACGCTTCTCGAGAGCAGCGATCTCGCGGAGAGCTTCCTCCATCGAGGATGGTCCGATGCGCAGCGGAACTCCCAGCCGGAGGAAGCGGTCCTGGAGCTCGAGACGTGAGAGACCGAGCTCTTCCGCAGCCTTTCCGAGGTTGATGTCGGTATTCAGGTATCTCCGAAGCACTTGGGCGTCGTGGGGGATTCCCTCTGTCGGCTCAGCGGACTCGGTTGCGCATGCAGCGAGCGCCTGAAGCAGGCGGAAGTCGGAGGCGTCCAGCAAAACGATTTGTTCTTCGCCCGAGCTTTCGACCACGGCCATTTCCCCGTGGCGCACACGCTCCACGATCTCTCTCGACCTGGCTTCGAGGTCCGTCTGGGAGATCACTGTTCTGGTCATAGATGCCATCCGTATCGTTCCTAGAATTCTACTCCGGACCGCCAGACTGGTACAACAGGCTGGGATCACGCGCCTTGACGCCTCCTATACAATAGCCCCCTTCCGCGGGACCTCTCCCGCGGGCTCGCCTGGTCTGGACCCGAGGTCTCCGATGACGGATTCGCGTTTTCCCGATGTGCCCGGCGGCTATCCCTTCCCCGCCCTCGAGCTCGAGGTGCTGGAGGAGTGGAGGCGCGGGCACATTTTCGAGCAGTCTCTGAGCAAGCCGGCCCCGGAAGGGGACTTCGTCTTCTTCGAAGGCCCTCCCACCGCCAACAACGTGCCTCACGTCGGCCACGTGGTGACGCGGGTGATCAAGGACCTGTTCCCCCGCTACCGCACGATGCGGGGCTACCGGGTCGCCCGCAAGGCCGGCTGGGATACGCACGGCCTGCCGGTCGAGATCGAGGTCGAGAAGCGGCTCGGCTTCACCGGCAAGCAGCAGATCGAGGCCTACGGCATCGAGAAGTTCAACCAGGCCTGCCTGGAGAGCGTCCACACCTACGAGAAGCAGTGGCGCGCCATGACCGAGCGGGTCGGCTTCTGGCTCGATCTGGACAACGCCTACTACACCTACACCAACACCTACATCGAGTCGGTGTGGTGGGCGCTCGCCGAGCTGTGGAAGAAGGGGCTCCTGAGCGAAGGCTACAAGATCCAGCCGTATTGCGGCCGCTGCGGCACGACGCTGTCCAGCCACGAGGTGGCGCAGAACTACAAGGACGTGGACGATCCGTCGGTCTGGGCTCTCTTCCCGGTCCGCACCGGCCAGGTGCTCGTGCCGATCGGCGGCGGTGAGTGGACCGTCAGCGACGGGCTCCGGCTCGTGGCCTGGACGACCACCCCGTGGACCCTCACCGCGCACGTCGGCCTGGCGGTTCATCCGGACATGGTCTACCGCATCGTCCAGCATCCGGACCCGGCGCGCCCGCACGAGCAATTCCTGATCGGCGACGAGATCGACAAACCGGTCCCCCTGGTCGCCGAGATCGAGGGGGAGCGTAAGCAGGTCGATCTGCGCGACCAGCCGGCCCTCGCCCGCTTCCGCGGCAAGGACCTGGAGGGGCTCCTCTACGACCGCCCCTTCCCCGTGCCGATCGAGGGGTGGGACGGCCTCGGTCGCGGCGAGCTCAAGCCGGGGATCGAATACCACGGTCCATCCGACGAGCGCGGTTGGGGCGTGGTCCTGGGCGATTACGTGACGAAGAGCGAGGGCACCGGGCTCGTCCATACGGCACCGCCGTTCGGCGAGGACGACTTCAAGACCGGCCAGACGTACGATCTGCCGCTCATCCTGTCGATCGATCCCGACGGCAAGGTCCGCGCGAAGCCGGGGCTGGAGGCGTTCGCCGGGCTCTGGTTCAAGGACGCCGATCCAAAGATCCTCCAGGATCTGAAGAGCCGCGGCCTGCTCCTCCATACCGAGCGCTACCGGCACAGCTATCCGTTCTGCTGGCGCTGCGACCGGCCGCTCCTCTACTACGCCACGACGAGCTGGTTCGTGCGGACGACGATCGAGAAGCAGGCGCTGATCGACAAGAACAAGGAGATCCACTGGCACCCCGAGCACATCGGCGAGGGGCGCTTCGGCAACTGGCTGGAGAACGTGGTGGATTGGGCCCTGTCGCGCAAGCGCTACTGGGGCACGCCGCTGCCCATCTGGCGCTGCGGGAGCTGTGCCCACCAGACAGCCATCGGCTCCTATGACGAGCTGTTCGCCGCGTCGGGCCGCGAGCGGCCCGCGGATCTTTACGATCGTGCCCAGTTCGATCCGCACCGGCCATTCATCGACGGGGTCACCTGGCCCTGCACGAAGTGCGGCGAGGGGACCATGCGCCGCGTCGAGGAGGTCATCGACGCCTGGTTCGATTCGGGCTCGATGCCGTTCGCCCAGCACCACTACCCGTTCGAGAACCGCGAGCTGATCGATCAGAGGCTGCAGTTCCCGGCCGACTTCATCGCCGAGGCCCTGGACCAGACGCGCGGCTGGTTCTACACGCTCCATGTCCTCGGCACCCTGCTCTTTGATTCGGTGGCGTACGAGACCTGCATCGTCCTCGGGTTCGTCAACGACGAGCAAGGGCGGAAGATGTCGAAGCGGCTCGGCAACGTGGTCGAGCCCATGCAGGTGATCGAGGAGACCGGCGCGGACGCGCTCCGCTGGTATTTCTACATCAACAATCCGGAGCTCACGTCCCGCTTCTCGGCCAGGCTGGTGCGCGAGGCCGCGCAGAAGTCCTTGCTGCCGCTGTGGAACGCGCTGTCGTTCTTCACGATCTACGCGAACCTGGACGGCTGGCGCCCATCCTCGGGCCACCCGTTGCCGCGATTCGAGGAGCGGCCGGCGCTCGACCGCTGGATGCTTCTCCGGCTCGACCGGCTCACGCAGGACGTGACGGCGCGGCTGGAGGGTTATGAGCCCACCGCCGCTGCGCGGGCGATCGAGGAGCTGCTCGACGATCTGACGAACTGGTACATCCGGCGCAGCCGCTCGCGCTTCTGGGCGCCGGACGGGCAGGAAGATCAAGCTGATAAAGAGAGTGCCTACAGCGCTCTCTACGAGGTGCTGACAACCCTGGCCCGGCTCCTTGCGCCGTTCACGCCGTTCGTGGCCGAGGTCCTGCACCGGCATCTGATCCGCAGTCAGGAGGAGAACGCCGACGCGAGCGTCCACCTGGCGAGTTGGCCGGCTCCGGCCGGCGACCGGCAGGACGACGCCTTGGAAAAGGGAATGGCGGCGGTCCAGCGCATCGTCCGGCTCGGCCACGCCGCGCGCAACCTGCACGGCCTGAAGACCCGGCAGCCGCTGGGCGCGGTGACCCTGGTGACCGCCGACGAGTCGCTGCCCGGCCTGGTGATGCCCTATGCCGACGTGCTCAAGGACGAGCTCAACGTGCGCGACATCCGCTGGGCCGCGGACCGGAGCGAGTACGTGCACCACGAGGTGCGCCCCGTCTTCCCGAAGACCGGTCCGCGTTTCGGGAAAAGAATGCCCGAGGTCAAGAAGGCCCTGGAGAGTGCGGACGGCGACGCCCTGGCGGCCGAGCTGGAGCGCTCCGGCAAGCTCACGATCCAGCTCTCCGACGGGCCGGCGGAGCTTTCGGCCAAGGAGGTCGAGGTGCGCCTGATCGAGCGCGAAGGCATGGCCACCCAGGGGGACCGCGAGCTCCTGGTGGCCCTCGACACGCACGTCACGCCCGAGCTGGCCCGCGAAGGGCTGGCCCGCGAGTTCGTCCATTACGTCCAGCAGGCGCGCAAGAATGAAGGGCTGGACTACGCGGACCGCATCCGCGTCGTCTACACGTCCGATGCGGATACCAAAGCAGCCGTCGAAGCCAACGAGGAGTGGATCAAGGGGGAGACGCTGGCAATCGCCATGACTGGCAACGTTGGCGACGGCTCCGTGAACGAGATTTCTATTCAGATTGAAAAGGTCTGAGGAGGGGGGATCGCATGGCTGGAATCTTCAAAGCCTACGACGTGCGGGGAATCGTCCCCACGCAGCTCGACGAGAACATCGCGCGGCAGATCGGCCTCGCCTTCCAGCACGTGCTGGACGAGGAGGACCGCGCCAACGGCAACACGGTGGTGGTGAGCCGCGACATGCGCTCGCACAGCCCGGGGCTGGCCAAGGCCCTGATCGAGGGGCTGACCGCGGCCGGCCTCGACGTGCTGGACATCGGCCTCGCCACCACGCCGATGAACTATTTCGCGACCGGCCACACCAAGGCGGCCGGCGGCGTGCAGGTGACCGCCAGCCACAACCCGGCGCAGTACAACGGGTTCAAGTTCAGCCGCCACGGCGCGCGCCCGGTCTCCGGCGACCACGGCATCGCCCTCATGGAGGAGAAGGTGGCGAACGGCGACCTGCCGCGCGCCGAGCGGACCGGCACGGTCACCGGCGGAAACGTCTTCGACGACTACCGGCGGCACATCCTCTCCTTCCTCCACCATAAGGAGAGCCGACGCCTGCGGGTGGCGGTCGACGCCGCCAACGGTATGAGCACGATCTACAAGCCGGTCCTGGAGGAAATGGGGATCGAGCTGGTGCCGCTCTACTTCGAGCTCGACGGCAGCTTCCCGAACCACGAGGCGAACCCGCTCAAAGAGGAAAACCTCCACGACCTGATGCGGCTGGTGAAGAAGAGCGGCGCAGATCTCGGCGTCTCGTTCGACGGCGATGCGGACCGGGCGGCGTTCATCGACGAGAAGGGCGAGCCGATCGGGAGCGACCTGATGACCGCCCTCATCGGCGGCGAGCTCCTGGCGCGCGAGCCGGGGAAGGCCGTGCTCTACGACCTCCGCTCGTCGCGGGCGGTCCACGAGTACATCGAGGAGAAGGGGGGGATTCCCGTCCGCGAGCGGGTGGGGCACTCGTTCATGAAGGCCACGCTGCGCAACAGGAACGGCATCTTCGGCGGCGAGCTGGCGGGCCACTACTACTTCCGCGACAACTACTACGCCGACTCGGCGCTCCTCGCGGTCGTCGAGGTGCTGAACCTGCTGCGCGAAACCGGCAAGCCGCTCTCCGAGCTGGTGCGGCCGCTGCGGCGCTACGCCAAGAGCCCGGAGATCAACTTCGAGGTGGATGACAAGCAGGGGAAGATGGACGAGCTGGCGCGGCGCTACGCCGACGCCCAGATTGATGATCTGGACGGCATCACGATCAACTATCCGGATTGGTGGGCCAACGTCCGGCCGTCGAACACCGAGCCGTTCCTGCGGCTGGTGCTGGAGGCCCGGACGCCGGAGGAGCTCGCGCGGCACCGCGAGGAGCTGATCGGGATGCTGGGAGAGCCGGCGGAGCACTGATCGGCCTTCTAATCCCGCCGGCCCCCCAGCAATCCGGAGCGGAACAGGAAGTACAGCAGCGTCATCAGCGTCGAGATCACCGCCGCTACGTAGGTCAGGGCCGCGGCGTTCAGCACCCGGTCAAACCCCTCGCGCTCCTGCTGCATCACGATCCCGTTCTCCACGGCCATGCGCTTGGCGCGCGATGAGGCGTCGAACTCCACCGGCAGCGTCACGATCTGGAAGGCCAGAACCAGCGAGAACAGGCCCGCGCCGAGGAGCACCACCTCATCGCCCATCTTGCTCCCCGCGTAGACCATGAACAGGCCGAACATCATGACCAGATAGCCCAGCGACGAGCCGATGTTCGCGGTGGGGACCAGCAGCGAGCGGAGCCACAGCGGCTTGTACCCTTCGGCGTGCTGGATCGCGTGCCCCGCCTCGTGGCAGGCGATACCGGCCGCAGCCACCGAATTCGAGGCATAGACCCCTTCCGACAGGTTGAGCGTCTTGTTCGCCGGGTTGTAGTGGTCCGTCAGCATCCCGTGCGTGGCGACGACCTGCACGTCGTAGATGCCCGCCCGGTCGAGCATGGCCTTCGCCGCCTGGGCGCCGGTCAGACCACGCATCGTGCGCACGCGCGAGTATTTGTTGAACGCCGAGCGCGTCCGGAAGCTCGCCCAGAGGGAGAGCGCCAGGGCCGGCAGGATGAAGATGAAGTACACGGGGTCGAAACCGATCATCGGTCAGAGCCTCCTTCCTCTCTTCAAACATGAAATCCATGTCACCCATTCCGCGCGTCCAGCTCTCTCCGGTGTTGATAGAGTAGCGGCATGAGCGCCACGCAATCCAAGGTTGCCATCGTCACCGGCGGAAGCCGCGGCATCGGCCGGGGGATCGCCGAGGCGCTCCTCGCGGACGGCTGGCACGTTCATTTTTGTAGCAAGAATCCGGCCTCGGTCCAGGAAGCCGTCGGTGAGCTCCGGACGCGCTTTGCCGGCCGGGGCGACGTCGTCCAGGGCCGCACGGTCGACGTGCGGCGCCAAGAGGAGGTGGACTCCTTCGTCGACAGCGTGCTGGAGCGCGAGAGGCGCATCGATTGCCTGGTCAACAACGCCGGCCTGGGCCGCTTCAAGCCGGTCGACGAGCTGACCGGCGACGAGTGGCGGGAGGTCCTGCAGACCAACCTGGACGGCTGCTTCTACTTCCTCCGCGCGGTGGCGCCGGCGATGAAGCGGCAGGGCAGCGGCTGGATCTTCAACGTCGCCTCGCTCGCCGGCAAGAACCCGTTCGCCGGCGGCTCGGCGTACAACGCCAGCAAGTTCGGGCTCATCGGCCTGTCCGAGGCCGCCATGCTCGACCTGCGGCCGCACGGCGTACGGGTCGCCTCGATCCTGCCGGGGAGCGTCGACACCGGCTTCGGACGCCGGGGGGACGGCCAGGACCGGAGCTGGATGCTGCGGCCGGAGGACATCGCGTCCATGGTCCTCCACCTGCTGAGCTATCCGCCGAACGCCCTGCCCAGCCTCGTGGAGATGCGGCCCAGCCGCCCACCCAAATAGCCGCCTTCCTCTCCGGTCCGATCACGAGATGCGCGGGTAGGGCAGATCCGGCTGGACCATGGCGCGCGCGACGTAGCGTGCGATTCCGGCCAGGTGCTCGGCCGGAACCGAGCCCGCCTCCAGGATGCTGACGAGGTCATCGACCGCGGTGCGCACCCCTTCGGCGAGAGTGCGGCTCTGGAAGGCGATGCGGATCTCGCCGGCGAGCGCGCGCAGGTTGGCCGCTCTCCCCTGCCGCCGGAAGAGAGCCGCCAGATCAAGCCCGACGAGGAGGGCATAGCCGGCGGCCGCGGAGCGGTGAAAGGCATTCCACGCTTCGCGGAGGAGGACCTCGGCCTGATGCTCCTGCCGGGCGAACGCCGCGATCAGCCCCTCGGTGCGGGCCAGCACGGCACGGTCGACCGCCGTCCGCCGCCGCCCCGGCCGCTCGGCCAGAGCCGCGAGGATGCGGCGCCCCTGGAGCGGATCTCCTAGAGCGACGAGACAGCCCGCGAGCCCCTCGCCGGGACCGGAGGCGAGCCCGGGATCGACCGCCGCGGGGCCCAGGGCCAGCACGCGATCGAGCATGATCACGGCGCTGTCGACGTCCTCTTCTTTCAGAAGGATGGAGGCGAGATCGGCGAGCGTCAGAGCCTGATCGCGTGCCTGGCCGGCGCCGCCGAACAGGGTCGCGGCCCGTTCGAGGAGAGCCATCGCCTCGTCGAAACGCCTCTGGCTGCGGCGCAGCCGGGCGAGGCAGCGGCAGTACTCGGCGTTGTCGGTCGGATCGACGCTCTTCTCGAGGTGGGAGGACGCGCGCACGAAGGCCTCCTCCGCCGCGTCCAGGCGCTCCAGCCGGCGGCACGCCTCGCCGACGGCACACCAGGCGCCCACGGCGAGCCCCTGCTCGGCGCTCCCGCCAGGTCCGGCTCCGTCGAGCCTCTCCGCGATCGAAGCGGCCAGGCGGCCCAGGGACTCGGACTCGGCCGCGTCCTCCGCCAGCCAGCTCCGCTCGAGGAGACGCCAGGACACAAAGAACGTCCTGAACCGGGGCTCGGCCGCGACCGCCGCCTGCCGCTCGCTCCGCGGCAGCGCGACGAGCTCGGCGGCGAGAGAATCGGCCTGGCGCCGCTCCTCGTCGACCTGCGAAACGGCGCGGCCCACCCGCTCGGCCATCCGGGCGAAGGCACGCTCATAGAGCGCGGGCTCCGGCTCCGGCGGCTGCGGCTCGCCCGGGCGCCGGCGCATCGGGCGCGGCGTCAACTGCCCCCAACTCTGCCGTGAGCAACGCGGGCACTCCAGCAGGTGGAGCACCAGGCCCGCGTCGGCCGCGTCCAGGGACTGCAGAAAATTGCGCAGAACAGATGGTTTCGGATGGTTCATTGGGATCCTCCCTCGTCTCCTCCCGCCGGCAGGAGCTTGCCGGCGTAGCGGTGCGCCAGAATCAGGCCGTCGAGAAACAGGACGAGCGAGTCGCGCTGAGACGCGGGCAGCCGGTCCAGAGCCGGCAGCCGCTCGCGCAGCCGCAGATCGACTCCGGGATGCTGGGGGCCTCGTCCGGTCAGGAGATAATCGGCCGTGACGTTGAACGCCTCGGCGATCCGCAGGAGCACGGAAACCCTCGGCACCCAGCGGCCCCTCTCCAGCTTGCTCACCTGCTGGAGGCTGCACCCGATCTGCGCGGCCAGCTCTTTCTGCTTCCACCCCTGATTTCGCCGCAACCGGGAAACTCGCTCTCCAACCTGCTTGATGACCGGTGTCTCATTGTCCTGCAAGCTCGCCCTCCTTGCCATAACGGGGTACATTGTTCTCTGTCTTAGGACATATGTCAACGTTTCGCCTCATTTTTCCAGAGTAAGTTGTCCCTTCCGGTGCGCGGGCGCAAAAAATGGATTTACCGACAGGCGGGATAAGTTGCGACCGGTGTTTCTAGCCCCGCACGGGTTGCGCAGCGAGGACGAGGAGGAGTTGGGAGATGCGGCAGAAGGACCTTGGCGGAGGCTATTCCTTCTCCGGATTCTTCGGTAGCTCGTCCGGATCGCCGAGCCCTCTCCGCTTCAGCTCCTCGCGGATCGACCTGCGCACGATCTCTTCGATCTGCTCGGAGGTGATCTCCTCTTTCTTCGCCTCCGCATTCTTCTCCTCCACCGGATTGGCCGGGGCCAGGCCAGGCTCTTTGGGAAGCTCCTTCAGCACCTTGTCCGGATCGAGCCCGAGCGCCTTCAGGACCCACCGCGCGTCCTGGGGCGGCGAAACCTCGAAGAAGAAGCTCAGGGGATTGCGCTTCAGCTCTCGCGCCAGCCGGTAGACGTGCCAGACCTTGAGCTCGATCCGCCCCCGGAACAGGCTCCCCAGATATCCCTGCCCCAGGCCCAGGCTCCGCTCGATATCCCGCCGTGACCGCCGCGTGTCGTGGATGGCCTGATCGAGAAGCTCCAGCAAACGCTGAACTTCGGCATCTTCCAATGGGTCCATACGGACAGGAAGTCTAAGCCGGAAGCCCTCTCTTCTCCAGAGTGGAAACGATTTCTTGTCAGAGCCCCGTTCGCGCTATATTGACGCCCTTCACCGAGCGGAGAGAGCAGAGAGCATGACCGAACCCGATGGCACATTCCAGAAACTACGCGAGCTCGCCAACAACCTCTGGTGGTCCTGGCAACCTGACATCCGGGCCATCTTCCGCGAGCTCGATCCGGAAATCTGGCGCCTCGTCTACCACAATCCCGTGGCGCTCCTGCAGCGCATCGGCCCCGACGAGATCTCGCGCCGTGTGCAGGATCTGGAGATGCAGACCCGCATCAACCAGGCGCACCGCCGCCTGCGGCAATATCTGGAGGGCCACGACAGCTGGGGCACGGTGCACGCCGGTCCCCTCCTGGCGTTCCCGGTCGCCTACTTCTCAGCCGAGTTCGGCCTCCACCAGTCGCTGCCGATCTACTCCGGCGGCCTCGGGGTGCTGGCCGGCGACCATCTGAAGAGTATGAGCGACCTGGGAGTGCCGGTCGTGGGGGTCGGCCTCCTCTACCATCAGGGATACGTGCACCAGCTCATCGACGAGAACGGCTGGCAGCAGGACCTGTACGAGCCCATCGCCTCCGCGGAGCTGCCCGCGGCCGAGGTGCTGGACGCGGAGGGACAGCAGATCCGCTTCCCGGTGGAGCTGCCGGGCCGCGAGGTCTATGTCCGGGTCTGGGATGTGAAGGTCGGCCGCAGCCGTCTTCTGCTGCTCGACGCCCGCGACGACGCCAACGCGCCCGAGGACCAGGCGCTCACGGCGCGGCTCTACGGCGGTGACCAGGAGACCCGGGTGCAGCAGGAGATCCTCCTTGGCGTGGGCGGCTTCCGGGCGCTCGCCGAGGTCGGGATCAAGCCTTCGGTGCTCCACCTGAACGAGGGGCACTCGGCCTTCGCCCTCCTCGAGCGCGCCCGTGAAATCGTCGAGCGGCAGGGGCTCGACTCCAGCGATGCCCTGCGCGAGGTGGCGGCGGCGAGCGTCTTCACCACGCACACGCCGGTCGAGGCCGGCCACGACCGCTTCCGGACCGATCTCGCCAGCAAGCATCTCGAGTCGCTGGCCCGCGGTCTCGGCCTGCCGCTCGAGCAGGTGCTGGCGCTCGGCGCCGAGCGGCCGAGCGACTTGAACGCGCCGTTCTGCCCGACTGTCCTCGCCTTGAACCTCACCCGGCGCAGCAACGGCGTGTCGGCCCTGCACGGCCGGGTGTCGCGCAAGATGTGGCACCACCTCTACCCCGGGCGCACCGAGGAGGAGGTGCCGATCGGCCACATCACGAACGGCGTGCACGTCCGCACCTGGCTGGCCGCCGACATGCACGACCTCTTCATCCGGTATCTGGGGCCGTGCTGGCTGGAGTCGCTGAGCCGGCCGGAGCTGTGGATCCGGGCCGAGCGCATCCCGGAGGCCGAGATCTGGGAGGTGCATCAGGTGCTCAAGGCGCGGCTGATCACGTTCGTGCGGGGCCGCCTGGCCGACCGCCGCGAGCGCCTCGGCCTGGCCGCGCCGGAGCGCGAGCCGCTCGATCCCGAAGCGCTGACCCTGGGCTTCGCCCGCCGTTTCGCCACCTACAAGCGGGCCGACATCCTCTTCCAGGACCTCGACCGGCTCGACCTCCTGGTCAACAACCCGCAGCGGCCGGTGCAGATCGTCTTCGCCGGCAAGGCCCACCCGCGGGATACGGGGGGTAAGGCGCTGGCGCAGCGCGTCGCCAACCTGGAGCGCGATCCGCGCTTCGCCGGCAAGATCGTGTTCGTGGAGAACTATTCGATGCACGTGGGCCGGCAGCTCGTCCAGGGCGTCGACGTCTGGCTCAACACGCCGCGGCGACCCCTGGAGGCGTGCGGCACCAGCGGCGAGAAATGCATCCTGAACGGCGTGCTCAACTGCTCGATCCTGGACGGCTGGTGGGCGGAGGCGTACGACCGCGCCAACGGCTTCGCCGTGGGGAGCGGCGAGATCCACGCCAACACCGACATCCAGGACGAGCGCGACGGGGCCGCTCTCTTCGAGACGCTGGAGAACGAGGTCGTCCCGCTCTATTACGACCGCGACGCCATGGGGCTCCCGCACGGCTGGATCCGGCGGGTCAAGCGGGCCATGCGCACGCTCGCTTGGCGCTACAACGCCGACCGCATGGTGATGGACTACGTCCGCGAGTGCTATCTCCCGGCCGCCGGCGGCGCCACCTGCCGGATGCCGGCGGCGTAGGGGCTCTTCAGCGCACCCTGTCCGCCTTCGCCGCCAGGATGAAGTCGTTCTCGCTCACGCCCCCGATCGAATGGGTCCAGAGCGTCACCTTCACCTTGCCCCAGGTGAGGAAAATGTCAGGATGATGCCCCTCCCTCTCCGCCACCTCTCCCAGGCGGTTGACGAAGGCCAGGGCCTCGGCGAAGTCCTTGAAGCGGTACTCCTTCTCCAGATGGTGCTCGTTGATCAGCGTCCAACCTTCGAGCTGGCCGTAAAACTGGCGTAGCTCCTCCCCCTTGAGCGCCGGGGTCCCCGCCTCGCAGGGCTGGCAAGAGCGGGATGTCAATTCCTCCTGGGCCATGAATCGCCTCCTCTCCATCTCTTGAGATCAGTGCAACCGACATGCCGTGGTGTGGCGCATGGCTTGCTTCTTGTTCTTTCGGGAGCGATGGACGCTCCCGCGGAGACCCGCTGGGGGACCGATGCAAGCCCATACCCGCCTCGAAGCTTTTCGCCACGGCCTCGCCGAGCTGCCACCGGGCCGGAGGCGTCTCCTCATCGCGGCGCTCGCCGTCTCCTGTCTGCTGTTCCTGGCAGGCTTCCTGGTCACGGGCTACCTCTGGCACCTGGCGCGCCAGTTCCCGGAGGCGCCGTTCGCGCAGCCGTCCCGGCTCTATGGGCGCGCGACACAGCTCGTCCCGGGCGAGCCGCTGACCGTCTCCCAGATCGTCTCCGAGCTGCGCCAGGCCGGCTACCGAGAGCTCGGCAAGGAGGAAAGGACCCCGCTCCGCCAGGGGACGTTCCGCCGCCAGGACAACCTGGTCGAGGTCCACCTGCGCTCCTTTCCCACGCCGCAGGGCAAGAGCGGAGGCATCCCCCTCCGGGTGGAGATCCGGAATGGACGGATCGCCGAATTGAGCGCCGCCGGCCAGCCCGCGGAGATCGCGTCGCTCGAGCCGCCGCTCCTGGCCTCTTTCTATGGCCCCGATCTGAATGAGCGGCGGCCGGTCGCGCTCGACGAGCTCCCGGAGCATGTGGTCCGCGCGATCCTGGCGGCGGAAGACGACAACTTCTTCGGCCATCCCGGCATCTCGCCGACCGGCACGGCCCGAGCCCTCTGGGTCAACCTGCGCGGAGGCTCGGTGCAGCAGGGGGGGAGCACGATCACGCAGCAGCTCGTCAAGAATCTGTACCTGTCGAGAGAGCGGACGATCGAGCGCAAGGTCAAGGAGGCGTTGATCGCGGTGATGCTGGAGATGCGCTATGGCAAGCGGACGATCCTCGAGGCCTATCTCAATGAAGTCTACTGGGGACGCAGCGGCCCGGCGAACGTCATCGGCCTGGGCGCCGCCGCCCGCGCCTGGTTCGGCAAGGACGCCTCCGAGCTCTCTCTCGCCGAGGCGGCCACCCTCGCGGCGATGATCCGCGCGCCCAGCGACTACTCGCCGGTCAAGGACGCCGACAAGGTCGTCGACCGCCGCAACTGGGTGATCCAGCGCATGGCCGAGCTCGGCTGGATCACCCCGGACCGGGCCCGCCGGGCGTCGAGCGAGCCGCTCCGCCCCGACCCGCACCCGGTGGAGGCGCGGCCGCTCGCGCCGTACTTCACCCGCTTCGCGGCCGAGGAGGCCAAGGAGCGCTTCGGCATCGAGGACCTGCCGGACGAGGGCTATCTGCTCTTTTCGACGCTCGGCTGGCGCGAGCAGCGGGAGGCCGAGCGAGCCGTCGCGCAGGGTCTCGCCACCCTGGAGGCAGGTTGGGAGCGGCGCGGGCGCTCGGACGGGCCTCTCCAGGCCGCTCTCGTCTCCGTCGATCCTCGCAATGGCGCCATCCTCTCCTGGGTCGGCGGACGCGACTTCGCAAAGAGCCAGTTCGACCGCGTCTCGCAGGCGCGGCGGCAGGCCGGAAGCACGTTCAAGCCGGTGATCTACGCCGCGGCCTTCCGCGAAGCGGTGGCCAGCCCGGCCACGCTGCTGCGCGACTCGCCGATCCTGGTGCGGGTCGGCACGACCGAGTGGCGGCCGCAGAACAACGACCGCGGCTTTCGCGGCTGGGTGACGGTGCGGGCCGCCCTGGAGCAGAGCCTGAACATTCCGACGGTGCGCATGGCGCTGCAGGTGGGGTTGCCGCGGGTCATCGAGACCGCGAAGGACCTGGGGATCAGCGAGGAGCTGGAGCCCAATCCGGCCCTCGCCCTGGGCGCCTTCGAGGTCACCCCCTTCGAGCTCGCGCAGGTCTACTCCACCCTGGCGAACGGCGGCACCCGCCCGTCGCTGCACGGCCTCGCCGCGGTGCACGACCGCTTCGGCGAGCCGGTCCTGGGGGATGACCTCCCGGCGCCGCGCCGCGTGCTGCCGCCGCAGGCCGCCTGGCTGGTGACCTCGATCCTCCAGGGGGTGATGGACCGCGGGACCGGCGCGGGCGTGCGCCGTTTCGGCATCCGCGACCAGCTGGCAGGGAAGACCGGCACCACGAACGACCGCCGCGACAGCTGGTTCGCGGGCTACACCCCGGACCGGGTGACGGTGGTCTGGGTGGGATACGACGACAACGCCGAGACCCGCCTCTCGGGCGCGCGGGCGGCGCTGCCGATCTGGAGCCGCTTCGTGGCCGCCGTCCGGCCGGCCCGGGGCTTCGCCCCCTTCGCGCCGCCGCCGGGGATCGTGCAGGTCACGGTCGACCCGCTGACCGGGCAGCTCGCGACACCGTACTGCCCGTACCGGATCACCGAGCAGTTCGCCGAGTGGCAGGTGCCGAACGAGCCCTGCCAACGCCATTCGCCCGGCGGCACCGACGCCTGGGCGGACATCAATCTGAATGGCGTGCCGATCGATCCGGCCACCGGACGGCCGCTGGCGGCCTCCGGCTGGGATCCGTCCCAGGAGTACGGGATCGACCCCGCCGGCTTCGACCAGACCTACGGCTCTCTTGAAGAGGACGGAGCGGTGGACGCGGGAGTCTCGGCCGCGGGGATCGGCGCGCCGGGCCAGACCTTCTCGCCGCGCCCCGTGGAGATCGATCCGGGAGCCGCGGACACCACCGGAGCTGCGGATGGCTCGATTCTGATCCGCCCCGCGCGGCAGGAGCCGGAGCCGGTCGAGACGCCGGAAGCGCCCGAGGCAGAGCCGCCGGCCGCGGAGCCACCGCCCGCTCCGGAGCCGCCGCCGGTCGAGCCGCTCACAGAAGCGACGGAGCAGGCGCCGCCGCCCCCCGCTCCCGGCGGAGCTTGAGCAAGGCCGAGACCGCCAGGTAGATCGCCAGCACGATGAGGAGCAGCGCCGCCATCCCGTTCAGCAGCTCCACGTCGAAGCCGTGCGACGCCATCAGGTTCGCCCAGGTCAGCTTGCCCAACGCCCAGAGGGTGATCGTCAGCACGAAGAGCATCGGGAGGAGCGTGAAGGCGATGCGCTTGCGGGCCTGGTGGAGCCAGACCGTGATCGACAGGAAGGTGAGCGCCGCCAGGAGCTGGTTCGAGGCGCCGAAGAGCGTCCAGAACTTCTGCCACATCCCCTCGCCCGCGAAGGACAGCAGCAGGGCCGGCGCTCCCACCGTGAGCAGCGTGGCGATCACCGCGCCGGTCCGGGTCCGCCAGCCCAGGATCTCCTGGAGCAGATAGCGGCCCAGGCGGGCCGAGACGTCGAGCGTGTCGAAGACGAACGTCGAGAAGGCCATCGCGCCGAAGGTGATGGCGAAGCCCAGGTTCTTCTCGCCGATCAGCAGCGTCATGAAGCGGCCGATGCCGTTGCCGTAGATCGTCCCGGGCGCCAACCCGGTGAGCCCGTCCTTCGCCACGATCATCACCGTGACCAGCGCGATCAGCGCCACGAACCCCTCGGCCAGCATGGCGCCGTACCCCACTGCGTGGATGTGCGACTCCTTGTCGACCTGCTTCGAGGTCGTCCCCGAGCAGACCAGGCCGTGGAAGCCGGAGCAGGCGCCGCAGGCGATCGTCACGAAGAGGAAGGGGAAGAGCGTGCCGGTCATCCCGCCCACGTCCCACGCTTTGAAGGCCGGCTGCTGGATCTCGTAGCCGCCGAAGAAGACGCCGATCACCCCGAGCGCCAGGGCCGCGTAGAGGATGAACCCGCCCAGATAGCCGCGCGGCTGGAGCAGGGCCCAGACCGGCACCATCGAGGCCACGCCGCAGTAGATGAGGATCACCAGCGCCCAGGTCCTGGCATCGAACACCAGGAGGGTCGACAGGTGCATGCCGGCCCAGGAGGAGGCGAAGCTCGCCGGCACGAAGATCAGGGTGAGCAGCCAGAGCGGCGGGTTCCACAGCTTCTGGACGATCCCCATGACGATCGCGAGCATCAGATAGAGGACGCTCGCCACCGCCACCGCCCCGCCCGGGTGGAAGGTCACCTGCGTCGCCGCCTGGAGCTCCTCCGTGCCCACCACGAAGCTGCGCGCCGTGATGTCGGCGAACGCCACGATGACGTAGATCAGGGCGATCCAGATGAACGCCATCATCGCGAGCCCGGCCCGGCGCCCCAGGTGCTCGCCGGCGATCTCGGCGATCGAGGTGGCGCCGTGACGCACCGAGGCGGTCAGGCTGGAGAAGTCGTGGACCGCGCCGATCAGCACGACACCCAGGGAGATCCAGAGCAGGCAGGGGAGCCAGCCGAACGCCTGGCAGGCGATGATCGGCCCGGCGATCGGCCCGGCCGCGGCGATCGCCGAGAAGTGCTGGCCGAACAGGTAGAACGGGTGGGTCGGCACGAAGTCGACCCCGTCGTTGCGCTGATGGGCCGGCGTGATCCGGCTGTCATCCAGAGAGAACTGCCGCGCCACCCAGCCGCCGTAGAGGCGGTAGGCGGCGGTGAGCAGGATGACGAAGGCCAACGCGAGCAGGGCCAGGGTCATGGCAGGCTCCTCTCCCTCGGCCTCACGCGCCGCGCCGTTCCCCACGCCCGAGAGCCCACATCCCGCCGAGGCCGGCCGCGAGGCCTGCCGTGATCAGGAGCAGCCCCCAGAGAGCGCGGGCATGATCCGCGGTGCTCGCCGTCGCCGCCTCGTTCAGGAGCTGGACGGGGCCGGCGTCGTGCGGGATGACGAACAGGCCGATGCCGGCGAGGAAGAACCCGAGGCCCGCCAGCCGCTGCGGGAGCCCCGCCTCGGTGGGCCGCCCGGCCTCCCGCCCCACCAGGCTGTGGTTGTAGCCGTAGGCGAAGTAGACCGACATCCCCAGGACGAGCCAGCCGATGAACCGCCACCACGACGCGGGCGGCAGCCAAAACATCAGGAACACGCAGGTGATGGTGCCCAGCATCGGCAGCAGCCAGGGACCGAACGGCACGCGGAAACCGCGCACGCGGTCCGGATCCTTGTAGCGCAGCACGGTGATGCCCACGCAGACCAGGACGAAGGCGAAGAGGGTGCCGATGTTGGTCAGGTCCACCACTTCGTTGATGTTGGCCACGCCGGCGAAGAGCCCGACTACGATCCCGGTCAGCCAGGTCGTGATGTGCGGCGTGCGGTATTTCGGGTGGACCTTGGCCGCCCAGCCGGGGAGCAGGCCGTCGCGCGCCATCGAGAAGAAGATGCGCGGCTGGCCGAGCTGGAAGACGATCAGCACGGACGAGGTGGCGAACACGGCGCCCAGCGAGATGATCAGGGTCGCCCACCGCATCCCTAAGCCGGAGAAGGCGGTCGCCAGCGGCTCGGCCGTGCCGAGCTGCGTCCAGGGAAGCAGGCCGGTGAGCACGATCGCCACGAGGATGTAGATCACGGTGCAGATGACCAGGCTGGCCATGATGGCGATCGGCATGTCCCGCTTCGGGTTGCGCGCCTCTTCCGCGGCCGTGGACACGGCGTCGAAGCCGATGTAGGCGAAGAAGATGATCGCCGCGGCGGACAGGACCCCCGTGGCGCCGTTGGGCGCGAACGGCGTCCAGTGCTCGGGAGTGACGTAGAAGGCGCCGACGGTCACGAAGAAGCCGATGATCGCCAGCTTGAGCACCACCATCGAGGAGTTGAACCAGGCACTCTCACGGATGCCGATCACCAGGATCCAGGTGATGACCATGATGACGAGGAAGGCCGGCAGATTGAACACGATGGGGATGCCGAGGATCCGCGGCGCCTGCTCCAGGGCCTGGGCGGCGCGCTGGACCACGATCCCGATCGACTCGAGGTCGGTCCCGCCGGCCCGCGCCTCGGCGATCTGGGAGGCGGCCTGGACGGCGCTGCGGTAATCGGTGCCGAGCCACTCCGGAAAGCGGATGCCCACGGAGCGCAGCAGCTCCTGGAAGTAGCCGGACCAGGAGATGGCCACCGCCACGTTGCCCACCGCGTACTCGATGATCAGGTCCCAGCCGATGATCCAGCCGATCAGCTCGCCGAGAGTGGCGTACGAGTAGGTGTACGCCGACCCGGACACCGGCACCATCGAGGCGAACTCCGCGTAGCAGAGAGCCGCGAAGCCGCAGACGATCGCCGTGACCATGAAGGAAACGATGAGGGCGGGACCGGCGCCCGGGCGGTCGACGGAGCCGGCCGCGGCCGTGCCGACCGTCGAGAAGATGCCGGCGCCGATGATGCCGCCGACACCCAGCAGGGTGAGCTGGACCACCCCGAGGGAGCGGCGCAGCGTGTGTTTCGGATCCTCGGCGGAAGCGAGGATCGCGTTCAACGACTTGGTGCGGAAGATGCCTCGGAGCATGGTCCTCCCCTGCGTGGCGGTCCGTAAATGCTCGGCGGAGCATGACATGGGAGAGGCGAAAGGCGCAACGAGGGGGGCCCGCGAAAGGGACGGGGTTTGCATTGCGCCCGTTTTCCTCTAGGATTCCGGCCGATCGCCATGGCGCGGAAGAAGATTCCCCTCCACACACGCATCCTGATCGGCGGTCTCCTGGGCGCCGTGGGTGGGATCGTGTCCTATCTCACCGCGGGGGGCTCGCCGGGGCTCCAAAGCTTCATCACCTGGGTCACCGCCCCGATCGGCAGGATCTTCCTGAACCTGTTGTTCATGCTGGTCATCCCCCTGATCTTCTCGGCGCTCGTCCTCGGCGTCGCCGGGATGGGGGACCCCCGCTCGCTCGGGCGGATCGGCCTCAAGTCCCTGCTCTACACCGTCTGCGTCTCCGCCATCGCCGTCCTCCTCGGGGTCACCCTGGTCAATCTCTTCCGCCCGGGGGACGTGATTTCGCCGGAGCTCAAGCAGCGCCTCGAAGCGAGCGCCGCCCAGCGGGTCGCCACGTCTCAGACAACTCCGGCGGCCCCGGCGACGGCGACGCCGCCGAAGTCCGGCATCGACATGGTGGTCGACATCGTCCCCCGCAACCCGATCAAGGCCGCCGCCGAGGGGGACATGCTGGCGGTGATGTTCTTCTCGCTGTTCGTCGGCATCGGGCTCGCCCTGGTCCGCACCCCGGCCGCCCTGCGCTTTCAGGAAGCCGTCGAGGGCCTGCTCGACGTCAGCATGCGCCTGATCGACCTGGTGATCGCCTTCGCTCCGATCGGCGTCGCGGCCCTGCTGTTCAACCTCACGGCGCAGCTCGGCTACGAGGTGCTGCAGCAGCTCGCGATCTACGTGGGCGTCGTGCTTCTCGCCCTGGCGATCCACCAGTTCGTGGTGTACTCCCTGGCGGTGAAGCTCCTGGGCGGCATGAGCCCCCTGACCTTCTTCAAAGGCATCCAGGAAGCGATGCTCACCGCCTTCTCCACCTCGTCCAGCAACGCGACCCTGCCGACCGCGCTGCGGGTGGCCGAGGAGGAGCTCCATCTCCCTCCCAACGTCTCGCGCTTCGTGCTGACGATCGGCGCCACGATGAACCAGAACGGCACGGCGCTCTTCGAGGGGGTCACGGTGCTCTTCCTCGCGCAGTTCTACGGAGTCCACCTGACCTTGCCGCAGCAGGCGATGGTGGTCGGGATCTGCATCCTGGGCGGCATCGGCACGGCCGGCGTCCCCTCGGGGTCGATCCCCGTGGTGGCGATGATCCTCGGCCTGGTGGGCATCCCGCCGGAGGGGATCGGGTTGATTCTCGGAGTGGACCGGTTCCTGGACATGTGCCGCACGGTCTTGAACGTCAGCGGCGATCTCGCGGCGGCGGTGGTCGTCTCGCGCGGCGAAGAGGGCCCGCCGGTTCCGGCCCCGGCGGTCGAGGGTTGAGACGCGAAGTACGCTGTTGCGCGCAAGTGAACGGAGCGAGGAGGGTGTGCACTATTTTCGGCACGGATTCTGCTTCTACTTCGGGTTGGCTCCCCAAGCCCCCCTGTTCGGGGGCTCCGCCGGGGGCGGAGTTGATGGTCGGTAGCTGGCTCCATCCGTGCGCCGGAGCAATGCCGGCGCTTCGGAGCCTGCCCTACCGATCGCAACCCGAGAACGAGGTCGGGAACCAATTTTGTTCTGCCCCCATCTAAAGAGGCGGAGAGGTGATTATGCATAGACCGACGACCTATCTTCTCGCCCTTCTGTTGCTGACGGCGCCGGTGCTCAGCGGCTGCAACAAGGTCCGCGCCCGGGTCGAGCTCAAGAAAGGCAATGCCTTCTACCAGCAGGAGTCCTACGCCAAGGCGCTCCCGCAGTTCCAGAAGGGTCTCGAGCTGGATCCCGGCGCGACTTTCGCCTGGCGCTCGGTCGGCTTGACGGCGCTCGCCCTGTACCGGCCGGGCGACGCGAACCAGCAGAACCGTGAGTACGAGCGGGTCGCCATCGAAGCGTTCGAGAAGTACCTGGAAGACTATCCGAACGACGCCAAGGTCCACGAGTACCTGTTGACGATGTACGTCAACTCCAAGCAGTACGACAAGGCGATGGCGTACATCGACCGGCAGATCCAGGAGAATCCGGAGAAGCAGGCGGAGCTCGAGGGGATGAAGGTGAGCGTTCTCACGCAGACCGGCCAGCTCGAGCAGGCCGCCCAGCTGGCGAAGCGGGTGAACCCCGAGAAGCGCGCCGAGATGCTGTACTCGGTCGGCGTCTCGGCCTGGGACAAGGCCCGCAACGACACGGCCCTGGACAACGCGGCCCGCGAGAAGATGGTCGACCTCGGCCTGTCCTCCATCAAGCAGGCCCTGGACGTCCGGCCCGAGTACTTCGAAGCCATGGTCTATTACGGCCTTCTGTATCGCCAGAAGGCGGACGTCACGCTCGACGAGGCCAAGAAGCAGGAGTACCTCGCCATGGCCACTCAGTGGCGTGACAAGGCGGTCGAGTTGAGGAAGAAATCGCAGGCAGCCGCGGCGGCGCAGGCCAAAAAAGCCGCGGCCTAAAGAGGTGCCGAAATGTTCGAGAACTCCCTGATCGAGCTGGATACCAAGAGAAGCAGCCGCGGTGTCCGCATCTGGCTCATGCCGGTCGCCGTCGGCCTGCATCTGGTGGTGGGCGGCGCGCTGCTCTTCGCCCAGTACTGGAACGTCCCAGCCGTCCCCGAGCCGCCCATCAACGTCGTGTTCATGAGCGCGGCGGCGCCGCCTCCCCCGCCGCCGCCGCCCCCGCCGCCGGCCGCCAAGCCGCAGCCGAAGGTGGAGACGCCGAAGGAGGTCGTCCGGATGACCGAGCCGGTGCAGCCGGTCGAGATCCCGGACAAGATTCCTGACAAGACGGAAGTCCCCGAGGTCGCCGTAGGGGTCGAAGGCGGCGTCGAAGGCGGCGTCGAGGGCGGCGTCGTGGGCGGTACCGTCGGCGGCGTCGTCGGCGGCACGCCGGGCGGCGTCGTCGGCGGCACGCCGGGCGGCGTGGTGGTCGACGACGCGCCGCTGCGGGTCGGCGGCGGTGTGAGCCGCCCCGAAAAGATTTCCGGCTCTCCCCCCGTCTATACGGAGGTGGCGCGCAAGGCCCGCGTTACCGGAGTGGTGATCGTCGAGGCGATCATCGACGAGAGCGGCCAGGTCACGAATGCCCGGGTGCTCAAGGGGCTGCCCATGGGCCTCGACCGTGCCGCGCTGGAAGCCGTGCAGAAGTGGCGGTTCAGGCCGGCGCAGTTCCAGGGCAGGAACGTCAAGGTCTATTACACGCTGACCGTCAACTTCCAGGTGCAGTGAGCACCTAGGCTTTCAGAAAAAGGAGAAGCGCATGGATCTGAATCCTCTAATTCTGTGGGAGCAGATGACCATCCTCAACAAGGGTGTGATCATCCTCCTGATCCTGATGTCGGTCTGGTCTCTCTACGTCTGCGTCGAGCGCCTCATTCTGTTCCGGAAGGCGCGGAAGCAGTCGCTCGCGTTCGCCAAGGTGGCCGCCGAGCACCTCAAGAACGACCGGCCGCAGGCCGCCATCGACGCCGCCCAGAAATACCCGCAGAGCCACCTCGCCCGGGTCGTCTCGGCCGGCCTCCAGGCGTTCCAGTTCGAGAGCCAGACGAGCCCCCTGACCGACATCGAGGTGGTCGAGGCCGCCGGCCGCGCCATCGAGCGCTCGACTCTCCTCACCACGTCGGACTTCAAGAAGGGCATCGGCTCGCTCGCGACGATCGCCACGATCACCCCCTTCATCGGCCTGTTCGGGACCGTGATCGGCATCATCAACGCGTTCCACGGCATGGCGCTGACCGGCTCCGGCGGTATCGGCGCGGTGTCGGCCGGTATCGCGGAAGCGCTCGTCGCCACCGCGTTCGGTCTCGGCGTGGCGATTCCCGCCGCCTGGATGTTCAACTACTTCACGGCGCAGCTCGAGCGGCTCTCCGTCGAGATGTCCAACTCCTCGTCGGAGCTAGTCGACTTCTTCATGAAGAAGAAGAGGGGCCGGCATGCTGCCTAAGCACAAGCCGAAGATGGTGACGGAGGTGAAGAGTGACATCAACGTCACTCCTCTGGTCGACGTCTGCCTGGTGATGCTCATCATCTTCATGGTGGTGACGCCGATGCTCCAGAAGGGCGTCGACGTGCAGCTGCCGCAGACCAGCCAGCCGGAGAAGATGCCGGAAGGTCAGAAGCAGCTCACCATCTCCATCAAGCAGGACGGCCACGTCTTCGTGAACCAGAACTGGGTTCCGGACGAAAACCTGGAAGCGGCTCTCGCGGAGATCCACAACCAGACCCCGGACAAGGACGTGGTGATCAAGGGCGACCGGCGGCTCAAGTACAAGCAGGTCCGCAAGCTGATGCAGCAGATCAACGAAGCGGGCTTCAGCCGGGTCGGCGTGATCGCCGAAAAGCACCAGACCTAGGCATCAGGAAGGAGCTCCAACAATGGCGATGAACGTCAGCGGTGGATCGAGTGGACCGAAGGGTGACATCAACATCACGCCCCTCGTGGACGTGGTGCTCGTCCTTCTCATCATCTTCATGGTCGTGACCCCTCTGCTGCAGATGGGCTACGAGGTCCAGGTGCCGCCGAAGGTCGAGTCCGCGGCGCCGCCCCCCGACATGAGTGACCAGATCGTCGTGCGGATGGATGCCAGCGGCAACAAGTACATCAACAAGCAGATGATCCCCAGCGCCGAGTTCCCCACGAAGCTCGGCGAGGTCCTGCGGGGCCGCCAGAGCAAGGTCGTGTTCTTCGCGGCCGACGGCGAGCTCGACTACGGCAAGGTCTCCGGCTTCATGGACGAAGTGCGCAACAATGGAGTGGAGAACCTCGGCATCGTGTTCGACGACATCCGGCCCGCTACCGCTACCGCCGCTGCGGCGACCGCGCCGTAGATCCGCGCTCTCCCAACAGACAAGACGGAGCCCCCCTGTCCAACAGACGGACCAGGGGGGCAGATCCGCCTGTTCGCCTATCACTCTACCTGTTCGTCGGGTTTTTCGGCCGTCTCCTCTTTCTGCGGAGGGTCGCCGTGCCATGCGTGCCGGAGGCGCCCCAGCAGCCGGTTCAGCGGGTTCGACCGCCCGAGGAACGGCAGGATCGGCTGCGCCCGGATCCCGAGCTCCTGGTGGAGACGGAGGAGCTCCGGATGCTGGCGGATGACCCGGAGGCCGTCGAGGACCGCCCGGACCGCCGCGGGGCGATCTCCGGCCAGCAGATACGTGCGGGCCAGATTGACGTAGTTCTCCGGCTCGTAGAACTGGACCTTCACGGAGTGCTGGCAGAGCTTCAGCCCCTCCTGGACCCGCCTCTGGCGCAGGGCGATCCCGTATCCCAGGTAGGAATAGAAGAGCCCAGGGAGAGCGGACGAGCGCTCCGCCTCGGCGATCCGTCCCAGAAAAGCGAGACCGACTTCCCAGTCCCCTTGACGGCAGCGCTCGATCCCCCTGCGGAGGACGTCGGAGAAATCCGGCTGAGCCACATGCATGGAAGCACCCCCTTCGTCCACATGAAGATAGCTGAATCTACATAGAAGCGTCCGCGAATTCAAGGCTCGCTGCGGCTTGGCATGCTATGCTCTTTTCTCCTTCGGGAGCTGTCGAATGAGCGATCCGCAGAGTCTCGCGCGGGACGTCACCGCGCTGACCGACCTGGCGACCCGTTTCAGCCAGGGCGGCCGTCACGAGGAAGCCGCCGAGCTTCTCCTCCTGGCTCTTCGTCTGGACCCGAAGAACCTGAGCGTCAAGCTGGGTCTCGCCGAGGCCCGGAAGCAGCAGCGCCTGCAGACCGGAGGGGCCTCCCGAAGCGTCAAAGACGTGCTGCGCGAAGGGTTCCGCCGCAATTCCATCGACGCCGCCCATTTCCTCGGACTGGCGCACCTCTATGCCGAGAAGGGCGAGATCGCCCGCGCCGGGGAGTGCCTGGAGATTGCCAAGGCGAAGAGCCTGGCCACCCCTTCGACGCACAAGCTCCACGGCCGCCTCCTCTTCCGGCGCAAGGACTTCGACAGCGCCGTCGACGAGCTGACCCAGGCTCTGCGCTACAACCCCTTCGACCGCGAGGTCTCCGAGCTCCTCGGGCGCACCGAGTACGAGCGCAAGCAGTACGAAGCCGCCCTGCGGGCTACGGTGCACGCCTTTCTCCTGATCAACGAGGGGGATGAGGAAGGGGTCGAGCGGCTGCGGCGGCGCATCCAGACGCTCAAGCAGATCCTCGGCTGGGGCAACCGCGAGCTCGGGCAGGTCTTCCGCGAGCGGCAGGAGCACCTGCGCACCGCCTTCGACCGGCTGGAGTGGCACCGCGAGCGCTTCCTCGAAGAGTCGGGGCTGACGAGCCTGGATTCTTTCGCCGCCGCCGCACCGGCCACCGCGGCCCGGCGCGAGGGGCGCGGACAGCTCGAAATGGCCGCGCGCCTGCGGCGGCTCAAGCCGTGGGCCCACTTCTCCGACGAGCAGATCTTCCGGATGACCCATGCCGTCGAGGAGGAGGTCCACGACACCGGCAATCTGATCTTCGCCCATCGCGCCAAAGGGCGGGATCTCTATCTGCTGGAGAGCGGCGAGGTCACGCTCCAGCGCACGACCGGGTATGGCACGTTCGTCCTCGGCAGCGTCCTGCCGGGGGAGCTCTTTGGCGAGCCCGGCTTCGTGGCGGGACACGAGAGCGGCTGCGACGCGGTCGCCACCCTCCCCTGCCAGGTGCTGCGCCTCGACGCCGACGCTCTGGACCCCATTCTGGAGGACGCTCCCGATCTGGGGGTCCAGCTCTTCTGGACGCTGTGGCACAGCCTGGCGCGCAAGCTCCGCGCCACCAACGAGCAGCTCAAAAGCTTCTTCTCTGCCGAGGCGGCGCCGGAGAGCTTCCTGCGCCTGCGCAAGCAGCCGTCCGGCGTGGCGGCCTCGATCAAGGTCGAGGAGACGGACAAGATCCGCCTCTTCCGGGAGCAGGGGATCTCGCGCAAGGAGCTGATCACCCTGGCCGCCTTCTCCCGGGAGAAGCGCTTCGCCGCCGGCGCCTCGATCTTCCAGGAAGGGGACGCCGGCTCGGAGATGTACGTGATCCTGGAAGGCCGGGCGCTGATCAGCAAGTTCATCCCCGGGGCCGGGGAGGAGGCGCTGGCGATCCTGGAGCGGGGAGATTTCTTCGGCGAGATGTCGCTGATCGACGGCGAGCCCCGCTCGGCCGACGCCCGCGCCTACAGCGGTCCGCTGACGGTCCTCGCCCTCGACCAGTCGACCGTGCACGAGGTCCTCTCGATGGACCCCGAAGCCGCCCTCGAATTCCTCCAGCTCCTCTGCCGCCTGATCGCCTCGCGCCTCCGCGAGATCGACGAGAAGGTGATCTCCTGGCGGATCATGTCGGGCGAGCGGAACGAGAGCGTGTCGGCGTAGGGGTTTCTCAGCCCGGAGCCCACCCTTCCGGCGCCATCTCGAACGCCGCAAACTCGAACGCCGGCGCCACCGTGCACCCGACCAGGGCCCAGCCGCCTACGGCCCGGGCGGTCTGCCAGACGCCGGCCGGCACCACCACCTGGGGCCTCTCCCCCGCCGTCAAATCGGAGCCGAGACGCACGGCTTCAATGCTCTGGCCGTCTGGCGAGAGGGTGAGATCCACCGGCGCCCCCGCGTAGTGGTGCCAGACCTCGGCCGCGTCGCGCACCCGGTGCCAGGCCGAGACCTCGCCGTCGCGCAGCAGGTAATAGATCGCCGTCGAGAGGCCGCGGCCGCCGTCGCCGGCCGGATCGCGGAACGTCTCGCGGAAGAAGCCCCCCTCGGGGTGGGGCTGAAGCCCGAGGAGAAGCGCCACCTGCTCCGCCGTCATTCGGGCGCGATCTCCCAGCGGACCGTCACGCTCGCCGAGACCCCGACCTGGCCGGCCGAGACCGGCGTATCGGCCATCGCCGCAGACTCCATGGCGATGCGGCCCCGCAGGAACGGCTGCGGCGTGACCGCGATGCCCCCTTCGGCGACCTCCAGAATGCGGACGAGGCGGACCTTGAGGGCGCGCGCCAGGGCGTCCGCCTTGACGCGAGCCGCCTCCACGGCCTGGGTGAGGGCTTCGGCGCGCGCCTTGCGGTCATCGCGCAGGCCGAAGATCACCCCTTCGAGCCGGTTGGCGCCCGCGCCCAGACCGGCATCGATCACCGGACCGACCTTGTCGAGCTGCTCCACCTGGACCGAGACCACGTTCGAGGACTGATAGCCCACGATCCGCGGCTCTTGCGGCTCGCGGTCCGGCCGTCCTTGGCCATAGACGGGACCGAGATTGAGCTCCGACGTCTGGATGCGGTCCGCGGGGATGCCGAGCTTGCGAACCGCCTCCAGGATCGCGCCGGCGGTCCGGTTCACCTGATCCTGGGCATCGCGGGCGGTGGTCGCCTGGGCGGAGACGCCGAGGCGGACGGTCGCCTCGTCCGGAGCCACCCGGGATTCGCCATTGGCGGACACGGTCAACACGGGCACGAGCGGCGGCTGCATGGTCGCCTCCTGGGCGGCGACGGGCCGAGCCGCGAGAAATGACAGACACACGACGGCGAGCGGAGCCAAGCTGGATCGGTTCATCCGGTCCTCCCTTCCGGCTCCAGTATATGCAGAGCCGGAAGGGAGGGTGACCCGGCGAGCCCGGCCTCAGCCTTCACCGGGGACGAAGCCCTTGGCTTTCGCCTGCGGTGTTGCCGCCTGCTGTTGGAACGCCCCCGCCCTCTTGAGCGCTGCGATCTGCGCGTCCCACCTCGGCTTGACCCAGGTGGCGAAGCGATAGCGCACAAAGAAGCTGTAGAGGTTGAGAAGGACGCTCAGGATCACCAGCACGAGGCCCAACTTCGAAGCGGAAGAGGCATCGAGCTGGAAACCCAGGACATGCGCCATGCGACCGAAAATCTCGGCCGGGTCGGGGAGCATCAACAGCGACTGAGGTCCGGAAAGTGTCTCGTTACCGAGCAACAGGGCGCCCGTGGCACCCGTGCCGATGCTCACTGCCTGGGCATAGTTGGCGCGCGGGGGAATCCACGGATCTGGTTCGGGGTCGAGCCCCTGACCCTCTGGATTGTTTAGGTTCTGTTCGTCGGCCATTTGCTCCCTCCTGGAAGAGCGTTCTACTTTTTTCGATCCAAACCATCCGAGGTGACTCTGCTCATACTTCCATCGGCGCGGCAGGAGGCCGCATCGTTACACATCATCTCGGATCTCCTGAAAGGATGAATGGCGCCCACCGGTAGGGCTCTTCTCCTGCCTTCACCCTCTGCAGCTTGGCTTGCCGCAGGGCTTCGGCCTTTGTTCCCATATCCTCCAGGTGCCGATAAAAACCGATCATCAGATCGGGCGTCGATTGATCCGACACCGGCCAGAGACTGACCAGGAGGCTCCGCGCCCCCGCGTAAAGGAAAGCCCGGGTCAGCCCGACCATCCCTTCGCCGGTCACCTGCTTCCCGAGTCCCGTCTGGCAGGCCGACAGTGTGACGAGGTCGGCGCTCAGCCGTAGGTTGAAGATCTCGAAGACCTGCAGACGCCCATCCTCGACCGAAGCCGGATTGCGCGTCAGCAGCAGGTAGGAGAGCTGCGGCCGGATCTCGTCCACAAAACCATGCGTGGCGAAATGAACCCGCCGGGCTGTCTGCAGAAGCGGGTTCGCCTTGACGTTCTCCTCGGTCGCGGTTTCGCGGAGATAGAGAGCCACCTCGCTCCGGGGATACAGATCGGCGATCGCCCGGACCTCGCGATCCGATCCAGGGAGCAGTGGTGGCGCCCCAGGGGAGGCGGGGGACCGGATGGGAGCCGAGGCCACCTGTGCCGCGGGGAGAAGCGGATCGCCGAAGGCGACGAGCCCCTTGGGCGGCACCGCATCCGCCGCAAGCGCCGGCCGCGGCCCGCGCAGACTCTCGAGCACGCTCGCCGAAGGCACATAGGAGATCGCATGCTCGGCCAGCAGGTAGGAGAGATCTTTATACGAAAGACCGCGCGCCGGGTCCACCAGCAGGACCTCGAAGGGGATGAACGAGAGCGGCCCATCCGGAGAGATCAGCAGATTGGGGCTCTGCGCCAGCCGCGCGGCCATGGGGCCGAGGAGAACCTTGTACAGCTCTCCGGCTTCCATGCGAAACCGTCCGAGCGTCAAAGCTCCGGGGCGCTCCAACGTCTGCCGCAGCTTCTGCACTCTGGCGTCGAGCTCATTCGCCGGCGGCAAACGGTGGACGGCAAGCCCGTCGTGGGTGACGACGAAGAGGAAGGACGCCTCCCGGCCCACGAAGTATTCGAGGAGCGCGGTCCGGTCGTCCAGGAGCTCCCGGATCTGATCGAGCCGCAGCGGCGTCGGATAGCGGACTTCGGCGTAGTGGGGGTCCCGGCGCCGGACCTCCTCGGCGAGCTGCTCCATCTTCTCGCCGAGCTGGTCCAACTGGCCGCGCCATCCGGCGGCCTTCGCGCTCTCCGGATCGAGCGCCAGCTCCTGGTCGAGCTTCTCCTGGACCCAGGACAACTGCGCGCCGAGAGCCACCTCCCGCTGCTTGAGATCGGGCGCGATCCCCTCCTGGACGTCGATGCGTCCCTCGGCGATCAGATCGAGCAGGCCGCGCGCACGGGCCCGCTCGCTGACTTCGAGAGCGGCCGCCGCATAGCCATGCCCCGGCTCCGCCTCGTCCAGCCGCATCAGCAGATCGATGTAGAGCTCATACCAGGCGCGCTTGGACGCCAGAAAGGTGACCCGCAGCTTCTCGCTCGACACTCCGCTGCGCACCGATTCGATGCGTTGAAGAGCTGCTTCGATCCGGCTCAGCGCCTGCCGCAGATCTCCTCTCTGGCGGTCGAGAACAGCCCAGTGGAACAGGCAGGCCGCCTCCAGACCGGTATCGCCCACCTGCTTCCCGAGGGCCAGGGCGTCACCAAAGAGAGCCGAGGCCCGGTCCAGATCGCCCAGCGCCTGCCAGGCTTTGGCTATTTCGAGCAGCGTGCCCGCCTCGGCCGACCGCTCCCTGCGCTCTCGGCGCAGCGCCAGGGCCTGCTCCAGGAGACGCAATCCCTCCCGAGCCAAGCCGCGATCCATGTAGGCAACTCCGGTGAACTCTAGGGCTTCGGAGATCCCTGCCGGGACATCCCTCTGGCGGGCCAGGTTGAGCGCCCGCTCGAAATAGCCGATCGCCGCCTGAGGGTCCCCCTCGAGATGGCGAATCCTGCCGATGGCGTTCAGTATCCGGATCTCGACATCGGGATTCTTGCCCTGGAAAAAGGCGAGAGCCTGCTCATACGAGCGCTGGGCTTCCTCGTAATCTCCCAAGTCCATATAGATCGAAGCGAGATTGTAGAGAGCCTGGGCCTCCATCTGACCGTACCCGGCCCGATCATAGAGGTCGCGCGCAGCCCGCAGGCTGGCGACCGCCTCCCCGAGCTGACCGCGATAACGCTGAAGGGAGGCCAGCGCCTGAAGAACAGACGCTTCACGCCCTTCTCCACCGGGCGAGCGGCTCAGCGCGAGAGCCTTGGTCGCGCAGTCCGACGCCTTTTCGATCTCTCCCTGGCTCTGGTACCCCGCGATGAGAGCCAGAAGAGTGATCAGCTCGCCGCGGACATCTCCCGCTGCCTGCCGGAGCGCGAGCGACTCGGACAGGTAGTGGATTGCCTCCTCGAGATCCCCGAGATCCCGCAGCAGAACGCCGATGCCATACAGCACCCGGGCTTGCTCGCTGGTGTTGTCCAGTTGCTTGAAGAGAGCGAGCGCCCGCTCGTAATGCGCGAGTCTCTGCGCCTTGTCGAACGCCCCCGAGATCCCCGCCAGGTTGTTGTGCGCAAACGCTTCCCCCTCCAGCTCGCCGATGTCCAGAGACAGGGACAAGGCGCGCTGGAAGGAAGCGAGCGCCGCCTGATTTTCCGAGAGCTTACTCTGCACGATGCCGAGCTCGTTGAGTGCGCCGATGACCGCCTCCGTCTCCCCGATGCTTTGCCAGAGGCGGATCGCCTCCTGGAAACGAAGGATCGCCTCGCGCTTCTTTGTCTCTTCCTGTGTTGTCCCCAGACGCCACGCCTCGGCGATCGCCTTCTGGGCCGCCGCGCGCTCCGCGTCCCCCGGCCCGGCGGGCCGTCGCGCCGTCAACGCCACCCGGTAGGCACCCGACGCAGCTTGTGGATTATGCGAAGTGACAACCAGCCGCAGCTCTCCACCGGCCGAAGCGATCACCGCCAGAACCTCCTTGTCTTGGAGCCCGTCCGGATCATCCGTCGAGAACAGGGGCGCGCCATCCGGCCCGAGCAGGGTCGCGGCCACGTCCACTCCCACCTGCTCGATCTCCAGACGGACGTACCAGCCCGCCTCCACCGCGACTCGATGTTCCTGGCGCTCTCCGCCGCCGAGCATCCTCTCCACGGGGCGGCCCTCTTCCAGGAGAGGGATCTGCGGAGCCGGGGCGAGGCCGGCCTTCGGTATGGCACGCGACGCCGGAGCGCAGGCCAGGCAGAGGAGCAGAAGACCCAACGAGGGGGAAAGGACTTGGCGGACCCCGGACGGGGTTGAAAAGGACTTTACGGCCAGGAGCTTCAATCGGGGCTCCAAAAATGGTCTGGAAGACCATCTTAGCCCAGATTGAAAAAGATCGACTGCATCCGTCCCTGGCTTCGAGGATAGGATTCAGACGATGGCGACCGACGACAAGGACCTGGTCGCCCGCTTTCTTCGGGGCGAGACGGATGCGGTGGGGACCGTGGACGGGTGGATCTCGCGCGCGGCCTGGCCCTATCAGCGGCGCCTGGCCAACCGGTGGGACGACGTGCTCCAGGACATCCGCCTGGAGATCACCCGGCTGCTCAGCCAGGGGAAGTTCCGCGGCGAGTCCAGCCTGCGCACCTATCTCTGGCGCGTGATCAACCACACCTGTCTCGACCAGATCCGCTCCGAGGGCAAGCGCCAGTGGACCGATCTGGAGGAGATCGAGCAGGGGATCGGTGGACAGCTCCCCGACACGGCCTCGGCGCAGCAGGAGGACCGGGACCTGCTGTGGCGCGTCCTCGAACGGGTGTCGCGCGACTGCCGCGACATGTGGCGCATGATCCTGGCGGGTCTCTCCTACCGCGAAATGAGCGTGCGCCTGAGCGTCGCTGAAGGCACATTGCGCGTGCGCACCCTGCGCTGCCGGGAGAAGGCGATCGCCCTGCGCAGCGAGCTGCTTGGATCTCCTTATGACAAATCCCCGTAACGCCGAAGCGTCTTCGACGCCTAAAAAGGTTGAGGAGGCGAACGGATGATCTCAAATTGCGATGATGTGCGAGGGATATTCCCTTGGCTACTCAACGGCACACTGAATGAAGAGGAACGGCGCCAGGTGCTCCAGCACCTGTCCACCTGCGAGACCTGCCGCCAGGACCTGGCGGACACCCGGTTGGCCGCCGAGATCTTCGACCAGCACCCACCCGCGGAGGCGATCCTGGCTCTGGCCTGGGACGAGCCCCCTCGCGGCATCGACCCCGCGTTCCTGGAAGAGCACCTGGCGAGCTGTCCCCGCTGCGCCGCCGAGCTCGAGCTGGCGCGGACGAGTCGTCGCCGTCTCGAAGAGGACGAGCGGATCTTCCCTCTGACGCGGCGGACCACCCCGGCGCCGGCCACGACCACCGGCTGGCGCGGCTGGAAGTCGGCCGCCCTGGCGGCGGGCCTGGCCAGCGTGGTGGCGTCCGCTGGCTGGATTCAGACCGCCGGGCGCGTGCAGACCCTGGAAGAGAGACTCGCCGAGCGGACCGTGGCTCCGGCTCCGGTCGCCCCGGCACCTGTGCCGTCCAAAGCCGGAGAAAACCCCCAGGCGGACGCCCAAAAGCGGATCGATCAGTTGGAGGCGGAGCTGAACCAGACCCGGCAGCAGGCGGAGACGCTGAGCCAGCAGGTCGAGCAGATTGTCCAGGGCGCGCCATCCGCACGGGCGCCGCAGGTCGTTTCCCAGGTCTTCCAAATTGATTCAGGCGTCGACGTGGCCCGCGGCGCGACGGACACACCGGTGCCAGAGATCACGGCGCGGGAGTCTGCGGTGCTCCTGCTCACGCCTACTCATCAAGAGACCGAGAACCACCTGGACCATGCGGTCGAGATCGTCAACGCCGCGGGGAAGGTTGCCTGGAAAGCGACTGGGCTGCAACGCGATCCGGTCAACGGGCTGTACCCCCTCATCCTCCCCTCCGGCGCTCTCCCGGCGGGCTCCTACAAGATCCGTGTGTTCGGCGTCACGAGCGGCAAGCCCGAGCCCCTCGAGAGCTACTCAATCCAGGTGCGGTAGGCCTGGAGGGGGCTACAACCGCCGAGCCACCGAGCCGTAAATTGCCCGCGTCGCCGGGTCCTGCAGGAACGCGGCGACGCCCAGGTTCCCCCGCTTCCAGCGCTTGTCGAGGCCCAGGACGATCTCCGCCGTATCCCGGGCTCCGGCTTTCCCTGGCAATGTAAGGGCCTTCTCCAGGCGGCGCACCACGTAGTCGTTGTGGAGGGTCCTGGAGGCGTTCTCGCCGGCGCCGACCCGCGTCTCGAGGCCTGTCTCCCAGACAGCGACCCAGAGGTCGAGGTTGCCCGCCGCGGCCTTCTCCATCTCGGCGCCGACCCGCACGCGCAGGCGGTCCTCCGTGCCGGCCGGAACCGCCTCCAGGGTCACCCGGCCGGCGGGAGCGGTGGCGAGGGCGGCCGCGATCTGCTCCCGGACCACCTTCTCGTGCGAGCCCACGCACTCGGTCTTGCCGTTGACCACGAGCTGCGGTGTGTAGATCCGGTTCGACCGGAAGCTCCGCCCGTACTCGCGCTGGCGCTCCGACCAGCGCGGCGAGGCGAAGGGGTCCTGCCAGCCGATGTAGTCCCAGTAATCCACATGGAACGACAGGGGGATCACCCGGTCCTTCAGCCCGCCATCCTGCGCCAGGCGGGTCAGCAGCCGGTCGGCCGGCGGGCAGCTCGAGCACCCCTGCGAGGTGAACAGCTCCAGGATGACCGGACCCCCGGCGGGTGGAGCGGCCTTTTGAGGGGCCGCATCGCCGGATCGGGAGACCAGGGCCAGGGCGCAGAGCCCGGCGAGGAACGGGATCGCGAAGAGAAGCTTGGTGCTCATGACCAAGGATACGTCAGTCGAAGGCCGGGTAGCTTTCAAACCACTTGCGCGGCCGGAGGATCTTCCAGTCGCGCTTGCCGTCGGCCAGCTCCACCCCCACGTCGAGCCGGCCCCAGGCCGCATAGAGGATACCCCGCGGCTGTCCGTCCGCCACCTGGAACCTCCCCTCGACCTGCGCTTTGCCGCCGGCCACCGCCAGGTGATCGACGCTCAGGAAGCTCCGCCCCACCGTGAGCTCCGCCGTGGCTCCAATCCCCTGGATGTCCAGCAGGTCGTCCACCCAATGGAGCATCCTCCCCCGTCCCCCGGCCGGCGCGACCAGGGCGAAGAGCGGGCGGGTGTCGCTCAGCGTGCTCTCGACCCGTGCGCGCAGGAAGGTCGGCGACCCCGGTGCGAGCACAGCCCGGTCCAGATGGGCGCGCGCCCACCAGGGGGACCTGGGCGCTTCGCCGGGCGCGGCGTCCAACGAGATCACGTCCGTCAGATCGATCTTGCTGCCACTGATGTCGAACCGCTTCTCGCGGAGATCGGCCCGGCGCAGCAGGGTGTGCAGGGAGAGGTTGCCGCGCAGCCGCTTCTCCTGGAATCGGGCGCCGAGGCCGCGCGCGGCAAGCCGCATCTCGCCGGAGCCGATCCACTCCGGCGCCGTGGCGCGGAACCGGGCGCTCATCCGGCCCGAGCCTCCCGTCAGGGCGAGCCCGGACCGCGCGGGCAGATAGGCGTTGTAGAAGCGCAGGTCGGGGACCTCGGCCTGCGCCATGTCGATGGAGACCCACTTGGGCTGGAAGAGGCCGCCGATCCGCGGCCTCTCGCTGGCGGCTTCGAGCCGCAGCCCGCGTCCACGCACGTGGGGCCGCCCGTACCCCTGCCGCTGGATCCGGAAGTGGTCGAGATCGAGAGCGATCCTCCCCTCCGCCACACCCTTCTCCGGCTCCACCCACCAGCGGACCGTGCCATTCCCCTGGGCCCGATAGTCGAGGAAGGCGACGGTGATCCCCTCGGGCCGCGCCTCCATCCGGCTGCCGGGGAGGATCTGGCCGCGGCGCAGGCGGAAGTCCGCGGTCGTCCGGCCACCGCCGAACCGCAGGTCCACCCAGCGGGTCTCGCGGAAGAGGACGTCCAGGAAGGCCAGGCTGCGCACCTGCCCCTCCAGGGTGGCCCGGCCGCTGGTGAACCGGAACACCTCCCACCCCTTGAACCGCCGCGGCGAGTAGGGCTCGATCCGCCCGTCCAGGCGCCCCCGGGCGTCCGCGAGGATCGGCTGGGCCTTGGCCCCGGCCCCGAGCGCCAGCGTCCCCTCCTGGATCTCGACGCGGCTGGGCTCCACCTCCACCCGCCGGCGGGCCCGCACGTCGAAGCCTCCGGTCACGCGGGCCTGGCCGGCGAAGCGGACCTCCTCGACCCACACCTCCCGCACGTCGTCCAGGCTGATCCCGGTGATCTGTACATGCCAGGGTGGACGCCGCGGACCGGGCCGGGGAGGATAGAGCTTCTCCGGCTTGGCCACCGGCGGATTGGCGAGGCCGGGGATCGGCGGGTAGAGCTCGGGACGGCCGGGCCGCGCCCGCGGCGGTGTATCCAGGCGGCGGCGCAGGCGGAAGGTGGCGCCCGTCCCGGTCAGCGGGCCGAGCAGCAGCTCGCGGTCCTGCAGGCTCCATAAATCCACGTCCACGGTGCCGCGGTCGACCGCCACCCACCACTGGAAGGTCCGGGTCTGGTTGCGCAGCTCGAACCCGCGCACGTGGACCACGCCGGGCCAGAGCGTCCAGGCCGAGTCCCAGTGGATCGACAGCCGCTCCGGCCGGCGGTTGAGCATCCGCTCCAGCCCGCCCTGGCGCAGCCAGACGTTGCCGGCCACCAGATAGAGCGGCCAGAGGATGGCGAGGCCCAGACCGAAGGCCAGCAGCAGGCGGATGAGAAGCTTCTTCTTCATGAATCCTCGCGCGGCATGGGCTTTGCGAGAGTCGTGCCCGGCCGCGAGCAGCCTGCCTGAATCGGACTGATCGGACCGATCATCCAACCGATCCGTCGGATCTCAAACTCCGCCCCCAACCTTTTTCGATCTCCACACGTACAACTGTATTGGTTGTGTAGTACACTGAGCCATAGTCATCGCTGCACGACTCGCGAAAGGCCCGTGGCTCGCCGGGTCTGAGGGGACGTGTCTCTGGAGGAGCGCGGATGATCGAGCTGGAGGACCTGACCAAGACGTACGTGGACGGCACGCGCGCTCTGCGCGGGGTGAGCCTGTCGCTCGACCGCGGCATGCTCGGTCTCCTGGGACCGAACGGCGCCGGCAAGACCACGTTCCTCTCGATCCTCACCCTGTCGCTGGAGCCCTCGTCCGGCCGGCGGATCTATGACGGCCTCGACGCGGCGCAGGCCCGTCTGCGTCCGGCGATCCGCCGGCTCATCGGCTACCTCCCTCAGGACTACCGCCCGCTCGGCCATCTCACGGGCCGCGAATACCTGGCGCACATCGCCCGTTTGCGCGGCGTGCCCCTGGGCCGGAAGGCCCTCGCGGAGCGGGTGCGGCACCTCCTGGAGTCGGTCGGGCTCACCGCCGCCGCGGACCGGCGGTCCGGCGAGTACTCCGGCGGCATGCAGCGGCGGCTCGGCATCGCCCAGGCTCTCATCCACTCCCCCCGCCTGCTGGTGGTGGACGAGCCCACGGCCGGCCTCGACCCGGAGGAGCGCATCCGCTTCCGCAGCCTGATCACCGACGTGGCCGAGCACACGGCCGTCCTGCTCTCGACGCACATCGTGGAGGACGTGGAGGCCACCTGCCCGCGCCTGGTGGTGATCGGCCGCGGCAGCCTGCTGTTCGACGGCCCGCCCTCGGAGCTGCTGCGGGCCGCCGCCGGCCGCCTCTGGCAGGTCCCGGCCGGCGTCGAGCTGCCGGAGGGCACCGCCGAGGTCACGTACCGGTCCGATCAGCGCGGCGCGGTCGAGCGGGTGGTCTGGAGCCCCGAGCCGGTCCCCGGCGCCCAGCCGCGGCCGGTCAACCTGGAAGAGGCCTACGGCGCCTGGCTGGCGGTGCGCGGCCTGGCGCCCGAGCCGGCGGAGGAGGCCGCCTGACATGAGGAGGACCGCCGCCTTCATCCTCCACGAGCTGCGCACCCAGGGGCGCTCCCTGCGCTTCCGGGTCGCCGCCGGGGCGTACGTGACCGCCGGGAGCCTGCCCGCGGCGCTCACCTATCTCCGCCGCTCGGGCGAATTCTTCCGCATCGGCGGCGCCACCTACGCGAGCGAGACGATGACCGTCCTGCCGCTCCTCACCGGCGTCCTGGCGCTCCTCCTGTCGCTCGACGGCATCGGCCGCGAGCGGTCGAGCGGCGCCTGGACGACGCTCGGGCTCACCGACCTGACGAACGCGGGGTATCTGGTCCGGCGGTGGCTCGCCCTCCAGGTGATCGTCCTGCCGCTCAGCGCCCTCCCCCTCCTGGTCACCGCGGGGCTCGTGGCGGCCGGCGGCTACCCGGCGCCCGCGCCGGCGGTGTTCTGGGCGCCCTGGCTGCTCCACGTCCTCCCCCTGGCCGCCCTGGGAGTCACCCTGGGTCTCGGCCTGGGGACGCTCGGCGGCAACGGCATGGGCGCGTTCGTGGCCGCGGCCGTGTTCCTGGTGGCGCTCCCCTGGGCCCTCAACGGCGCTCTCGCGCCTCTGGGATATCGCATCCAGAGCCCCTTGCGCTGGTTGGATCACCCCTCCGCCCGGCTCGCGGTGAGCCGGATCGCCCAGGTGTACGGCTCGCTCGACGACCAGGGCCGGTTCTGGCTGTTTCCGATCCCGGCGAGCGAAGCCGGCTTCGACCTGTCGACGCGGATCGAGCAGAGCTTCGCCGACAGCCTCCTGCCCGTCCTCATCGCCGCTCTGGCTTTCGGCGGAGCGATCGCCCGCCTGCGGCGGACCCGGCCGGACCTGCCGCCCTGGACCGTGCGGCCGGCCCATCCGCTGCGCAGCTTCCTCCAGCTCTCCGGACGGCTGCGCGACGCGGTCCTGCCCGATCCGGCCCTCGCCCCGGCGGACCGCATCGCCATCGCCCTGACCCTCCTGCTCGCCGCCGCCGCCGGGGCGGCGCTCCTTACGCGGGTCGACCGCTACGACGAACGCGCCTGGCGCATGGTCCGCGCCGAGATGAATCCGCCGCGGCCGACGCCCCTCGACGTGCTCCCCGGTCTCTGGACGGTCGAGGGGACGGTCGCGGCGGACGGCGAGGTGGCGCTGCGCGTCACCGGCGTGATGCGCAACACGGGCCGCAGCCCGCAGAGCCATCTCGCCTTCGCGCTCGACGAGGAGCTGAAGGTGCGCGAGGTCGCGGCGGACGCGGGCCGGGTCCGCCCCACGCGCGTCTGGGACCGCCTGACCGTCGAGCTCGATCCGCCGCTCGCCCCGGGCGCGAGCCGCACGCTGCGCTTCCGCCTCGCCGGCCGCCCGGCCCAGATCGCCTTCGCCGGCCGGCCCAAGCCCGAGCGGCTGGTGGACCCTGCCTTCGGCGGGCACCAGCGGGCCCGCTTCGACCGCGACCTGATCGACCTCTCTCCGAGCTACCGGATTCCCGCGGTCTCCGGCTACCGGGTGGACCTGCGGGCCGAGGACCTGCTCCCCGTGCCGCGCTACGGCCCCTGGACCTTCTCCAACAACTACGGATATCCGGAGGTCGCGGCCGAGACCGTCTTCCCCAGGGCCGAGGTGCGCCTCGCGCTCGCCGTACCGCCCGGCCTGTTCCTGGCCGACGCCTGCGGCGGCGTGGCGCGCGGCGGCCGGCTGGAGAGCCGGTGCGCGCTGCCCCTCCACGAGGTGACGGTCGCCGGCGGCCGCCACCAGCTGCTGGCGGGGAACGGCGCGGGCGGGGCGGCGGTGGCGGTGTTCCCGTCGCACAGCGCCGCCGGCGAGCTCCACCTGGGCTTCCTCGCCCGCGGCTCGCGGATGCTGGGCGAGGCCTGGCCCGGCCTCGGCCGGCTCGACGGGACCGTGGTCCTGGAGTGGCCGGACAACAGCATCCACAACCGTGTTCCGAGCTATTGGTTCTTCTCGGGCGAAGGGCTCAACGAGAGCTTCGTCGAGGTGCGGGGGCGGCTCATCTTCCTCTCCGAGGCCAACCTGATCCAGACCCGGCCGATCGATCCCGAGGCGCTGGTGGCGGAGGTCGTGTCGTCCCGCCTGTCGTCGCGGCGCCGGCTCGATCCCGACCATCCGCTCTTCTTCCTGCAGCTCTTCCGGACTCTCGCGCTGCAGCGCCTGGGCCTCGGACCCGAGCGGGGCGCGGTCGTGGGGCCGCTGGACCTCAAGGACATCCCGGTGGTCCAGGTACCGGCCCTGGGAGAAGGATATTCGGCCTACTGGCGTCTCCGCTTTCCCGCCCTGGTCGCCGCGCTGGAGCATCGGGCCGGCCGCGAGCCGTTGCGCGCCGCGGTCGACGAGCTCCTCGCGCGGGGCGGGGACCGGCCGGCCACGTTCGACGAATTCGCCGAGATCCTGCGCCGCCGCGCCGAGCAGCCGGTGGAGGGCATGTTCCGCGACTTCTTCCGCGCCGGCCGGCTGCCGGAGCTCGTGCTGGAGGACGTGGCGTTCCACCGCGCCGGCCCCGGCTGGCGGGCGACCGGCCGGGTGCACAACCTGGCCGACGGCGAGGCGACCTGCCGGGTGGTGCTGACCGCCGCGCTGACGCCGGCCGAGACCACGGTGACGGTCGGCACCGGCGGGACGGCCTCGTTCTCGCTCGAAACGCAGCACCGGCCCCAGGCCGTCTTCCTCGACCCCGATCACGAGTGCCACCGCATGGAGCGCAAGGGCGCGCCGCGCGACCGGGTGTTTTTCGAAGGGGGGCTGCCTTGAAGGGGGCCGTGAAGAGCGCGCTCCGCGGCGTCCGCGGCCCCCGCGGCCTGAGCGGCATCAGATTAACCCTGGAGCTGCTGCTCGGGCGCCGGCTCTGGCTGTTCGCGGGGATCGACGCCCTGTTGATCCTGTCGCAGATCCTCAGCATGCTGCTCGGCGACGGCGGCGAGCCCCCGGGGATCTACACCTGGGTGATCCTCTTCCCCTTCCTCCTCCTCGGGCTGCCGGCCCTCTCCGGAATCGTCGAGGTCGAGCGCCGCGCCGGCTGCCTCGACCTGGCGCTCTCGACGCCCGGCGCCGTGGGCTATTTCGTGCGCCGCGCCGCCGCGGTCTGCGGCTTCATGGCCGTCCAGGGCTGGGTGATCGCGGTCGCCGACTGGTTCTATGAGGACCGGGGGTTCCCGCTGCTGACGGTCCTCCTCCAGGTCGCGGCCGTGGCCTTCCTGGTCGGCGCGCTGGCGCTCTTCTGGGCGGTCCGCCTGAAGACGGCGGGCGCGGTCTGGCTCGCCTCGATGGCGACGCTCGTCGTGCTGAGCCCCTGGTTCTTCCGCAACCCGATTCCCGACATCTACTTCTCGCGCTTCGGCGCCTGGCTCCTCGGGCGCGACGAGGCGCTGCCCTGGCTGGGCAGCCTCGCGGTGCTCGGAACCGCCGCCACCCTCTTTTCTCTTTATGCCCGGCGCCGCCTGCGCCGGCCGGAGTCGATGCTATGAACAGAAAGGCAAAGGACTGCAAGGACGACAAGGACTGCAAGGGCAAGCCCCGGAAGACGCCCGCCGCGCGTTTGTCCTTGCTGTCCTTGTTGACCTTGCTGTCCTTGCTCGGCCTCGCCACCGCCTGCTCCCCGGCCCCCGCCGCGGTGCCCGAAGCCGCCCCGGCGGTGCCCGTGCGCCTGGAGAAAATGGCCCGCGCCACCTTCCAGCCCACCCTCTCCGTGCTCGGCGTCGTGCGCCCGGGCGAGACGGCCGAGGTCGCGGTCACGGCCGGCGGCCGGCTGCGCTATCCGGCGCGGTTCGCCGACGGGCTGACCACCGGCGCCGAGGTGCGCGCGGGGGAGGTCCTGGCCCGCCTCTCGCTCCAGGACGCGGAGGCGAGCCTGGCCGAGAACCGGCTCCACCTGCGGGTCGCCGAATCCGAGCTGGCGCGCCACCGCAAGGCGTTCGAGGCCGGCGTCGAGGCCGCCGTGGTGCTCGCCGCCGCCGAGGCCGAGGCCGAGCTCGCGCGCAGCCGCGTGGCCGCCGCCGAAGGGCGCCTCTCCCGGCTCGACCTGCGCGCCCCGGTGAGCGGCCGGCTCATCGTCGACCGCCGCGTGCCGCCGGAGTCCGAGGTGGCGGCGGGCGTCGTCCTCGCGCGCATCGCCGCCGGGGGCTTCCCCGAGATCGAAGCGCGCGCCGCCGCCTCCGACCGCGAGCTCCTGCGGCCGGGGCTCTCCGTGCGCTTCGTCGCGCCCGGCTCCCGCGAGCCGCTCGGGGAAGGGACGATCCGCGAGATCTCGCCGGTCGTCGAGGCCGCGGGAACGGTGCCGCTCGTCGTCCGGGTGAGTGACGCCGCGGGGCTTCCCGCGCCGGGCGAGGGAGTGGAGCTGCGCATCGAGCTCGACGCCCGGCCCGAGACGATCACCGTCCCCGAGGACGCCCTGGTGGCCGGCGAGAGCGGCAGCGCCGTGTTCGTGGCCCAGCGCGGCCGGGGGAAGAGCGTGGTCCGGCGCCAGCCGGTCGAGACCGGCGCGCGCGGCGGCGGCCGCGTCGAGATCCTGCGCGGCCTCTCGGCCGGCGACAGCGTCGTGACCGGCGGCGCGTCGATGCTGGCGGACCACGACCTGATCGAGCCCGTGGAAGGAACCCCGGAGGGAGCTCCGTGATCCGCCAGGCGATCGAGCGCCCGGTCTCGACCCTGATCGCCGCGTCCTCGCTGGTCGTCCTCGGGGCCTTCTCGCTGTTCCGCCTGCCCGTCTCGCTGCTCCCCTCGGTGGAGCGGCCGGGGCTGGAGATCACGGCCACGGCCGAGGGGCGCTCGCGGGACGAGGTGCTGGACCGGGTGACCCGCCCGCTGGAGCGGCGCCTCGCCGCCCTCGCCGGCGTGACCTCGGTGCGCACCCGCACCGCGGACGGCGTCGTCAAGGCGCACGTGGAGAGCGAATGGCAGACCGACGCCGACCGCCTGCGCATCGAGGCCGAGCGCCGCCTCTCGGACCTGGACGGAGTGACGCTCGCCGTGGAGCTGACCGCCGGCGACCCGGAGCCGATCGTCGAGGTCGGAGTGCTCGGCGGCGGCGGAGCGGAGCGGACGGCGTTCGCCGAGCGCCTCCTCGTCCCCGAGCTGGCGCGCCTCCCCGGTGCCGGCCGCGTCGAGACCGTGGGCCTCGCGCCGCGCCATGCCGTGGTACGCCCGCGCACCGCGGCCCTGGCCGCCCGCGGCCTCACGCCGGCCGACCTGGTGGCCCGCCTGGAGACCGTGGGCATCGCCGTGCCGGCCGGCCGGGCGCGCTCGGGCGCCGCCGTGCGCCCGCTCCTGGTGCGTGAAGAGGTGACTTCCCTCGACGCCCTCGGCGCCCTGCGCGTGCCCGGTCCGCACGGCGAGAGCGTGCTGGGGGACCTGGCCGGGATCTCGCTGGAGGAGGTGCGCGACGGCTCCCTTTTCCGGATCGACGGCCAGGAGGGCGTGCTGGTGCGCGTCTTCCGGGCGCCCGAGGCGAACGCCGTCGCCCTGGCTGCCAACGTCCGCGAGCGCGTCGGAGCGGTGGGGACCCGCGCCGGCTCGGGACTCCACGTCCGGATCGTCGACGACCGCAGCCGCGAGGTGGTGACCGCGCTCTCCGATCTCGGAATCGGCGCGTTCGTCGGGCTCCTTCTCGGCACTCTGGCGATCCGCGCCTTTCTCGGGCGCTGGCGGCCGACGCTCGCGCTGGCGGTCGTAGTGCCGGCCTCGGTCCTCGCCACCTTCACGGCTTTCTACCTGGCCGGAGCGTCGCTCGACGTGGTCTCGCTGGCGGGCCTCGCCCTGGCCGCCGGCACCGTGGTGGACAGCTCGATCGTCGTGCTGGAAGCCATCGAGTCGGCACGCGCCCGCGGCGAGACCGATCCGGTGCTCGCCGGGACCCGGCAGATCGCGCTGCCGGTCATCGCTGGGTCGCTGACCACGGCGGTGGTCTTCCTCCCCCTGATCTATCTCCAGGGGCTGGCCCGCGCCTTTTTCGGCGTCCAGGCGTTCGCCATCGTGGCCTCCCAGGTCGCCGCCCTCCTCTTCTCGCTGACGGTGACCCCGGTCCTCGCGGGCAACGCGAGCCGCGCGGGCGGCTCCGGCTGGAACGGCGGCCGCGGCCTCTATCTGCGGCTGCTCGACGGCGCCCTGCGGCGGCCGGTCCTGCCGGTGCTGGCCGGCCTGGCGGTCCTCGCCCTGGCGGGGCTCTCCCTGGTCCTCCTGCCGCGCGAGCTGGTGCCGGACGCGCCGGCGCGGGAGCTCGTGGCCCGCTACCGCCTGGCGCCGGACCTCACCCCGGAAGCCGCCCTCCGCCTCGGCCGCGCCCTGGAAGCCCGGGCGCGCGCAGCGCTCGGCAACGCCGCCAAGGTCGAGAAAATCGGAATCGCCACGATCCAGGCCACCGCCGAAGGGCTCACCCGGGAGAAAGACGGCGAGGAGACCGGCCGCCTGCTCCTGGCCTTCCCGGATGCCGCGGCGGCGGAGCGCGCTCTCCCCGCTCTGCGCTCCGCCCTCGGCCGGCTGCCGGAGGTGGACGTGCGCATCGAGCCGCGGACGAGCGCCTTCGTGGAGCCCATCGAGCGCTCCGGCCGCCGGCTGGAGGTGGTCGCCCTCGCCGCCACCCCCGAGCGGGCCGCGAATCTCGCCGGCCGCGCCGCCGAGCGCCTGCGCGCCGCCGGCCTGCGCGAGACCGGAGCGCACCGCGACCGCCCGCACGAAGCGCTCCTTCTCGCCTGGGACCTGCCGCGCCTCGCCGCCGCCGGAGCCGACCGCGATCAACTGGAAAACCAGATCCGCTTCGCCCTCACCGACCAGACCGCCGGCCGTCTGCATCTCAGCGGCGTCGAGCCCGAAATCCACGTGAAGCCCCCCGAGCCCTTCGACCCCGCCCTGCTGCCGATCTCTTTATCCTCCAATCCATCCTTGGCGTCCTTGCAGTCCTTGCCGTCCTTGTCCCCGGTCGTCCCCCTGGCCGCCCTCGCCCGCCTCGTCTCCGGCGCCCGCCCCGCCGACCTCGAGCGCCAGGACGGCCGCCCCGCCGCGCGCCTCGCTTTCGACGGCACCGTGCGCGATCCCGGCGCCCTCCTCGCCGGTCTGCCGGGCGGAGCCAACGAGGAGCTGGCCCCGGGGGGCAAGGCCCTGGAGCTGGTGCGCGCCTTCGGACAGCTCCGGCTGGCGCTGATCCTCTCGCTCGTCCTGGTCTTCCTGACGCTCGCCGCCCTCTATGAATCGTTCCGCCTGCCGCTCGTCGTCATGTCCACGGTGCCCATCGCCCTGGGCGGCGCCCTCGGCTTGCTCCTGGTGACCGGGCAGAGTCTGGACGTCCTGTCGTTCCTGGGCCTGATCCTGCTCGGCGGGATCGTGGTGAGCAACGCGATCGTGATCGTCCACCGGGCGGAGGAGCGCCGCCGCGCCGGCGAGCTGATCGACGAGGCGTTGCGCCGCGCCGGAGCCGAGCGCTACCGGCCGGTGATGATGACCACGCTCACCACGCTGGCCGGCATGCTGCCGCTCGCCGTCCTCGGAGGTGAAGGCGCCGAGCTGCGGCAGTCGCTCGCCACGGCGGTGGTCGGCGGCATGGTGACCGCGACGTTCGCGTCGCTCCTCCTGGTCCCCGTGCTGCAGCGGGCGCTGGCGCCGAGACAGAGGCCGAGGCTCAGATGAGATCGCTCCTCGCCACCGCCGCCCTCCTGGTCCTCGGCGCCGCCGCCTTCGCGCGGCTGCCGCTGGACTACCTGCCGCGGCAGAGCTTCCCCGAGCTGACGGTGAGCCTGCGGCTGACCGACGCGCGCGATCCGGCGGAGGTCACGCGCGACCAGGTCGAGGAGATCGAAAGCGCCATCCGCTCCCTCGGCCGCGTGCGGGGGACCGACGGCGAGGTGCGCCCCGACGGCGCCGAGATGCGCGTGCGGTTCGCGCCGGGGACCGATCCCGGCCGCAAGGCCGCGCGCCTCGAAGCCGAGCTGGATGGATTGCGGCGCCGCCTGCCCGAGGGCTCCCGGCTGCGGGTCGAGCCCGCGGCCCGCGAGGACGGCGACCTCCTGGCCATCGTCTGGCTCACCGGAGCGCGCAGCGAGGCCGACGCCGAGCAGGCTGCCGAGATCCTGCGCGCGGTCCCGGGCGTCTGGGCCGTCGAGGTCCTGGGCACCGGCCGCGAGGAGGTGCGGGTCGAGCTCGCCTCCGGCCTCACCGATCCGCGCGGCACCGCCCAGGCCGTCCGCACCGCGGTGGCCCGGTCGCTCCGCGCGCCCATCCTCGGCCAGGTCCGCCGCGGCGGCCGCGAGATCCCGGTCGTCGTGCCGCCGCTGGACCCCGAGCGCCTGGCCTTCCTTCCCCTGTCCGAGCCGGGTCCGGGCTTCTCGGATCAGACCCTGCCGCTCGGCTCGCTGGCCACGATCCGCGAGCGGCGGGGGACGCCGTCCTACCGCGTCCGCTACCAGGGCCGGCCCGCCTTCGCCCTCTTCGTGGGCCGCTCCCACGGCGCGCCGCTCCTCGCCACCGACAATGCTCTGCGCGAACGGCTCGCCGCTCTCCCCGCCGGCCAGCGGGGAGTCGTGGACTGGAGCGAAGCCGAGCCGCTGCGCGATCTCCTCGGCCGGCTGATCCTGGGAGCCCTCGTGGCCTCGCTGGCGGCAGCGGCGGCCGGATGGCGGCTGGCCGGGCGGGTGGGAGCCCTGTCCCTGGGACTGGCGATCCCGGCCGGAGCCGCAGCGGCGGCGAACATCTTCTGGCTGACAGGCGTCCCGCTGCACGTGCTGACCCTCGCCGCGCTGGCGTTGGGGGTGGCGGCGGGGCTGCCGGTGGCGGCGTGCCGGATCTATAAAAGGACACCCAGGAGAGTTCCCCCTCTCCCGGGCGGGCGTGAGTGCGTGTGGGAGAGGGGGCTAGGGGGTGAGGGTCCCGGCGGAGCCGGCTCTTTGGCCCTGGCGGGAACTGCCATCGCCGCGGCGCTCGCAGTTCCGGTGGCGGCCAGCCTGGCGGGCCCGGAGCTCGAGCCTCTGCTGGGCGAGCCGGCGCGGGCGTTCTTTCTCGCGGCGGCGGCGGCGATCGTGGCGGCGGCGATCCTGCCGGCCTCACCCCCCAGCCCCCTCTCCCATCGCCCAACCACCGACCGGGAGAGGGGGAGCCAAGACCCGAAAACCACGGGAAAACGAAAGCATCGATTCTTGAAAGCAGTTTCCCCCTCTCCCGGTGGAAGGGTGGGCGATGGGAGAGGGGGCCAGGGGGTGAGGTTGCAGCGCCGCGCCCTCCGCGATCCCGGCACCGCGCTCCTCGGCCTCGCCACCGCCGCGGCCATCACCGCCACCCTCTGCGGCGGCGCCCTGGTGCCGCGCACCGGCGACCTCTCGCCCGACGGCGGCACCTTCACCCTCGTCCTCCCCCTTCCCGAAGGCTCGACCCTGGACGAGTCCGAGCGCCTGATCCGCGGCGCCGAGGAGGTCCTGGCCCGCACTCCGGAGATCGTCCGCTTCTGGAGCAGCGCCCAGGCCGGCCGCGCGTTCGTCTCCGCGGTCGTGCGGCCCGGCGACCGCCAACCCGACCGGCTCGCCGCCCTCGCCACGCGGCTGCGCTACCAGATCCCCGGCGGCGCCGCGGCGCGCATCGACACCGGCCTGACCGCGGCCGGCGGAGGCGGGCTGCGCATCGACCTGGAGGAACGCGCCCGGGCCGACAAGGAAGGCCGCACCTACCGTGCGATCCTGCGCAGCGCCGACCTCGAAGCCCTGCGGATGGCCCACGACCGCCTGCTCGCCCGCCTCGCGCAGCTCAAGGTCCGCTCCCACTGGATCACCGCCTGGGGCACCCCGTCCGTCGTGCTCAGCCTGCGCCCGACCCTGGGGACCACCCCGGCCACCGCCGCCGGCCTGGCCGCCGCCCTCCGGGAGGAGAGCTGGCCGCCGGCCCCGGTGCCGCTGCCGCGCCGGCCCCCCGGGTCCGCCGATCGCGCCCTCGTCGTCGTCCCGGCCGGCGCGCCGCTCGATCCCGAGCGCCACGTGCCCGCCGCCGGAACGCTCCTCGGCCAGACCGTCCTCCTCGCCGGCGGCCGCACCGTCTCCCCCGCCGCGTCCCTCGCGCTCCGCGAAGAGGTCGTCCAGCCGCGGATCGCGCGGCAATCCGGCCGCTTCGTCCTGCCCATCGAGGTCCAGCTCCCGCTGAACAGCGAAGAGCTGCGGATCGGCCGGCGCAAGGAAATGGATCGCAATCTCGGACGCCTGCCGCTGCCGCCCGGGGTCGACCTGGAACGCCCGTCCCTCTCGCCGGCCGTCTGGGAAAGCGAGCAGTTGCGGCTGCTCCTCCCGGCGCTCCTCCTCCCGCTCCTTCTGGCCACCGTCGCCGCCTGGCGGCTCGGCGCGCCGCTCCGGGCGCTGGCGGTGCTGGTGCCCCTCGCGGCCGGCCTGATCGCCGCGGCCCCCGTGATCCAGTCGGGCCTCGGGCAGATCGACGAGCCGGGCCTCTTCGCCCTCGCCGCCGCACTCGCGTTGGCGTTGGCGCCCGCGGCGGAGCTGGCGGGAGCGGGGGGCCCTCACCCCCGGCCCCTCTCCCGCAAGCGG